>JACIWM010000001.1 GCA_014360945.1 Candidatus Bipolaricaulota bacterium
CGGAGATCGTCAAGATTCAGCGTCATCTTCGGCCTCCATGATTTCTTTTAGGGATTTGCCGCGGCGCTTGGCCACCATCTCCGGACTTTCCAGCTGGGAAAGGGCCACGAGGGTAGCCCGGGCCAGGTTCAAGGGGTTCGTGGAGCGGAGGGCCTTGGTGAGGATGTCCTTGATCCCGGCCATGCGGCACACCGCGCCCACGGTGCGACCGGCGATGACGCCCGTGCCCGGATAGGCTGGCCGCAAAAGAACCTTGGCCGCCCCATATTCGCCCATCACCTCATGGGGGATGGTCCCGTTCACAATGGGGACATCAATCATGTTCTTCAGGGCATCCCGGATGGCCTGTTGCACGGCCTGGGGGATCTCTACGGACTTCCCCATGCCCACCCCCACCGTTCCCGCGCCGGTTCCCACCACCACGACCACCCCGAAGCGCATGCGCTTTCCGCCCTTGGTGACCCGTCCCACGCGACGAATTTCGATGACCTCGTTCTGCAGCTGTTCAGGAACGTGGGTGATCAAAACTCCAGCCCTCCCTCCCGGGCCGCCTCCGCCAGGGCCCGCACCTTCCCGTGATACGGATATCCACCGCGATCGAACACGACCTTCTTTATCCCCTTCTCCAGGGCACGTTTGGCGATGAGGGCACCCACCAGGCGCGCCGCCTCGATGTTGTCGGAGTTAATTTTGTCGCGAATCTCCGGGTCCAAGGTGGAGGCGGCCACCAGAGTGCGGCTACCCTCAGGTGGGGTATCGTCGATGATTTGCGCATAGATGTGTTGAAGGCTTTTGAACACGCAAAGCCTCGGCCGCTCCGGCGTACCCTGGATCCGCCGCCGGATGCGCATGTGCCGCTTTATCCTTTGTTCATTCCGTGAAAGCCTGGCCATAGCGATCACGCCTTCGCTCCAAGTTTACCGACCTTGCGCACGATCTCTTCGCCTTTGTAGCGAATGCCCGTGCCCCGATAGGGCTCAGGCGGCTTGATTTTGCGGATGTTCGCGGCCACCTGACCCACCAGGTACTTGTCGATGCCGCGCACGATGATCCGGGTGGGCTCGGGAACCTCCACCTCCACCCCTTCAGGGATGGGGAAGCGCACGGGATGAGAGAAGCCCAACTCCATCACCAAGGTCCGGCCCTCAAGCTTGGCCCGGTATCCCAGACCATGGATCTCCAATTCCTTTTCCCATTTCTTTGTCACACCCTGGACCATGTTGGCGATGAGGGCGCGATAAAGGCCGTGCCGGGCGCGGAAAGGCGCACGTTCACCCTTGCGCTCCACCACTACGTTTCCGTCCTCAACCTTGATGGACACGTACTCCGGCTCATAGGGGCAGCGCAGGGTGCCCAACGGCCCCTGCACCACCACCTCCCGGGGAAGGACTTCTACTTTAACTCCGGCCGGCAGAGGAATCGGCTTCTTCCCGATCTTGGACATCGTTCACCTCACCACACCTCGCAAATGATCTCCCCGCCGATTTGGCGCCGGCGGGCCTCCCGGTCGGTCATCACTCCTTGGGGGGTGGAAACGATGGCGATCCCCAGACCATGGTGGGGGCGGGGAAGCTCCCGGGCCCCGGCGTAGACGCGGCGGGCCGGGCGGCTCACCCGGCGAAGTCCGCGGATGGCTGGCCGCCATGTCCGGGTACCCTCCCGCAGATACTTAAGCTTGATCCGCAGAACCGGGTAACTTCGGCCCTTTTCCACCTCGTAGCCCTCGATGTACCCCTCCTCCGCGAGGACCCGGGCGATCTCCTCCTTCAAGCGGGAGGAGGGGAGCACGACCTCCGGCCGGCGGCGGGCCAGGGCGTTCCGGATACGGGTGAGCATGTCGGCAATGGGGTCATCGATGGTCATCGCCACCTCCTACCATGAAGCCTTCTTCACGCCAGGGAGTTGTCCTTCCAGGGCGAGTTTGCGGAAGCACATGCGGCATAACCCAAAATCCCGAATATACCCGCGGGGCCGGCCGCACAAAAGGCAGCGGTTGCGGTGCCGCACCCGGAACTTCGGCGGCTTTTTCATCTTCTCGATCTTGCACTTGCGCGCCATCTTCCCCCCTAATTCTTCCGGAACGGACAACCCAAGGCCGCAAGGAGGTGATAAGCCTCCTCATCGGTCTTGGCCGTGGTCACGATTACCACGTCCATCCCCTGGGGCCGCACCACATCGTCGAAGCTCACCTCGGGGAAGGCCATCTGATCGGGGATGCCGATGGAGAGGTTGCCGCGGCCGTCGAAGGAGTTGGGATCAACGCCTTTGAAATCACGGATGCCTGGAAGAACCACGCGGAAGAGCTTGTTCAAAAACTCGTAGGCCCGCACCCCACGTAGGGTCACCATGCACCCGATGGCATCGCCCTTTTTGATCTTGAAATCGGAGATGGCCCTCTTGGCCCGGGTGATCACGGGCTTTTGCCCGGTGATCTGGGCCAGATTCTTCATAGCCCCCTCCAGGACCTTGGGGTCGTCGTGTTTTCCCACTCCCATATTGATCACGACCTTTTCGATCTTGGGGACCTGCATGACGTTCTTGTACCCAAGCTCCTTCATGAGCTTGGGCACGATCTCCTTTTTGTAGCGCTCGTAGAGGAGCATGGCCTTATGGGAAAGTGGCTCCGCACTGTTTGCACCGCCGGAGCTTGCGGCCCTCGACCCAGGCGAACCCGATGCGCGTGGGAACACCACATTCTGGGCAGATGACCTTCACGTTGGAGATGTGGATGGGTGCTTCCTTCTTGATGATGCCCGGCTCGCGCACCGTGGCCGTGGGGCGCTGATGTTTAGTGACAATGTTCACACCTTCCACCAGCACCCGATTCTCGTCGGGAAAGACCCGCAGGACCTTCCCGATCTTCCCCCGGTCGTCGCCGGAGATGACCTTTACGCGATCGCCCTTTTTGACCTTGGCCATTTCCCTCTCCTACACCACTTCCGGGGCGAGGGAGATGATGCGCATCATTCCTTTTTCCCGGAGCTCCCGCGCCACCGGCCCAAAAACACGAGTCCCGATGGGCTGCAAGTTTTTGTCCACCAGGACCACAGCATTGTCGTCAAAACGGATGGTGCTGCCGTCGGCGCGGCGGTAAGCCTGACGGGTGCGCACCACCACCCCGCGCACGATATCGCCCTTGTCGAACTCTGAAGTGGGAAGCCTTTTTTTCACCGTAGCCACGATGATATCCCCGATCTCCGCCTTGCGCTTTTTGCCCAAGACGTTGATGCACTCCACCTCTCTCACTCCGGTGTTGTCGGCCACTACGAGTCTTGTGCGTAGCTGCACAGCCATGGCTACTCTCCGCGGCGGATGATCTCCACCAGCCGCCAGCGCTTGAGCTTCGATAGCGGCCGGGTCTCCTCAATCCGCACCAAGTCCCCAACGCGAGCCTGTTGATTCTCGTCGTGGACATAGTACTTGGTGCGGCGCCGAACGTGTTTGTGGTAGAGGGGATGCTCCACAAGCCTGTCCTCCACCACCACGATCGTTTTCTGCATCTTGTCGCTCACCACCACACCGATGCGTTGTTTGCGCCTACCCATAGCGCACCCCCCGCTCCCGGAGTATCGTGAGGGCGCGAGCGATGTCCCGCTTGGTCTTCTTTATTTCCGCGGTATTGGTGAGTTGTCCCGAAGCCAGCTGGAACCGGAGGTTCAGGAGCTTCCTCTTCCATTCCTGAACCCTTTGCATCAATTCCTCGTTTGTGAGTTCTCGTAGGTCCCGGGCCTTCATCCGGCCACCCCCAAGTGAATCCGGCGGGCCAGCTTCGTGGCGATGGGAAGCTTTGCCGAGACCTTGCGATGGATCTCCTTGGCCTCCTCTTCGCTCACCCCGGTGAACTCAAAGAGGATCTGCCCGGGTTTCACCACCGCCACCCAGCCCGCCACATCACCCTTGCCCTTTCCCATCCGGGATTCCGCGGGTTTTTTGGTGTAGGGCTTATCGGGAAAGACCCGCACCCAAACCTTTCCCTTCGGGGTGGAGCGGGCAAGGACTGTGCGGGCGGCCTCGATCTGTTGGGCCGTGAGCCACACTGGCTCCAGGGCCTGAATCCCGTAATCTCCGAAGGCCACAGTGTTTCCCCGGCTGGCCTTGCCTTTGATGTGGCGACCTTTTTGTTGCTTTCGGTATTTCGTGCGTTTAGGAGCTAAAAGCGCCATCTACTCCACCTCCGCCCGCTTCTCTTTAATGGTCCAAATCTCTCCGCGGAACACCCAGGCCTTGACCCCAATCACTCCGTACTTGGTCCAGGCAATGGCGAGACCGTAGTCCACATCCGCTCGTAAGGTTTGGAGGGGGATCCTTCCCTCCTTTATCTCCACGGAACGGGCCAACTCCGCGCCGCCCAGGCGGCCAGAGACGCGAATTTTCACGCCCTGGGCCCCGGCGGCTATGACCCGCCGCACCGCCTGCTTCATGGCCCGATAGGGGTTGACCCGGTTTTCGATCTGGAACGCTACGTCCTGAGCGACAAGGGGCGCCTCGAGTTCAGGTTTGTCCACTTCTATAACATGAACCACGATCTCCCGGCCCGTGAGTTTTTTCAGGCGCTCCTGAAGGGCCATGATCTCCGCCCCGCCACGGCCGATGATGATCCCCGGCCGGGCCGCACGGATGGTGACCTTGGCCCGGGCGTCCGTGGCCCGCTCGATGAGGACCTCCGCCACCCCCGCGCCGCGATAAGTCTTCTCAATGTGATCGCGGATCCGCCGGTCCTCCACCACGTAAACGGGAACCTTGCCCTTCGGGGCAAACCAGGTGGACCGCCATTTGCGGAGGACTCCCAGGCGAAATCCCACGGGATGCGTCTTCTGGCCCATTACCCCTCCTTCTCCCCTACCACAATGGTGATGTGGGAAAGTCGCCTCTGGATGATGTCCGCGCGCCCAAAGGCCCGGGGGTTCAGGCGCTTTAGGCGCGGGCCCTCATCCACATAGGCCTTCACCACCCACAATCTCGTCTCGTCCATCTCAAAGTTGTTCACGGCGTTGGCCACCGCCGAATCCAGAACCTTTTTAATAATGCGGGCCGCCTTCTTTGGGGAGAGGGCGAGGAGGCGTCGGGCCTCGGCCACCGGCTTCCCCCGAATCTCGTTGATCACCAGCCTCGCCTTGAGGGGCGAGACCCGCACGAATCTGGCGCGCGCCACGGCCTCCCGCATGCCCCACCCCCTACTTCGGCGCCGGCGGGGTCTTCTTCTTCATCCCGCCGTGGGCTCGGAACGTCCGGGTGGGCGCAAACTCCCCAAGCCGGTGCCCCACCATGGCCTCGGTGATCCGCACCGGAACATGGGTCCGGCCGTTGTGGACGTAAATGGTCAAGCCCACCATCTCCGGAGTGATGGTGGAGGCCCTGGACCAGGTTCGGATCTCGCTGATCAACCCCCGTTTGAATTTCTCGACCTTCTCGATGAGGGTTGGATCCACAAACGGCCCCTTTTTCCTGGACCTCGCCATCACTTCCTCCTCTTCCTCGGTTGGATGATCAATTTGTCCGAGGGCTTCCGCTTCCGGGTGGGCACGCCGCGGGCGGGCTTGCCCCACGGGGTCTTGGGCGGCCGGCCCTCGCCGGTGCGGCCCTCGCCACCGCCGTGAGGGTGGTCATCGGCGCCCATGGCCGTGCCCCGCACCGCCGGCCTCCATCCCTTGTTGCGCCGCCGGCCAGCCTTCCCGTACTTCACGTTCTTGTGGTCCGGATTGGAGACCTGGCCCACCGTGGCCATGCACTCGGGATGGAAGACCCGGACCTCGCCGGAAGGGAGACGAAGAATAACCCGATCCTCTTCCTTGCTCAACACCTGGGCCGCTGTGCCCGCTGCCCGCGCGATCTTCCCGCCCGAGCCGGGATAGAACTCCACGTTGTGCACCAGGGTCCCGGACGGGATCTTTTTTAGGGGCAGGGCGTTCCCGGGTTTTGGCTCCACGTCCTCCCCAGCCACCACCGTGTCGCCTACTTTGAGCTCCACGGGGGTGATGATGTAGCGCTTATCCCCATCGGCATAGTGAAGGAGACTGATCCATGCGGAGCGGTTGGGGTCGTATTCGATGGAAACCACTTTGGCCGGGATCCCCTTCTTTTCCCGGTAGAAATCGATGAGACGGTAGAGGCGCTTGTGGCCGCCGCCCCGGTGCCGCACGGTGACGCGGCCTTGATTGTTGCGGCCGGCGTGCCGCTTAAGCGGCACCACCAGGCTTTTCTCCGGCTCATCCGTGGTGAGTTCGGAGAAATCCGGAAGGACGGCGTGCCTTTGTCCGGGCGTGACTGGCTTCAGTTTCTTTAGTCCCATGCGGTATCACCCCGTGATCTCGATCTTGTGGCCGGGCGCGAGCTTCACCACCGCCCGTTTTTCCCGCTTCGTCCGGCCGTGCCGGCGATCCAAGCGGGTCCGCCGCGGCTTCCCCGGCCGATACATCGTCCACACTTTCTCCACCTTCACCCTGAACAGCTCCTCCACGGCCTGGCGGATCTCCGGCTTTGTGGCATCCGGATGCACCTCAAACGTGTACTTCCCCAACTCCATCTCCCGCCAAGTCTTCTCCGAAAGGATCGGACGGATGATGATGTCCTCAGGCGCCAACTTGGGCATGGCTCAACCTCCTTGTGAGGGCCTCTACAGCTTTTTCTGTAAGAAGAAGGGCGTCATGTTCCAGGACTACGTAAGCATGGAGGAGGTCAGCGCGGTAGCACTCCACCCCGGGAATGTTGGAGAAGGACTTGTACACGGGGATGTGGTACTCCTCGGGAGCCACGACCACCAAGGTTTTCTCGGGCAGGCCCAGCTTGGAAATAAGGGCGATGGCATCCTTGGTGCGCGGCCGGGAGAAGCCCAATCGATCGATGAGGAAGACCCGCTCTTCTTGGGCCCGGGCGGAAAGGGCGGAGAGGAGAGCCTTCCGTCGCATCTTCTTGGGAAGGTCCAGGTCCCAATCCCGGGGTTTAGGGCCGAATGTCACTCCGCCGTGGCGCCAAAGAGGGGAGCGGATGGAGCCATGGCGGGCGCGGCCTGTGTGCTTCTGGGGCCAGGGCTTGCGACCGCCGCCGGAGACCTCGCCCCGGTCCTTCGTGGAGGCCGTGCCCTGCCGCACGTTGGCAAGATGGGTGCGCACCGCCCGCCAAAGGAGGTCCAAAGAGACCTCCACCCCGAAAACCTCGGGCGGAAGCTCCACCTCCACCGGCGGCGCCTCAAGGTTGTCGAACCGGAAAAGTTTAGCTTTCGGCATGGTGCTTCCTTATCTTGAGTATTCCCGAGCGCGGACCGGGAACGGAGCCTTTAAGCACGAGGAGGCTATGCTCCTTGTCCACGGCCAGGACCTGGAGATTGCGCACGGTCACGCGCTCCGCGCCGTAGTGGCCGGGGTAGTGTTTGCCCTTGACCACCTTGCGCAAGCCCATGGGGCCCGCTGTTCCCGGCCGGCGGATCCATTTGTGGCCGTGGGACCCAGGTCGACTGTGAAAACCCCAGCGCTTGATGGTTCCAGAGAAACCCCGGCCCTTCGAAATCCCGGTCACGTCCACTAGTTCCCCTTCGGAGAAAATTTCCACTCCGACTTCCTGACCCACCGCGTATTTGGTGGGATCGGGAACTTTCACCTCAAACAAGAATCGGCGGGGGGCAACCCCGGCCTTCTGGAAATGGCCGAGGAGAGGTTTTGTGACCTTACGTTCCTCCACGGCCACGGCGCCAAGCTGGAGGGCAGAATATCCGTCCTTTTCGGGGGTCTTTATCTGCACCACCACCGCCGGCTCCACCTGCACCACCGTGGCCGCCAGGGCCCGACCCTCCCCGTCGAACCACTGGGTCATCCCCACTTTCCTTCCCAGCATCACCCATGTCATGGCGTCCCTCACAGCTTTATCTCCACGTCAATTCCCGCGGGGAGCTCCACATCCATGAGGGCGTTGATGGTGGCGGCCGTGGGCTCCTTTATGTCCAAAAGCCGTTTGTGGATCTTGAGCTCGAAGTGTTCCATGGACTTTTTGTCCACATGGGGCGAGCGCAAAACGGTATAGAGGTGGCGCTCCGTGGGAAGCGGAATGGGCCCACTGATCTTCGCCCGCGTGGGCTTCACCGCCTCCACGATCTTGCGCACCGCCTCGTCCACAAGTTCGTGGTCGTAGCCTTTTATGCGAATCCGGATCTTTTCCCTAGCCATAACCTCGGCTCCTCAGCACCTCCCGGGCCAATTCTTCCGGCACCACCTCGTACCGGGCCACCCGAAGGGTATGAACAGCACGTCCCTGCGTTAGGGAACGTAACTGCGTAGCGTACCCGAAAGTCTCCACCACGGGGAGGGTGCACCGGATGATGTCCACCGTTCCCCGGGTTTGGATAGCTCGGATCTCGCCCCTTCGGCGGCCCAGATCCGAAACGACCTCGCCCAGGTACTCGCTGGGCGTGATTATATCGCCTTCGGCCACGGGCTCCAGGAGAAGAACCCCGCCCTCCTCCAAGGCGCGACGCAGCGCCTGCGTTCCCGCCGCTTCAAATGCCACATCCGTGGAGGTGAGGGGGTTGAATTTCGCTTCAAGGAGGATGGCCCGCACGTCCGTGACAGGAAAACCGCCCACGGGACTCGCGGCTAAGGCCCCTTGGATTCCTCGCCGCACTGCCTCCGCAAATTCCTTTGGGAGAATTTCCTCCGGCACCTCGGAATGAAATTCAAACCCGCCGCCGCGGGAAAGGGGCTCAAACCGCACCCGGATCCAGGCATATTGGGGTTTCCCGCCCACGGTCTTTTCGAACTCCTCCACGATCTCCACGGGCTTGGCCAAGGTCTCCTTGTACACCACAATGGGCTTTCCCACGCGATGGGGGACCTTGAATTCCTCCCGCACTCGCCGAAGAAGCACTTCCAAATGAAGTTCGCCCATCCCGCCCACCAAAAGCTGCCCGGTGGTCTCGTCGTCCTGGACTCGGAAGGTCGGGTCCTCTTGGGCGAGCTTCATGAGGGCCTCGCGCAAGGCCGGCTCCTCTTTTTCCGACCGGGGCTCCACGGCCAAAAACACCACCGGCTCCGGAAATGCAATGGGTTCGTAGAGGATGGGATGGTCCGGATCGCACAGGGTGTTTCCGGTGTAAACTGGGGCAGAAAGGATCAGGCCCACAATGTCCCCGGCATAGGCCACGTCCATCTGTTCGCGTTTGTTGGCATGCAGGCGAAAAATGCGGGTCACCCGGGCCTTGGTCCCCTGGGTGGCGTTAAGGACCACTTGGCCCTCTTTGAGGGTTCCCGAATAGATCCGGGTGTACAAAAGCCGGTCCGCATAGGGATCGGTGAACACCTTGAACACCAACGCGGAGAAAGGTTCGTCGGGGAAAGGTTTTCGTAGCTCCTCGGTTTTTCCGTCCAGGGCGGTTCCCCGGGCGGGAGGGATGTCCAGCGGGGAGGGAAGGAAATCCACCACGGCATCCATCACCGGCTGGACTCCGATCTTCTCGTAAGCTGAGCCGCCGAAGACCGGGACCCAAAGATGGTGGAGGGTGGCCTCCCGGATGACCTTCACCGCCAATTCCAAGGGGATTTCCTCACCCTCCAAATATCGGACGGCGATCTCGTCCGAGACCTCGCTTAAAGTTTCAAAGAGCTTCTCTCGCCAGGCCCGGGCTTCCTCCTCCACCTCTTTCGGCACGGGAAGATACTGAAAATTCCGACCTAAACTTTCCGGGTCCCAGCGGATCGCGGAAAACCGGAGAAGATCGATTATGCCGAGAAGGTTTCCCTCCCCATCGCGCCAGGGGTAGACGAGGGGCAGAGCTACGGCGCCCAATTTCTCCTCGATATCGGAAAAAGCGCGGACGAAGTCGGCCTCTATGCGATCGAGTTTGTTGATGAAAGCGATGCGGGGAACGCGATACCGGTCAGCCTGACGCCAGACGGTCTCGGATTGGGATTCCACCCCTTCCACGCCGGAGAAGACCACGATGGCTCCGTCCAAAGCGCGGAGGCTGCGCTCCACCTCCACAGTGAAGTCCACATGGCCTGGGGTGTCCACGATGTTGATCTGATGCCCGCGCCAAAAGACGGTGGTGGCGGCGGCGGTGATGGTGATTCCCCGCTCCCGCTCCTGGTCCATCCAGTCCATTTCCGTCGTGCCCTCATGGACCTCCCCCATCTTGTGAATCTTTCCCGTAAAAAAAAGAATGCGCTCAGTGAGGGTGGTTTTTCCGGCGTCGATGTGGGCGATGATCCCGATGTTTCGGACTTTACATATGTCGTAGGGGTCGGCCATGGCCAGGAGGGGTCACCAGCGGTAGTGGGCGAAGGCGCGGTTGGCCTCGGCCATGCGGTGGGCTTCCTCTTTGCGGGCAACGGCGCGGCCCTGACCTTTAGCGGCCTCGATGATCTCCGCGGCCAGCCTTTCCACCATCGTCTTCTCCGGCCTCTCCCGGGCCGCGTCCCGGATCCACCTCAGGGCCAACATGGTCTGGCGATGGGGCGGAACCTCAAAGGGGACCTGATAGGTGGCACCCCCCACTCGGCGGGAGCGGACCTCCATCTTGGGCATGCAGTTCTGCACCGCCTTGATAAACGTCTCCAAGGCCGGGCCCTCCCCGCGCTTCTCGATGAGGTCGAAGGCCTCGTACACGATCCGCCGGGCCAAGGACTTCTTCCCATCCCACATGATGTAGTTGATGAACTTCTCCACGAGTTTTGAGCCGTAGCGGACATCCGGGGGCACATCCCGTCCGGGGATGACGATGTCGTAGGTGGCCATTTCACTCCTCCTTGGGCTTGCGCACGCCGTAGCGGGAGCGGCTCTGGCGGCGGCCCTCCACTCCGGCCGCGTCCAAAGCCCCTCGCACGATGTGGTACTTCACGCCCGGTAAGTCCTTAACCCGTCCGCCCCGCACAAGCACAATGGAGTGCTCCTGGAGGTTATGCCCCTCCCCGGGGATGTAGGCCGTGATCTCCCGCCCGTTGGAAAGCCGCACCCGCGCCACCTTCCGAAGGGCGGAGTTCGGCTTCTTAGGGGTGCGGGTGAACACACGCAGGCACACCCCGCGCTTTTGCGGGCAGCCCTCCAGGGCCACGGACTTGCTCTTCCACGGGTTTGGTTTCCGTCCGTACCTCACCAGTTGATTGAACGTCGGCATAAACGATCACCTCGAATTTTAATTATTTGCGGGCTTGGACTCAACGGACTCGTCGCGGGGGAAGCCCGTGCCCACCGGGATCTTCTTCCCCACCATGAGGCAGGCCTTGAGGCTCTCGAGGTAGTCCTCTTCCCCGCGCAGCGCCGCGTCGGAGAGGACCTTGGTGGTGCGTTCAAACGAGGCCGCCGCCAGCCAGGATTTGCGCACCAACGCCACCCGGGAGATCCTGAGGAGCTCCCGCTCGCCTTGCGGCAAGCGATATTCAGAGATACGTACAGTACGAGGCTCTCCATGGACCTCCACCCGTATTTGCCGCACGCCCAAGGCCACCATGCGCTCCAAAAGGTCGCGGGTCAGGGTCTCGCCGGCCTCGGCCACCGTCACCCCGCCTCGGATCACGGGCGCAAGGAGCTTCGCTCCTACCAACTCCTCCCGGGCGGCCCGGATCCGCTCGTTCTCCTGGCTTAAGCGCTCCACCTCCCGCTGGAAGATCTCCAGGGGCACGATGTCGTTGAGGAGGAAATCGGACTCTCCGGGGTCGATGATGCGCACATGGTTCAGGATTTGACGCAGTACGACCTCGAAGTGCTTGTCGTTGATATCCACGCCCTGGGTCTTGTACACGCGCTGAAGCTCGGTGAGAAGGTATTCGAAGGCCTTGCGAACTCCGGCCACTTCCATGAGGTACTGGGGCGGGACGACCCCTTTGGAGATGGGATCGCCGCGCTCCACCTTGTCGCCCTCCCGGACGATAGCGACTTCCGTGCACTCCACCCGGGCTCGGAAGCGGAAGCGCACATGACATAGGTCCTCGTCGCCGCGGATCTCCTCCACCACCACGGTGTCGGAGAGGGCGGGAAGGCCAAGGCGCAGGACTTCTTGGCCGGCTCGGACCGGGCCGCCATGTTCCACCCGCGGCTCGATCCCCTCGGGAACGGGCACGATCAATCCCCGGCTGGACCGGTGCCGAATGGCCAAGGACCCGGGGGCAAGGAGAACCCGTCCGGAAGTTTCCGCCTGGAGGGTAAGGGGGCGGGAACGGGTGGTGAGTTTCGTCCCCTCCGGGACCTCCTCCCCGTTCTTCACCAGGATTTGCGCTCCGTACGGAACCTCGTAGGAATAGGTGCGGCCGTCCTGGCCGTGGAGGAGGATGTACCGATGCTTTTTGTCCTCCGTGATTTCTACCCGTCCGGCCACCTCCGCCACCACCGCCTCCTGGTGGAATTCCTCCGTGAGGCTTGCGCCCTCCTCCACTTCCTCACCGTGGGCCACCTTGGCCTTCACCCCTTGGGGCAGGGTGTAGAACCGGTCCAAATCATCGTCGAGGATGGCCAAGTATTTGCGCCCATCCTCGGTGAAGAAGAAGGCGCGGCCGTCCACCGGGCTTTTCAGGGAGAAGAGCTTGGAGCTATCCACCTCCTCACCCTCGGCCACCTGGAGGAGGGCGGCGGGCACGACCACCGTGCGGGGATCGGACTCGATCTCCACGATGTCTTGGCCGGTGCGGGCCGTCTCAAGTTTCACCACGCGCCCGGTCAAGGGTGCCACCGCGGCATGGGGAGCTTTCGTGGTTTTACGGGCTTCAAAAAGCTCTTCCGCTCTAGGAAGGCCCTGGGTGATGTCCACTCCGGCCACACCACCGGTGTGGAAGGTTCTCATAGTGAGCTGGGTTCCCGGCTCGCCGATGGATTGGGCAGCGATGATTCCCACGGCCGTGCCCTTCTCCACGAGCCGGTGGAACGCGAGATCCATGCCGTAGCAAAGCTGGCAGACGCCGCCCGCTGTCTGGCAGGTCACAGGCGAGCGCACAATGAACCTCGGCCGCACCCGGATCTTCTCCACCCCCGCCGCCCGCAGCTCTTGGACAAGCTCCGGGGTGAGGGCCTCGTTTTCTCGGACAATGACGTAGCCCTTTTCGGGGTGGTACACGTCCCGTACGGACTTGGCCAAATGCGCGCGCTCCTCCACCTTAGGCGCGGAAAGGTCCAAATCCACCTCCAGCCGGCCCACCTTCTCCGCAGTGACCCGATCGATCATCGTTCCTGCAGGGACCAGGACCTCGCCGGTGGCCGGATGGTAGATGGGCTCGGCCGTGACCCGGCCATAGAGCCGTTCGGGAATGTCCTCCATGATTTCCCCTTTGGGGGCGAAATAGAGGGGATCGATCTCCACCCCTTGCTTAGTTCCGCAATCGTATTCCTTGACAATCACGTCCACGCAGGCGTCCACCAATCGCCGGGTGAGGTACCCAGCGGTGGCCGTGCGCAGGGCCGTATCGGCCGTGCCTTTACGCGCGCCGTGGGTGGAGATGAAGTACTCGAAGATGGAAAGGCCCTCCCGGAAGTTGGAGATCACCGGCCACTCGATAACTCGCCCTTGCGGATCGGCCATGGGGCCACGCATTCCCGCCAGTTGTTTCACTTGGCCGGATGAGCCCCGGGCACCGGAGGCCACAATCCCATACACGGGGTTGAACGGGTTGCGCGCGAGGTTCTGCATGGTGGCCTTCTCCACCCGGTTCACTGTCTCCCGCCACACCTGGGTCACGGCCTGATACCGTTGCTCCGCGGTGCACAGGCCCCGCTGGTACATGTGTTGGATGCGGTCCACCTTCTCTTGGGCTTCCTGGACGATCTCCCACTTTTCCGGCGGGATTTCGCAGTCGGGGACGGAGATGGTGAGACCGGAGAGGGTGGCGAACCTGAACCCAAGCTCCTTGAGCTGGTCCAAAACCTCCGCGGTCTTCTCCCAGCCGTGGCGAAGATAGCACTCCTCGATCTTGCGGCGAGTGCGGCGCGAGTCCCAAACAAGGTTGTAGTCCCGAAGATCAGGGGGAAGCACCTGGTTTAGAAGGGCTCGGCCAAGGGTCGTCTCCACAAGCTTCCCGTCGATCCTGATCTTCACCGGCGCGTGAAGATCGAGGTGTCCCAGTTCCCAAGCTTTAAGGGCCTCCTCAATGGAGCGGAAGGCTTTCCCTTTGCCCTTTCCCTGGGGATTGAGGATGGTGAGGTAGTAAAAGCCGTAGATCTGGTCCTGGGTGGGGGTGGCCAAGGGCCGGCCATGCGCCGGGGAGAGGATGTTCTTCGCGGAAAGCATGATCTCTTTGGCCTCCCACACGGCATCCTTGGAGAGAGGAAGGTGTACGGCCATCTGATCCCCGTCGAAGTCGGCGTTGTAGGGCGGACATACATGGGGATGGATTTGGATGGCATCCCCGTCCACGAGGACCGGCTCAAAGGCTTGGATGGAAAGGCGATGTAGGGTGGGGGCGCGGTTGAGGAGGACCGGATATTCCTTCACCAGCTTTTCCAAAGCATCCCAAACCTCGGGAAGCTCGCCGGCCAGGGCCCGGTTTTTCACCTCGTCGTAGTCGGCATAAGGAAGGCCCTCCACCTGGGCGAGGATGAAGGGTTTGAAAAGCTCCAGGGCCATCTTCTTGGGGATGCCGCACTGATGAAGCTTGAGCTTGGGGTTGACCACGATCACGGCCCGGCCGGAGTAGTCCACGCGGCGGCCCAAAAGATGCCGGCGTAGCCTCCCCTGCTTCCCTTGGATGCGCTCGGAAAGGCTCTTGAGGGGCCGACCATCTCGACCCTTGATGGGGTTGTCCTTCTTCTCGTTGTGGATGAGGGCATCCACCGCTTCCTGGAGCATGCGCCGCTCGTTGCGGAGGATGATCTCCGGCGCGCCCATTTCCATGAGCTTCTTTAGCCGGTTATTGCGGTTGATGATGCGCCGATAAAGGTCGTTGAGGTCGGTGGTGGCGAATTTCCCGCCCTCCAGTTGGATCATGGGCCGCAGAGCCGGGGGAAGGACGGGGATGACCTCGAGAACCATGTCCTGGGGCCTATTTCCGGAGCGGCGAAGCTGCTCCACCACTTCCAGCCGGTGCAGGATCCGCCGGCGGTCGGTCTGGCTCACCGTGCGGTCCAGCTCCTCCCAGAGCTCCTCGGCCAGGGCATCCAAATCCAGCGCGGCCAAAAGTTTCTTGATCCCCTCCGCGCCGGTGGCCGCCTCAAATCCGTCCGGATAGGCTCGCTGATAGGCCCGCACCTCCAGGGAGGAGAGCATCTGCCCAACTTTTAGAGGGACGTTCTCCGCCACCCGGACCACAAGGTGGGCGAGGTTGTCCACCACCTCCACCACCGGATGGCCCTCCACCCCCTCGTAGCGGGCGCGGAGCATATCGAACATCGTTTGCGAACAAATTTCCTTGACCGGCTGCTCGCAGAGAAGCTCCCCTTCCGCCACCTCATCCCCATCCTCCACGAAAAGCTCGGCGTCCAGGGTCACGGGATATTCATGGTGGCCGACCACCAAAACCCTGAAGGTCTCACCGTTTTGGAGCTTTCTCTCCTCGAACCGGACCCGTCCGGCCTCCTCGGCCACGATGCGCGGGCTTTCCGTGATCAAAAACGCCCGCTCCGCCTGGAAGGTGAAGACGCTCTGGAGGATGCGGAGCTCTGTGGCGTATAAGGTCTCCCCGGGTTTTATTTTTGGAGAGGCCGACTGGGTCACGATGTACAGCTCCTCCCTGGCCGTTTCCGTCTCGTAATACGCGATGCGCCTAAGATCCCGGCGTTTTATGCCCAAGAGGCGGGAAAGGGGGCTGGCCACGCCTTTCAGATACCAGAAGTGCACCACCGGGCTGGCCAGACGGATATGGCCCATGTTCACCCGGCGCACCGAGGAGTCCGTCACCAACACCCCGCACTTGTCACAGGTTATGCCCTCGTAGCGTTTCCCTCGATACTTTCCGCAGGCACACTCGTAGTCGTTCTCCGGACCAAATATCTCCTCCGCATAAAGCCCGCCCCGCTCGGGCTTATGCGTGCGGTAGTTGATGGTCTCGGAGTTCGTCACCTCCCCTTTGGACCAGGAAAGGATTTCCTCCGGGGAGGCCAAACCGATACGAATCCTAGCGATATCGTCACCAGAGATGGGCACCGCTCATCACCCCTTCTTCTCCGCTCCACCCTCACTTCTGCCCTTCTTTCGGCGGTAGTCGGTGGTGTAAAACCCACTTCCCTTATAGATCACTCCGAAATAGGAAAGGAGGCGCGTGACCGCATCGGCTCCGCACCCGGGGCAACGAACCCGGGGGTTCCCATAGGGAACAAGCTCACGAAATTCCGTCCCACAACGATCGCAACGGAAACGATAGATGGGCATCGCCCACCTCCTTATGTCCTCATTCCGCGGGAAAGAAGCCTGACACGGAATCAAAATTGCTATTTTACCAGGGCTTCTTTAGGCTGCAAGGAGCCCGGTCGAACCGAAAGGCGAGAGGTCTCCTCTTCCTCTTCGGCCCGGAAGCAAACCGTCCAAGGCTTATCCGAGGAGAACCCGCCCACGTGCAGAAGATGGGCCGCCGCTTGGCGGATGAGGTCAGCCCGTTCCGTTGGGCTTATCTTCGGCCATGGCGCGCGCAAAAGGCCCAAAGGAGTCCCGGGAACAGGGATGTAAAGGCGTACATCCTCCGGCAAAAAGAGCTCCTGCAGCCGCACCTGTTCGGCCGGGGTCACGGCGATCACCAAAAGCCTTCCCGGACCCAGGCGCACCAGGAGGGGGAACTCCAAAAGGCGCACGAAGCTCGCGGTGAAAACCCCGTCCTGCGCAAAAGCTCGGCAGCGCCGAGCAAACTCGGGATCCCGCAAAAGGCAATATCGGCCGTTCGGAGGAGGCTGAAGGCCAAAGGTCTTGGCTAGCTCCGTAAGTTTTCCCTCCGCCTCCGTGGCGGTGAGATCAAAAAGCTTTTCCCGCTCGATCAAGCCCTCCCGTTCCGCCCAGGTTGGAGGGAGGAGTTTGGCGGAGAGGGGGCGGAGGACTCGGCCGCTTAGGCCCAGCTCCTCATCCGTGGCCACAAGCTCAGAAACGCCAAGCCCGCCTTTTCCTGCGACCTCACCGGTGATGATGAGGTCGAAACGGCGGCCGCGGAAAAGGCGCGCGGCCCGGGCGAGAAGAATACGTCGGCATGTCCCACACGGGAAAAGAGCGCCGTTCTCATAAGGAAGGCGTAAAAACGCGCGTTTCAAAGTCACAAACCGCAGGGAGATCCGTAAAGAATCAGCAAGTTCTTGAATCTCTTCTTCTCCCCGAAAAAATGGGGAACGGAAGAACACGAAGGAAAGATCTTTACAACCCGCACGTTCCGCAACTTTTGCGGCCAACAAACTTGCCGGACTTCCGGAAAAAAGGACTACCGCGCGAATTACCCCTCCTCACCTTTGCATCCGGATCAGTCCATACTTTCCGGTCTTCTTTTTATACAGCACTGCTGGTTCCTCGGTTTCGGCCTCCAGAAACACCAAAAACGGCTGTCCACTGGCTTCAAGCTCGGCCACGGCCTCCTCCAGTGGGAGGGGTTTGCGCAGGTAATCCTCGATCTCGATCTCCGGGCGTTTGGTGGAGACCGAAGCCAACGGTTCCGTCCCCCCAGATTTGCGTACAACCCGAAGCTTCTCCTTGAACTGCACAAGCTGCCTTTGCATTTTGTCCACGGCCTCGTCCAAGGAGGACAACATGTCGTTGTTTTCCGCCACAGCTTTTATCACCTTTTTGTTCACAAGATGGGCGGTGATCTGAACGCGATGGACCGCACCCTCCGTCTCCAAAACCACGTCCATGCGGGTGATGCGATTAAAATAGCGGGAAAGGACGCCAACCTTTTTCTCCACATATTCCCGCATGGCCTCAGACGGGGTCGCATAGCGCTCTACGATGTGCAGCTCCATTCCTTGCCTCCTAGAAACCATTATAATCTTTTTTGCCCGCAAGTCAAGAGGGATTCGCCTTTTTGTCTGAGCGCAAAAATTTTGCTGCTTCCTTTAGCGCTTCTTCTCGAGAGGAGATCTCCCCGGCTAGAATTCGCTCGTGTATTGCGGAGAGGATTTTTCCCAACTCCGGCCCGGGGCGGATGCCCATAACCAGAAGATCGTGGCCAGAAATGAGTTGGCGGGCGCGCTTCACTCCCTGAACCCGTCGCAGATGCACCAAAAGCCGTACCGTTTGAGCCAGCACCGGAAGCCAGGCGCGGCTGCGGTGTGCGGAGGCCTCGGCATCACAGATGAGGACCCGCAAAAGATCTGAAAACTTTGGAAAACGCCTGACACATTGGGAAAGCGGGTGCTCTTCTTTTTCGCCGGTCTCTAAAAGAAGGACCTGTTTTCCCAGGCCCATCTCGGGAAGGCGAGCCACCCGCATGTGCTCCGAAACAAGGAAGCTCACGTGCTCGATATCTTTGCGGGGGAAGCGCAGTCTTGTGAGGGCTTCCTCCGCGATCCGGGCCCCCAGTTGGCAATGGCCGGCCATGTGCTCCCCGCCGGAACGGGCTAGGGCTAAGGGTTTCCCGGCGTCGTGGAAGAGGATGGCAAGTTTCAAAAGTGGCTCGTCCCAAATTCCGTCAGCAACACGCAGGGCAAAAACGGTGTGGGAAAACACGTCTCCTTCGGGATGGTATTCCTCCGGCTGGGGTACTCCCCGCAGGCGGCCGATCTCGGGAAGGATATGCTCTAAAAGCCCAAGATCCGCGAGGAGTTCCAGTCCTTCCGCGGAGCGCGGGGTAGCAAGGATGCGCACCAGTTCATCTCGGATGCGTTCCCAAGAGATCCTCAAGATCTTTTCTGCGTGTCGGCGAATGGCGTCCGCGGTGTTCTTCTCCAGTTGGAATCCAAGCTGGCACACGAACCGCACGGCCCGGAGCATGCGCAGGTAATCCTCGGAGAACCGGCGGTCCGGGTCGCCAATAGTGCGGATGAGCCTAGCTTGGAGATCTGCAATTCCACCCACAAGGTCGATGACCTCGCCGTCAGGGGTGGCGGCCAACCCGTTTACCGTGAAGTCCCGGCGTTTGAGGTCCTCAGCGAGGTCTGCCCATCGCACGTGTTCGGGGCGCCGGCCGTCCCGATAGCCTTCCTCCGTGCGGAATGTGGCCACTTCGTATTGCCGGCCATCCCTTCCCACGACCACCATCACCCCGAACGCCTCGCCCACGGGTAGGACCCGGTGTTTTGGAAAAAGGCGAGGAATCTCGTGCGGGGGCGCGGAGGTGGCGATATCCACGTCTTGGGGAGAGAAGGGAAGATCGGAAAGCTCCGCCAAAATGGCGTCCCGTACTACCCCACCCACCAGAACCACGGTGTGCCCGGCGGCGCTCAGCCCCTCCACGATCTCCTTGGCCGTGGGATGTTCTTGCCAAATCCGCTCGATGGGGATACGCACATGCTATTATCGCCGAATTTGCCGAAAACACCGAAGCAGGCTAGTATTGTTGTGGAGGAGGATGCGATGGAGCACGCGGTGGTCCGGGAGGCCCGCGAACGCATGGGAAAGACTTTGGACGTCTTTCGCCAGGAGCTGGGGAAGGTCCATACCGGGCGGGCTAACCCTGCGTTGTTGGAGGACATCCGTGTCGATTATTACGGGGTCCCCACCCCCTTGAAACAATTGGCCAACATCGTTGCTCCCGATCCTGATCTTTTGGTGGTGCGGCCGTTCGATAAGTCCCAAATCGGAGCCATCGAGAAGGCCATTCGCGCTGCGGACCTGGGCCTCAACCCCCAAAACGACGGACAGCTCATTCGCATAAAGGTTCCCCGCCTTTCCGAGGAGCGCCGAGACGAGCTGGCTAAGCTCGTGGCCAAAAAGGCGGAGGAGGCAAAAATTGCACTCCGTAACATCCGGCGCGAACTAAAAGAAAGGCTTGAGCAAGAGAAAAAGGACGGAAAAATTTCCGAGGACGACTTTTTCCGCCTCCAAAAGGAATTGGATCAGGTGACCTCCGATTTCACCAAAAAAGTGGAGGAGTTGGCGGAAAAGAAGGCCGAGGAAATGCGCACCCTCTGAGTCCATGCCCGGCATACGTGAGACTTCTATCATTGGAATCATCACCTGGGTTGTTCTTCTGTTTTGGATCCCTTCGTGGGCTTGGGCTTTCTTTTATGGTTTGGCGGTGGTGATCGGCACACGCCTACTTTTCGCCAAGCTTGCCGTGAAATTTCCCGATTTTCTGGGCCTTTGGGCGCTGGGAAAGCACTTGATCCTTGCCGGATTGGCCATAGGCGGGGTTATTTTTGGTTTGCACCCTGTTGGGGTGGTTTTGGGCCTTGCCCTATGGCCTTTGGGACTTTGGCTTTGGGCGGCGCGGCATGTTCGCCACAGTCGGTAAGGACTTGGTCCTTCACCTGAAATTCGGGCCCATTACTGTGGCCTTCAATCCCGCCACGTTGGGCGCGGTTCTTGGCATTTCTTTCCTCCTTTTGGTTTTGGCCCTTTGGCTTCGCCGGGGAATCCCGAAAGATCCTGAGGCTGTGCCGCCACGTCGGTTTGCTTTTCTTCTTGCGCTCATGGATTTCGTGGAGAACCAAGTCCTCAGCGGCGTCTCTGAGAAACTTCGCCGGTCCCTTCTTCCCTTCATCGCCACCCTTTTCCTTTACGTTTTGACGTGCAACCTCTCTTCCATCCTTCCCATCCCCGGGATGGTCGCCCCCACTCAGGACCTCAACGTTCCCCTGGGCCTGGCCCTTCTTGTTTATGTGCTCACTCACTTTTATGGGATTCGTGCCAAAGGAGCATTCCGCCACGTGAAAGGCTATTTGGAACCGATCCCGGTGATGTTGCCCATGAACATCGCGGGCGATATGGGAAGGACCTTGTCCCACGGATTCCGTCTTTTTGGGAACATTTTGGGTGGGGCCATCATGCTGGCCGTGGCCATCCCTGTTTTGCTGCGGTTCATGCATTCCCCATTTTTCACCGGGCTTTTTGCGGTCGTTTTGGCTCTTATGGGCCTTGTTCTTCGGCGCTGGAAAAAGACGCTGGGCATGGCCACATTCTCCTTGGGGATCGTCCTTCTTGTGCTCAATGCCTTGGAATTCGTTTTTTCGGGAGTGGGTGTGGCGCGGTTCAGTCTGAGTGCGCTCATGGTTGGTTCGGTGGCCAGCTTTTTCCTGAACGCGTTTTTCGGGATCTTTGCGGGCACAATACAGGCGTTGGTGTTCACGCTTCTTGCGGCCGCGTATATTCAGGTCGCCGCGGAATGAAAAGGAGGAAAGAATGGGACCGGAGCTTGTTCAAGCTTTGAAATACTTGGCGGCTGGACTTTGCATGGGCATTGGCGCCATCGGCCCAGCCATTGGCGAAGGCCACATCGGCGCCTCCGCCTTGGAGGGCATGGCCCGTCAGCCGGAGATGGTCAACACCCTTCTTCGCAACATGATCATCGCCGACGCCATCGCTGAAACCACCGGCATCTATTCCCTTCTCATCGCCATCATGATTCTGTTCGTGGTGTGAGGGGCCCATGGAATTTGGCTGGGAACCAATCATAAAGAGCCTAAACTGGACCCTTATCCTTAATGTCATCGCCTTTTTGCTCCTTGTTTGGGCCCTGAAACGCCTTCTTTTCGCCCGAGCCCTAGCCTGGCTTGATGCCCGAAGGAAACTTGAAGAGGAAAGAATCTCTCGGGCCAAGGCCATGGAGGAGGAAGCTTTAAGGTTGCAGAAGCAAGCGGAGGAGGAGCTTCAGGACGCGAATCGCCGGGCCCGGGCCGTGCTGGCCCAGGCGGAGGCAGAAGCTCAAGAGATCCTGCGTCGGGCGAGGGAGGAGGCCCGGGAGGAGGCCCGGCGTATCATCCAAGAGGCGGAGGCTGCGGCCAGGCGCGTCCAAGAAGAAGCCCTTCAGGAACTACGCAAGGTTTATGCAGAACTCGTGGTTTTGGGCGCGGCCCAGGTCCTTGGCCGGGAGGTGCGCGCCGAAGACCATGAACGGATCCTGGCGGAGCTCCTCTCCCGTCTCGGCCCGGGCGTCCTCTCTTAAGATGCCGCACCGGGAAACGCTCGAGGAAAAATACGCGCAAGCTTTGCTGGAGGTGGCCCGTGAGGTCCAAGCGGAGCGGAGGATCGCCGAGGATCTCGCGTTCGTTGGGGAGATTTTGCGGGCTATTCCAGAGTTGCTTCTGTTCCTGGCCCATCCCCGGGTGGCCCCGGAGGGCAAGGAAGCGGTGTTGGCGGAATTGAAAGAGAGAATACATCCCTACACCCTGAACCTTTTGCGGCTTTTAGTGCGCCACGGTCGGGCCGGGCTTCTTCCCAAACTGAGTTCCGCGTACTACGCAGCGCTGGAGAAAATGGGGGGGCCGGTGTACGTATTGGTGCGCACAGCTCAACCTCTTTCCCCGGAGCTTCAGGAAAGGTTGCGGGCTCGCTTGGAAGAGGCGTTGGGCCGGGAAGTAGCACTCGAAGAGGAATTGCGGCCGGAACTTCTGGCCGGGGTGGAACTGGTGATCTCCGGCCGTCGGTTGGACGCTTCTTTACGCGGGCGGCTGGAGCGGCTCCGCCGCGCCTTGGGAGGGTGAAATGCCACGCTACGATGAACTTGTTTCCGTTCTGAAAAAACAAATCCAAAGCCTCGGTGCTGACTTGGAGATGGAGGAAGTGGGAGTGGTGGTGGAGGTGGGCGATGGCATTGCCC
The DNA here is from genome assembly GCA_014360945.1 of Candidatus Bipolaricaulota bacterium. Lineage (GTDB taxonomy): Bacteria > Bipolaricaulota > Bipolaricaulia > Bipolaricaulales > Bipolaricaulaceae > DTER01. Next base: position 22,569 of record JACIWM010000001.1, read on the forward strand.
GCGTGTGGGGCCTGCGCTCCGTCATGGCCTCCGAGCTCGTCCTCTTTCCCGATGGCACCTACGGTTTGGTTTTGGACCTCACCGAGGATTCCGTGGGTGTGGCCATTTTGGGTTCGGATAAGGGGATCAAAGAAGGGGATGAGGTTCGGCGCACCGGCCGAGTCCTGGAAACTCCGGTAGGAAAAGGCTTCTTAGGCCGGGTTGTGGATCCTTTGGGCCGACCCGTGGATGGCGGCCCGCCCATCGAGCCCGAGGGCTACCGCAAAACCGACGCCAAAGCTCCGGGAGTGATCATGCGCCAGCCCGTGAACACCCCCTTGCAAACGGGCATAAAATGCATCGATGCCCTCACCCCCATCGGACGTGGCCAGCGCGAGCTGATCATCGGCGACCGCCGCACCGGAAAAACGGCGATCGTTATCGACACCATCATCAACCAGAAAGACCAGGGCGTATATTGCATTTATGTGGCCATCGGCCAGAAATCCTCAACGATTGCGAAAGTTGTGGATGCCCTGCGCCGCTATGGAGCCATGGATTACACCATCGTCGTCGCCGCCTCCGCTGAGGATCCCGCGCCTTTGCAGTACATTGCGCCCTACGCGGGCTGCGCCATGGGCGAATACTTCCGAGACCGTGGTGAGGACGCCCTTATCGTCTATGACGACCTCTCCAAACACGCTGTGGCTTATCGCCAGATCTCTCTCCTTTTGCGGCGGCCGCCGGGAAGAGAAGCATATCCCGGCGACATCTTCTATCTGCATTCTCGGCTTTTGGAACGGGCTGCGCGCCTCGCCGACGAATACGGCGGAGGCTCCCTCACCGCCCTTCCCATCGTGGAAACGAAAGCCGGGGACATCACCGCCTATATCCCCACGAACCTCATCTCCATCACCGACGGCCAGATTTATCTTGAGGCTGATCTTTTCAACAAGGGGCAGCGGCCGGCCATGAACGTGGGTCTTTCGGTGTCCCGCGTGGGCGGCGCCGCCCAAATTCCGGCCATGAAGGAGGTGGCCGGGCAACTTCGGTTGGAATTGGCCCAATATCGGGATTTGGCAGCGTTTGCGGAGTTCGCCCAGGAATTGGACGAGGCCTCGCAGGCGCAGCTTGCCCGCGGCGCACGGGTCATGGAGATCCTCAAACAGGACCAGTACCAGCCCATGCCCGTGGAGGAGCAGGTCGCCTCCCTTTACGCCGCGGTGAATGGCTACCTGGACGATATCCCGGTGGAGGCGGTGCGTGCCTTCGAGCGCGGGTTCCTCGCGTTTCTGCGGGAGAATCACGCCTGGGTTTTGGCTGAACTCCGCCAAGAAAAAAGACTCACGGACAAAGTCCGCACCGGCCTGGACCAGGCCCTCTCTGAATTCAAGAAACTCTTTCGCGCTTAATTATGGCCAAGAAACTTCGGCAGCTGCGGCGTCGCATCCGCAATATCCAGCACATCAGGGACATCGCTAAGGCCATGTATACCATCGCCTCTTCCCAAATCATCCAGCGAAAAAAGGAGCTTTTTCCGGCCCGGGTTTTTCCCACTGAGGCCATAAAAATTTTGGGGGACTTGAGGGCATTGGCCAGAGCTAACCACATTTATCACCCCCTGTTGGAGGGCCACGGTCGGAAGGGCTTGGGCCTTTTGGTGGTCAACGCCGATCGCGGCCTTTGCGGTCGCTATGTGGCCGATGTGAACGAGGCTGCGTTGCGGTTTGTCCAAGAGCGTGGGGAAGCAAAGCTCATCCTCGTTGGCGACAAAGCCATTCGATTTTTGGGGCGGCATTGGCCCGCGGCAGAAGAATTTCGTCGCCTGGAACGCCCACGCTTATCGCATGCTCAGACTTTGACGGAGAAAATATTGGCCCTGTATGAAGAGGTTGGCGAAGTTCACGCAGTGTATACGGAATTTCGCGGGGACCTGGTTCAACGGGTACGGGTGGAAAGGCTTTTGCCCATTCCTGTTCCGGAAAGACCGGCCTGGAAGCTTCTTGTGGAGCCGGACCTTTGGACGGCGATCGAGGGGCTCGGCAAGATTTGGCTTTTGGGAAGGATCTATCAGATTCTGCTTGAAGCCAAGACCGCGGAACATGCAGCTCGACGTCAAGCGATGAAGAACGCCACGGACAATGCCGATGAGATTTTGGAAAAACTCACGATCCAGTACAATAAAGCGCGTCAGCAAAGCATCACTTTGGAGCTTATGGACATCATGGGCGGAGCGGAAGCCATTCGGGAGGAGCTGTGAACGTTCGAGAAGCGGTGGCTGAGGGTTGGATTGTGGCCATACGTGGGCCGGTGGTGGATGTGGCCTTCCCCCGCGGGCATCTGCCGTCCTTGCGCCAGGCCCTGGTGGTGCCCAGAGAAGAAAAAGATCTGGTGCTGGAAGTGGCCCAACATCTTGGGGACTCCACGGTGCGGACCATCGCCATGGACTCCACGGATGGTCTACGCCGCGGGGATAAGGTCTACGACACCGGTGGCCCCATCACCGTTCCCGTCGGGCCGGAGATTTTGGGGCGCATGTTCGACCTTGTTGGGAATCCCATCGATAACCTCCCCCCTCCGCCCGCGAAAAAGCGCTATCCAATCCATCGTGATCCCCCTCCATTGGACGAACTTTCAGTTGAGGACGAAATCCTAGAGACGGGGATCAAAGTGATCGATCTTATGGCCCCCATCCCCAAGGGCGGAAAGGTTGGACTTTTCGGCGGAGCCGGGGTGGGGAAGACCGTGCTCATCATGGAACTCATTCGGGCCATTGCTTACGAACACAAGGGATACTCCGTCTTCGCTGGGGTGGGTGAACGATCCAGGGAGGGGAACGAACTCTATTTAGAGATGAAACGGGCCGGGGTATTGCCCAACACCGTGCTCGTTTATGGTCAAATGAACGAACCGCCCGGCGCGCGCTTCCGCGTGGGTCTTACCGGCGTCACCATGGCCGAATACTTCCGCGACGAGGAAGGGAAGGATGTTTTGCTTTTCATCGACAATATTTTCCGGTTTGCCCAGGCCGGGTCTGAGGTTTCCGCTCTTCTTGGCCGTATGCCCTCCGAGGTTGGATATCAACCGACTTTGGCCACAGATATCGCCGAGCTTCAGGAAAGGATTGCTTCCACGCGGCGTGGTTCCATAACCTCTATTCAGGCCATTTACGTTCCCGCCGACGATTTCACCGATCCTGCTCCGGCCACGGTCTTCGCCCATCTTGATGCTACCATCGTCCTCACCAGGGAACTTGCGGAAAAGGGGATTTATCCGGCCGTCGATCCGTTGCAGAGCGATTCCCGCCTCATGGATCCCCGGATCCTTTCTCGGGAACATTACGAGGTGGCCCAAAAGACGCGGGCCATCCTCCAGCGCTATCAAGATCTTCAGGACATCATCGCCATCATGGGTATGGAGGAACTTTCCGAAGAAGATCAGATTACAGTCTATCGCGCGCGGAAAATTCAGCGGTTCATGGCCCAGCCGTTCCATGTGGCCGAGCACTTCACGGGGCGTAAAGGCGTGTACGTGCCGTTGGAGGAGACGGTGCGGGGATTCAAGATGATTGTGGAAGGGGAGCTCGACGACGTTCCCGAGCCGGCCTTCTACATGTTGGGCACAATCGACGAGGTCCTCGCCCGCGCCAAACGGTAGTTCCGCAAAAGGAACAAAAACGGGGAAGGTCCTTCCCCTTAGGACTCAGTTTTGCTCGCGCAAGGCTTTGGTAGCTTCTATGGCTGTAGCAAGGCTAGCGAAAGCGTCCTCAGGGGTAATTGTGGGCTCTCGCCCTTCCCGAATTGCCCAAACCAAGTCCCTCATGACCGCCTGAACGGCGCGCTTGTATTCTTCTTGCCTATCAGGAGCGCAAACCTCAGCTTGCACCTCCACCCTTGATTTGTAGTGCCTGATGCTTTCTGGAGATTTCCCCAAAAGCCTTTGTAGAACCGGTAGTTTTTCCACCTCCACAAGGCCATGCAGAGTCAACCTTATGGGAATCCAGCCTTCAATTGTGATTTCCCCGTTCGCCAGGCCTAGATGGAGGGTTGTTCGCTCTATGCAACGCGGGCGGTTAAAGCTATGGTAAAAGATGGCAAGCATCCTCTCGCCATAGCGGACCACTGCGCCCACCTTATCCCATCTGCCATCAGGACTACGCAGCGCGTAACCATGAACAGCGTCTGGCAATTCGCCGGCTAGCTGGTTGGCGAGGTCAAAGAAATGCACCCCGTGTTCTACGTGGATGCCCCCGCTTTTTGCCACGTCCCAAAACCAATGATTTGGATCAAGGCCTTCATTGGTAGCTAAATTTATCAGTGCAAAAAGGTGCAATTCGCCGAAAATTTTCTCGCGCACGATTCGTAGGGCAAGTTGATGCAAAGGATGATAGCGAAGGACATAGTCCACCGTTAGAAGGACTCCGCTCTCATGGGCAGCCTCCACAGCGGCCCTAGCTTCGGCAAGATCTGTGGCTAAAGGCTTTTCCACCAGCACGTGTTTCCCAGCCCGAGCAGCTTGGATAGCTATGGAGCCGTGGAGAAAAGGAGGTGTGCTGATGACCACAACTTCCACCTCTTTGTCACCGAGTAAATCCGCGAAATTTCTATATACCCGAGCACTTGGGGGAGCCAAGGCCTTTGCCCGAGCTTGTTCTGTGTCGCAGACCGCAACGAGTCGTATCTCCTCCATCTCTCTGTACGCGGAAACGAGAAATTGTCCAAACCTCCCCAATCCAACTATTCCTACACCGATTGGACGCTCATTCATGGTAACGCACATAGTCCAAAAGATCCTTTAAGGGCGCGGTAGCCAGGCCAATAACATGGTCAGCTCCACCATAAAAGAGATAAACCGTGTCTCCCACCACCACATTCGCGCAGCTGAACACCACGTTTGGCACGGTGCCATAAACCTCCCAAATCGCCTCCGGCCAGAAGACAGGGTCTTTGGGACGAGAGATCACCCGGCTTGGGTCATCCAGATCTAAAAGAGCCACGCCGAAACGGTAAACTCGATTTTTGTCGTAGGCATGGTAAAAGATGAGCCAGCCGTAGTCAGTCTCAACAGGCACGCCATTTGCGCCTACACAAACATTATCCCACCAGTTGTTTTCTCGCGGGCCGAAAAGAGGCCGGAACCTATCTTTGGGCCAGTGCACCAAGTCTTCGGAAAATGCCAGCCAAATGGCGGGCCGTGGCCGATGCAAAGCTACATAGTAGCCCCCAATTTTCCGAGGAAAGAGCACATGGTCCTTATTGTCCTGATCTTCCACCAAAGGCCCGATTCGCTCCCAAGTGATGAGGTTTTGGCTCCGGGCCAACATAGGGGTGATCGTTCCTCCGGCCAGGATTGCTCCATTCCGTGGCGGGCCGAAGGCTGTGTAGGTCATGTAAAAACATCCCTCGAGCTCCACAATCCTTGGGTCCTCCACCCCCCATGCTTCCCTTGGCTCTTCAGGCACGAATACTGGCTGACGAAGCCGGTTCCAATGGATTCCATCTTCGCTCACTGCATACCCAAGGCGGCTTACAAAATCTCCCCCTTGGGCCCGGTAAAGCATGTGAAAAAGACCGCGGTGATAAATCACCGCGGGGTTGAAAACGTTGACACACTCCCAATTCGACGTGGGATCAGGTGTCAAGATAGGTACATCCGATACCCGGTTAAAGAGCTTTTTCATTTCTTCCCTCCTTAAGTGGAGATCACCAGTGAAACACCTTGTACAAACCTGCGGCTGAAGAGGAGGAACAACACGATGATAGGAAAGGTAAGGAGAACACCAGCTGCATAAAGCGGGCCCTCATAACCTCCATATGGTCCGAACATGGTGGCCAAAAGGACGTTGAGGGTCTGTTTAGCTGGGTCCCGTATCACAATGAGGTCCCAAAGAAGCTCGATCCAACGCTCCATGAACAGGAACAGAAAGACAATGGCAGTTATGGGTCGGGCAATGGGAATCATGATTTGAAAAATGATGCGTAATTCGCCTGCTCCGTCCATTCGGGCGGCTTCAATAACTTCTTTGGGCACCGTTCGGAAGAAGTTGGCGTACATGAAAATGGCCCAAGTGCTCACAAGCCCAGGCAAGATCATAGCGGCGTAAGTGTCGTAAAGGCCAAGGGCCCGAATAAGAAGGAAGGTGGGGACAAGGAGGATGATGCCCGGGTAAAACATGTGGAAAAGGATAAAGTTTTGGATCACCCCTCGGCCGCGGAAAGAAAGCACGGCTAAAGCGTAACCTACCAATGACCCCACAAGCACCCGACTCAATGTGACCACTGTGGCTACTAGGGCGCTATTGCCCAGGGCCCTAAGCCAAGGCCGCGGCAAAGACGCCGCCCCACCGGCAAAAAGCCAGGTATAGGAGCGTACCCCTAGACTACTTGGAATAAACACCCGGTCCACCTCGTGCCATGGAGCAAGGGATTGAATCAGCATGTATAAGTACGGAATGATCATTAACGCCAAAACCACAGTGGCCGTGGTGTATAGGGCCAAAACCTTGGCTTTTCCCCGCTTCTTGGCTTGAACCATCATCTCCTCCTAGCGAAAGCCCAACCGTCTTCCCCAGGATTCCACGACACGTCGGATGATCAAAATACTCCCAAAGGTGATCACTGCATTAAGCACAGCCACTGTGGCACCATAGCCGGCGCGGAATCGTTCGAAGGCTTGGGAGTAAATCTCCAATTGCCATGTGTGGGTAGCGAAACGCGGTCCTCCTCCAGTGAGAACATAAGGCTCGGTGAAAATGCCGAAGCATAGCCCCACCGAAAGGACAAGAACGGTGTAAAAGGCAGGGTAAAGAAGCGGGACGGTGATCTTGCGAAACTGAGTGAGCGGGCCGGCCCCGTCCAAAGCCGCGGCCTCATAAAGTTCCCGGGGAATCCCCTGGAGGCCGGCAAGAAAGATGAGGGCATAGTAACCGGAGAGTTTCCAGATAATCATGGCACTAATTACCAGCGTGGCCCAAAAAGGATCTCGTAGCCAGCGCGGAGAACTTCCAAATACCGAGCGAAGGAACTCGTTAAACGCACTATCATAAGAAAGGATTCCACGTACTACCAGGCTCACCGCTACACCAGAAGCCAAATAGGGCAGGAAAAAACCTACCGCGTAAAACTGTTTCCCCCGGGGGAGATGCTGCACAAGCAAAGCTAGACCGAGGGAGGCCACTATTACACCAGGCACGATAATTCCCATGAATTTATAAGTGTTAACAAAAGCTTTAAACACGCGAGTGCTAGTGAGAGCCTCACGGAAGTTTCCTAGTCCAACATAGGTGCGTACAGGCGAGATGACGTTCCAATCGAAAAACACGAGGGAAAGACTCCATCCCAATGGGATGAGGAAAAACAAGATAGCGCTCAAAAGATAGGGGCTGGCCAAAAGCCAGCCCCCCAATTCTTTTTTCGTGCTCACGGCGGTTTACTTCAAGATGTCCTTAACCGCAGCCTTCCAAGCCTCCCACCCTTCCTCTGGGGTGAGCTCCCCGATGAGGACAGGATAGATGCACTCCAATCCCATAAGCTCTTGGATGTCCACGTATTTGTAGTGGAATATTGGAGGGACGGCATAGGGAATGGCCGCGGCGTAGTCCAACAATGCCGGCTCCTTTTCTTTTATGTATTCGAGGAAAAGTGGGTTCTTCCCTACATCATCCCGAGCCGGAAGCATTCCTGTAGTCTGAATCCACAAGAGATCGTGTTCCGGATTGCTCAATACCCAGGCAATGAAGTCCCACATCGCCTGGCGCTGCTGAGGTGTGGCCTGGGCATAAAGCACCAAACCTTTGGCATCGGCAAAGGTATAGACAGGTTTGTCAGCCGGATAATTATCGGGCACAGGCGGCGGTGTAAGAACGTAAGTTTCGCCGTATACAAGTTCGGGATAATTCTCCTTCCACCAGGGGAATGTCCATGGACCCAGCACGGTCATGATCGTTTTTCCCTCTTCAAATCCGGTCGCTAAAGGTTCGGTGATCAAAAGTTCTTGGTCGCGCAGAGTTTTGAAAAATCCCAGCACGGCCACAGCAGCCTCATCGTCGGCAGTGATCTCCGGTTCGGTGATAATGGGCTGGCCCCCACTGGCTGCATAGTAAAACACGAAGAAGTCAAACCATCGCTGCCACCACGTGGGCACTTCCAACTCGCTACGAAGCCATAAGAACTTATCGGGATAAACCTCTTTCAACCTCTTCCCCACAGCGAGCACTTCGCTATAGGTCCGAGGCGGTTTCTCGTATCCAAGCTCTCGGAGGATATCAATCCGCCAGGCCACAAGCATGGCGTTTACGTAAAGCGGGATGATGTAGTGGTTGCCGTCAGGAAAAACCCAAGCTTTGATGGTCTCCTCCATGGCCCGAGCTGCTACCACTTGATCCCAATTGGCGAAGGCGTTCCAGGGAACAATCGCCTGCGATCGCACAAGTTCGTCACCAAACCCTACGAATACGTTTTCCGAAGCTGTGGGAGCCACGCCTCCGGCAATGGCCGCGAGGATGCCTGCCTCCGAGGTGGGCGCCTCCGGCATGGGGCTCACCGAGATTTTTACTTCAGGGTGTTCGGCCATATAGGCCTCGGCCATGCGCCGCCAGAACACCTCTTGTGAGGGATTAGGTGCGGTCCAAAATACAATTTCAATTTGGGCTGCGCCCACTACCCCCACTACCACAAGACCCATTAATACCTGCCACCACTTCCGCATGGCTCACCTCCCTTTATTTACTGAGTTCGCCAGTCCACCACGATTCCTTCGACTAAAAGCTTCCCGCCCTCGTGCACCACCTCCTTTCCCGCGGGAATGAACACCACCACACGCGCGGAATCCGGCGGGATAAGGAGCTTAGCCACTCCGGACACGTCACGGGCCACAAAAGTTTTGCTCACCGTGTCATAAAGATCTTTAGCCTCCAAACCCACTTCGATCTCGATCTCTTTTTCCTCCGCATAGGGGTTATAGTAAAGATATGTAGGATAAGCAGGAAGACAGAAGTAGTCAGTGGCTAAAAGATCGATGGAAAGAATGCCCGGAACATTCGTGGGGGAGATAAGAGCGCCGAAAACCCCGGCGTGGGAGCCAGCATACAACGCGAAATCGGTCTTTGCCCATTTGTTCCGTACAGCATCGCCTGTAGCATAAGGACTGACGATATCCCAATCGATGATTCCCCAGCGACGTAAGCCCTCGTAGGGAATGACACCTTTTGAGGTCTCAGCCCAGAAGGCAGAAGACTGGTGGTTGGCCGGATGGTAGGGAGCATAGAAGAGACGGGCATTTACGGCGGCATTAAGCAACCACTTGCCAATGGCGCGGGCGAAACGAGGGTCATACCGCACCAGCGGCACAAGGGGCTCAGCCCAAACAAAAGTGTTCATGGCGAAGGCATAGCCTTCTTGGTCGGTCAGGCTGCCGATTAACCCGTCAACTCGTTGTCCGTCCCACTCACCGCTGATCATTCCCCAGCCCGGTCGAGCATCTGAAACGCCAAAGCACCATTTCACAAAAGTCCACACGTCATAGTTTCGTCCCAGTTCGGCGTTGATCCTGGCGGCTACCAACGCACCATACGGAAGAAGAAGCTCATAAAGAGGGTTGTAGTCTTTGGTGGCCAAATCCTGAAGATAAGCAAGCGCCCATTCAGCGGCGATGAGGAAACGGGGATCTTTGAATGTGACATAAGCCATGTACAAAAGCCAAGCCACTCCAGCGGCAGCATCAGGCTCCCTCCACCAGCGAAATACCGGCTGCATCTTTGCGAAATCAAAAGCCTGCCAAGAGAAATCGGGCAGTCCATCCTTCCCACCGAGGACATAAGTAGCTTCATACCAGCGCTCGGCCACGATGCGCATGATCTCCATCATGCTTAAATCATCTGGGCCTCTTTTTGTCTGCGCTAGCTCGGGGTATTGATTGCAGAGGATGAAAAAAAGAATGCTTGGGTGAATCTCATACCAAAAGCTATTACCGCTGACAGTATTTGGCTGGTTTAAAACCAAATTTTGGCCGTTAGCCCGATTAAAGAATTCCTTTTGCATGGTGACGAGATCCAGACCATACCAATGGCTCATGTCCAAACCCACAAGGGTTCCACTGCGCACTGCTGCAATTACGTTTATTGCTTCTTGTGCTCCATCCTGACCGTATCGCCGGTCACCCACGTACGCAGGCAAGGCCAAATGATCCAAACCAAAGTTAACGCCGCGGCGGTCCCACCACGCTAGAGGAAGCAATTCTCCTTGAGCGGAGAGGTCAAACACAAAAGCGGTGTATTGACGGGCTACTTCCTTCCAATTTCGCAGTTCGAAATTCGGAGGAAGAGAGGGAACGACCTCGAGGCTCGGGATCACAAGTTGTTGAGCATAAACTCCAAAAGTCAAAGACACCAAAAATACAGCGAGCAAACGCCTTCCCATTAGTCCTCCTGCAAAATAAGAGGGGAGGGGAATATCCCCTCCCCCTTTTCGGGCATCATTCCGTACGGTAGACGATGCGGATGCCATCTACAGAGACAGGGCCGCCCACGCCCCAAAACCAAAGCCTGATAGCAATTATCGGGGTATTAGGCAACGCCCGAATGACACCGACGGGAGCGAATTCTTTGATTCCTTCTGCAAGGTTGATCTCTACATCACCGGAGAGGTTATTGTCCCCAATGAGATAAGTACCCCAAGCCTCAACAGGCGTAAAGACATCGGGTTTAAGGCCGCGGAGATGAGCTTTGAGAGTCCACTTTTCTTTAGGTTGAACGTTTAAGAGAATAATGACCGGATTTTTAGAGACATCCAAGAGAAGCCAGGGACTTATTACACCTCCGCCCCAGGGCTCACCGAAGGTTACACCCACCACGGCCTTCCCGTCGATTAGGCTCACCGTTCCGGCGCCGAGGAACTCACCGCTTTCCGGGTCAAGATACGGCTGCCAAGCAGCGGCGATCATTTCAGGAGTAAATTCATAGATGACTACATCAGCCCCCAACGCTAACACCGCTCCCACCGTCACCGCTACTGCTACCCACCACTTGGACATAATTCACCTCCTCAAAACAGTGTTGAACCACAAAGCCACTACAACTTTTACCCTTGTTTTTCACCTCCTTGCGCAACCGTTTGTCCACATTATAGGCCAAAGGAAGAAGGTGTCAAGAGGGGGCTCAGAGTGCGCCAATGAGCTACCGACTTACGTGCCCTTGCAACCGCAAGATTCCCGAATGGTCAGAGGCGTGGAAAGAACGATAACTTGAGATGTCTCACTTGGTGAAGCAAGAAGTTTAATGATGCATGAGGCTGCGGTCTTTCCCATTTCTACACGAGGCACACGCACACTGGTAAGGGGCGGATGAACCAGGGTAGCCAAGGCCCCATCGTCAAACCCCACCACCGCTACATCATCGGGCACACTCAGGCCGGCCTTGGTCAGGGCCTTGATTGCTCCCGCAGCCATAAAATCGTTGGCAGCAAATATAGCCGTGGGAAGTTTTCGTTTACGGAGAAGCTTCTTCATTGCAATTTGGTCGGAATCGCTCCTCCTCCCACCCTCCACCACCAACTCTTTCTTCACTCTCAATCCGTACCACTCTAGCGCTTGGCGATAACCCTCAAAGCGGGCACGAAAGCTCGGATCCTCCAAAGTTTCCGCTACAAACGCGATCTCCCGATGTCCATGAGAAAAAAGATGTTCTGTGGCCAAATATGCTCCCCCTACGTTATCACTCACTATCGAGGTTAGTCCGGAAAGGCAATGGTCTACCAGCACTACTGGAAGCTCCTCATTTATAGGTCGAATAAGCTCCTCATTGATATCCGTGCCCAGGAAGATCACACCATCCACGCGCCGCTCCTTGATGCATCGAGGCAGGGACTGATTGCGTAAGGTGGAAAAGACTACGTGATAACCATGCTTGCTTACCTCAGCTTCGATGGTCTCCAGGATAACCCCGTAAAATGACCTTTCGTCCAAAGGCAAATGCCGCTCATGGATCACCACTCCAATTGCGCATGTGGACCTTGTAGCAAGGCCCCGAGCAAGCATGTTGGGCTGGTAGCCCAGCTCCTCCGCCACTTTTCGAATCCGCTCTCGCGTGGTTGGACTGATTCTGCCCTTCCCGGAGAGAGCGCGGGACACAGTGGAGGGGGCTACTCCAACAATCCTAGCGATGTCATGGATCGTAACTCGCATATCTAAAAATTCTAATCTCGATTGGAGTGGTAAGCAAAGGTCATCGTCAAAAGTTAGAAGCTTACCTAAAGATTAAAAGAGCTTCCTCAAGACCAGAAAGGTCGGGAATGGAAGCATCTGGAAAATGGAGTGAAGAGGGAGGGCGCTGATAGGAATAAGGGCCCAAAAGGACGCGCACGGTCTTCATTCCCAAAAGCCGCGCCGGAAAAACGTCGTGATCCAAACGATCGCCCACCATCACTGCCTCCTCCGGTTCCACCCCGAGGCTATCCAGGATAATGCGGAAAAAGAGAGGGCGGGGCTTGGCTACACCCATCCCTTCCGAAACCTCCCGCCATTGAAAATAACGAAGAAGACCAGCTTCTTCCAAAATTTCTAGGGCCGAAACCGGTTGGTTTCCGGCGAGGGCAAGGATATAGCGCTCGGCGAGTTTCGGTATCGCCTCTTTTGCCTCGCTTCGCACAAAAACCCCGGGAAGATCTTGCAAAAAGGTGCGTTGGCTTTCTCGAAAGGCCTCACGGATCCGACGAAACCAGGGTAGATCTGGGCGCACAAACTGCCAAAGCGCCGAAAGCCAAGGATTTTCCTCACAACGGGCTATTTCCTCATCAATTTTGGCCCAAAACGCCTCCTTCGTGACCCTGATTCCTTCGCGTTCCAACTCCAGCACGAGGAGTTCCGTCCAACGCCGATACTCGGCATCCTCGTTGAAAACAGGGCCGCCAAGATCAAGGAGAATCGCGCGGATCATTTGATCCCCATCTTCTTTGTCGCGATTTTTTCGGGAAGCATGTAGCCGATGGATTCCTCAGCCGTCACCCCGCGGAGGGCCGCAAGAATACAAACTAAGGCATGCCCAATGGCTAAATGTGCTGTTTGAATGCGCGTGCTTGAAGGCCCTTCGGGCTTGGCATTGCTTTTGATAACAATATCCGCGTACTTCCCTAGCGGGGTGTCTTTGTTTTCGGTGATGGCCACGGTCAAAGCGCCTTTCTCGCGGCAAAGCCGGGCCGCCTCATATACAAAGCCGGTTCCGCCGGAAGCAGATATTGCGACGAGAACGTCTTTGGGTTCCACACAGGTGGCGATGAACCGGGCAAGACCCCCTTCCTCTTCCCCCGTTCCTTTGGCGAAGGACACAGGAAGGGCCTGGGCCATGTTGTTAGTGATGCAAAGGCAAGGGACCCCAGTCTCATAGCATTGACCGGCGATTTCCTCTGCCACCAAAGCCGAGGCTCCAGCGCCGGTGGTTACGATCTTTCCACCTTTTTTCAGCCGCTCATGAATGGCTTCGAGCGCTTTGAGAAACCCCTCCTTGGCCGTGGGGATGGAGGAGAGGATTCCTTCAGCTTCCAGGCGCAAAGCTTTTTCGAACATTTCCGCGGGACCTGTGCAACCGGTGAAATCGTAGCCCACCATAAAAGGACGATTAACGTCGATCACTTGTCCTACCGTGTCGATTAAAACCCGGCCGTTCCACGAATGTTCCTCGAACTCCAAAGTTGTGCCGGGAAGATCCCCGATCTTCAAATTTTTACCGGTAAGTTTCGCAATAAGGCTCGTTTTCCCGGAGTTGAAGATCCCAAGGACCACGATGCGCGAGCCTTCTGGGAAGCGTTTTTCTATTCCGGCCACAACCGCAGGAACGTTTTCTCCGGTGAGAAGCGACATGACCGGAAATTTCATGCCGAGCTCGTCTTGAACGCGGCGCACTTCCTCCTGAGATACGAGGTCGAGCTTATTGCCCACCAAAAGAGCGGGGAGATTCGCGTTTTCCACGGCCTCAAGGAAAAGGCGCATCGTAGGAATTTGGGGATCATAGAGGTTCACAAGGATGACCGCCCCGGTGGCTCCACAGGTTTCAAATGGAGTAACCATTTTCTTCGTGACCCTTTTGCTCATGCTAAACCCCCCTTTGGCAACATGGTCGGAATGTTAGGCGCACGGGCTTGCCATGACAAAGGAAAGACGTCCTTTAAGGCCGATCACCCCAGCTTGTACCCGATGCGGCGGAGGAATTCCTTCCGCTCTGCTTGCTCCTTTTCGCCTTCCACTCCTTTGGTTTTTACCCCGTCGATCACACCCAAAATTCCTCGCCCTTGCTCGGTTTCGGCCACGATGACCTCCACGGGATTGGCGGTGGCACAGAATATTCTGCAAACTTCCGGCACCATTTTTATTGCGTTTAGGACGTTGATGGGGTACATCCCGCGCATAAAAATGAGGAAGATATGGCCGCAACCAAGGTTGAGGGCGTTTTTCTTAGCAAGCTCGGTGAGCTCGGGATCGGTGCCGGACCACCGCACTAAAGCCGGCCCAGAAGACTCGCAGAAGGCCAGCCCAAATTTCGCCCCGGGAACGTTCGTCACCATGGCCTCATGCAGGTCCTCCACGGTTTTGATGAAATGGGCCTGCCCCAAAATCATGTTCACGTCATCCGGCTTTTCGATTTTCACCACCTTGATCTCCATTGCTTTCCTCCTTTCCTTTTGGCATTATAGAAGGCTTACCTTTTGCCATAAGAATCGGTGAATGGTAAACTTTTTAGGAGGGAGGGCAAATGGAAGAGTACGAAATCAGTTTGGGCGATTACATCCGTGTTCTTTGGCAGGAAAAATGGGTAGTGATCTTTACGTTTATTGCAGCTGTGGCCCTTGCTTTAATCGTTTCTTTTACCACCCCGCGGCAATATCAGGTACAGACCGCGCTTCTCATCCTTCCCCCGCTCTATCAAGATATCGGTGGCCAGCTGACTGGGACCGTGCTTTCCCCGGAATCCTACAAGAGGCTAGCCCTGGCTGGTGACCTTTTGGAGCAAACGATTCGGCGCACCGGGCTAGACAAGAGTGGTTTTACACCTGAAATGGTGCAACGCCTTATGAAGGTAGAAGTGGAACAAACGACAGCTAAGGAATTCCCTGGCCAGTTCCCATTGCATTTGCGAGTAACTTTCACTGGTTCGGACAGGGAGAACCTAGTCCGGCTAGCGCAGGCGTGGTCACAAACGTTCGTAGAGCGTAACGCTGAACTGTTCATGACTCGCACAGCCCAATCCCTTGCATATGTGACCCAAAGTCTTGCTGAAGTTGAGGGCGAGCTCTATAAAAAGCAAGAGGAGCTTAAAGCTTACCTTCAGGACAATCCAGAAACGGTGGTTCAGGCGGAGGTGGATGCTCTCTATACCAAATACGCTGACTACCTAAAAAGCCTAGCCGATGCGGAAAAGCAATTGGCCGCCGCGGAAGCGCGCGTGAAGACACTTGAGGAAGCCTTGGCCAAGGAACCGGAGTACTTCGTGCTCACAAGGACTCCGTCTGATGAGGCCCTTTGGCAATTTTTAGGCAACCGTCCTGACGCCCATACTCTGGCTAGCTACACTGAAATCAAATTGACGGATCAGGTGTTAAATAGCACTTATGTCTCTTTGCGGTATGATTTGGCCCTCGCGCAAGCGGAGTTTGCCTCCCTTCAAGCTTCTGTGGCTTACTATCGGGAGGCGTTGGCGCGCATCAGTGAAGAGCTTGCCGCCAAACAGGCCAAACTTTTGGAAATAAAAACCAA
>JACIWM010000010.1 GCA_014360945.1 Candidatus Bipolaricaulota bacterium
CATTTTTGGAGCGGGAAGGCCTCCGGCTCTGCTATGGCGGGACGAACACCCACCTTCTGGTCCTGGATCTTCGGGCCATTCCCACCAAGAACGGGAATCCCCTCATGGGTGAGATCGCCGCGCGCATCCTGGACCTTGCGGGCATTGTGGCCAATAAAAACACGATCCCCGGGGATACCTCCGCCGCCGATGCCCGGGGAATCCGGTACGGCACGCCCTGGGTCACTCAACGGGGAATGGGCGAGGAAGAGATGCGGGAAATCGCAGCAATCACGAGACTCGTGCTTACGGAGATCCAGCCGTTCACCTACCATGGTGTCCAGGGCCTGCTTCCCCGGGGAAAAATACCCCTTCCCGTTTTGCGGGAGGCCCAGGAGCGGGTGCGAGCGCTTCTTTCCCGCTTCGGTGTGGAAGTTCCGGCCAAGGCTGCTGTAGGAAGCAACCCTCATGGAGTACGGGTTTTTCTTGTGCGGGGCGGCCGGGCCCAGCACCTCCTCCACGAGGCTTCCACCGCCCACATCCTGGAACTTGAGCCGGGCCAGGCCAAACGCACCCTCTTCCTCCGGCCTGAGGGAACCGTGCTCAGCGAGGCCGTGGTGGGAAGGCTTCCGGACGATGAATTGGGCCGGCCTCGATTCTTGGTGTTCGCCCCGCAAAAAAGCGGCGAAGAGCTAAAAGAATGGCTCTCGGCCCTCTCCGATGGCTATGTTCTTTTCGATCCCGACGATATCTACCGCAAAGTTCAAGGCCCGGCGGTGGTGGAGGAGTTCCATGGAACTGCGGAGTTCTCCCTCGACGGGAAAAAGATCCGGGTGGAAGATGGGAAAGCTTCCTGCGACTTTTTGGGTTTGGAGGGCTCGGCCCAGGATTTGATCCGGCGCCATTCCGAGCTTTTCTTCCCGGGCAAGGCCTATTTTGTAGGTGGGAAAGGTCTGAAAGCCGAGGCGAAGAGAGCCCCGTATGCTCCGAAAATTCCGGAGCGGCCGGTGCAAACCACGCCCCTTACTTCCTGGCATAAGAAGGCTGGCGCCCGCATGGCTGAATTTGCCGGGTATGAAATGCCCCTTTGGTACACGTCCGCCCTGGTCGAGCACAAGGCCGTGCGCACCAAGGCCGGCCTTTTCGATCTCGGCCACATGGGGGTGTTTGAGGTCTCCGGCCGTTACGCGGAATGCTTTTTGAACCTCGTCACCACCAACCATGCAGGCTGGCTCCATCCCGGGCAGTCCCAATACGCGTTTCTCCTTGATCCTTCGGGACAGGTGATCGACGACCTCATCGTGTATCGGGTCTCCAAAGAACGGTTCATCCTTGTGGTCAACGCCGCAAATGAGCTCAAGGACTGGGACTGGCTTTGCGCGGTGAACGAAGGGCGAGGCTTGTTGGATCCCGAGCGGCCGTGGGTGGAGCTCGATGGCCCGGTGGCCCTGCGCAACCTGAAGGCCGAGGATGATGGGTTGGTGGATATTGCTCTTCAAGGCCCAGCCTCTCGGGCCATCCTCCTTTCCCTCCTTTCTCGACGGGATCAGCACCGTCTTTTGGCCCTGCGCCGCACGGAGTTCTTGGAGCTTTCCATTCTTGGCGTTTCCCTCCTTTGCGCGCGCACCGGCTACACCGGGGAGGCCTTGGGCTACGAGCTTTTGGTCCCCAAAACCGGGGTTGAGGCCATCTGGGAAGGGCTTTTGGAGGCGGGGAAGGAGAAGGGTCTTGTGCCCTGTGGTCTTGCGGCCCGGGATTCCCTGCGCACCGAGGCCGGCCTTCCCCTCTACGGCCATGAGCTCGCCGGCCCCCACAACATCCTACCTCATGAAGCCGGGTTCGCTCCCTACGTGAAGCTCCATAAACCGTTCTTTGTGGGCCGGGATGCCTATCTTCAGGCTCTTTCCCGCTGGACGCGGGAGGTGGTGCGGTTCCTAGTAGGGCCGGGAAAGAGGCCGATCCGGGCCGGCGCAGCCGTGGTGGATCGAGCGGGCACGGTGGTGGGTACGGTCACAAGCGCGGTGGTTTTGGAAGAAGGCCAGGTCGGAATGGCCCTTGTTCCTCGAGAATTGGCTCAGCCCGATACACCTTTGGGCTTCGTGGTGAGTCCCGGGTCCGGAGGAGATATACGAGAGGGTGCCCGGCTTCCGCTGGTGGTGTGGGGGAAGGTGGTGCCGCGGTTCCTGAGAAAAGAGATTCTGCCCGCACCCGGCGGGGAGTGACCCTATTCTTCTTTCTCTTCGGCTTCCTCCACGCGCCGGCGCAGTTCCTCAAGACGCTTTTGCACGAGGGAAAAGAGGGTGCCTTCGGGATAGTCCCCGTTTTCGTCGGGCTTTCCTGCCGGCATCCCGGAAAGGAGCTCCACCACTTCTTCCACGGTATCGCAGGCCCAGATGTGAAACTTTTCTTGAGCTACGGCCTCCACAACTTCCTCGGGAAGCATGAGCTCGTCCGCGTTCCTCTTGGGGATGATCACCCCTTGCTCTCCGTTTAGCCCAAGCTCCTTGCACACCAAAAAGTGCCCGTAGATCTTCTCGTTTATTCCGCCCACGGGCTGGAGGTTTCCCTTCTGGTCGATGGCCCCGGTCACGGCGATCCCCTGTTTGAAAGGAACACCGGAGAGGGCGGAAAGGAGGGCGCAGAGTTCCGCGGCGGAGGCGGAGTCGCCCTCAATCCCGGAATAAGCCTGTTCCATGGCTAAATTGGCGGAAAAAGTGAGTGGGGCTTTGATCGCGAATTTCTCCCCGAAGTAAGCCTTGAGGATCATCACCCCTTTAGTGTGGATTTTTCCGCCCAGTTCTGCTTCGCGTTCGATGTCCACGACCCCGGCTTTTCCAGCGAATACGGTGGCCGTGACCCGCTGCGGCCGGCCGAACGCGAAATCCCCCAAATCCACTACAGCTAGGCCATTTACCTGCCCCACTGCAGTTCCTTCAAGCTGCACCACAAGCTTTCCCCGCTTGATCCATTCCCGAACCTTTTCGGCAAGGAGAGACTGCCGAGTTCTTCCTTTTTCGATGGCCAAGCGCACGTGATTGGCTTGCACCACGGCGGAGCCCTCCTGGCGCGCCCAAAAGCTTGCCTCCTCGACGAGGGCGGTGAGGGCGAAAAACCTCGTGGAAAGTTTTCTCTGATCCCCAGCTAATTCCGCCGCATATTCCACCACCCGGGCCACCGCTTCGGGGGAAAACGGCAGAACCCCGGGATTCTCGAGCTCCCTGGCCCGAATGAACCGGGCGATGGCCCAGGCTCCCTCCTCCGTCCAGGGCATCTCCGTATCAAAGTCCGCGCGGATCGTGAAAAGCTTGCGGAAATCCTCGTCGTAGAAGTAGAGGAGGTAATAGAGCCAAAGGGGACCGATGAGGATCACCTTGATTTGAAGCGGGACGGGTTCAGGCCGTAGGCCCTCCGTGGAGGCATAGCCCAGCATTTGCGCCGGGTCCTCCACCCTGATTTCCCCGCTTTTCAGGGCAATCTTCAGGGCTTCCCAAGAGAGGGGAAACCGCAGAAGGTTCAGAGCGGAAAGCACAAGGTATCCGCCGTTAGCCCGATGCATGGCTCCGGGACGGATTTGGGTGAAATCGGTGGTGACGACCCCAAACTGCACGCGCCGCTCGATGGTGCCGAAGAGGTTGATATAGGTGGCGTTCTCCTCCAACACCACCGGCGCCCCCTGAGCTCCGGTGCGGTCCACAAGGAGGTTCACCCGATACTTCAGATATCGATCGGGCTCAGGAACAGGAATGGGAAGCTGAGGCTTGCCTTTCCCGGAAATGAGGGCCTGCACGTTGGCCATGATGTCTTCTTCCACGGCATCCAAGAACTCCAGGACGCGTGGGATTTCCCGGTATTTGGCGCGAAGTTGTGTCAACCTTGGCCCAATGAGGAATCGCACAGCTTCTTGTGTGAGCCTCTTTTGCTGTTCTTGCCAGGCTTCCTCCAGTTCTCCCATGGCCCGAAACGCTTCGCGCACGAGCTCTTGGACTTCTCCTTGTTTGCGAAGGATTTCCGTGCGCTCCGCCTCAGGAAGGGCCTGAAATTCCTCGTGGGAGTAAGGGGAACCATCGGGCTTGAGGGGTATAGTGTTGATCCCAAACGGTGTGCGCTGGAGGGCGAAGCCCAGGGCGCGGGCCTTGCTCTCCAGTTCCCGGAAGATCTGGTCTCGTCGGGCCTCCAAAGACTCCCGTTCCCGGCGAGCCCGGGCCTTCATCTCCTCCGACTCCATGACCCGCGGAAGCTCCCGGTCCAGAAACTCCAGGAATCGGTCCATGTCCTCTTTGAGCTCCCGCCCCTTTCCCGGGGGCAAAAGGAGGTAGCGGGGCATATGGGGCACAGCGAAGTTGTGGACGTAGCAGAGGTCGGGCGGAACGGGCTGAGTTTTTGAGAGCTCTTGGAGGAACTGGGTGACGGCGGAAGTCTTTCCCAAGCCCGGTTCACCGGCCACATAGACGTTATAGCGGTGCTTTGGAGCCTGAAGGCTCAGGCCCACCCGCAACGCCTCCAAGGCCCTCTCTTGGCCAATGATTCCCGAAAGGGGCGGGAGTTCCGCGGTGCTGGAGAAATTGAATAACGCCGGATCACACCAGCGCCGAAGTTTTTCCGGGCCTAGACGCTCAGTCACTGTTTAATATCATAACCGAAGATGGGGCGAGCCGTCATCAGTGCCTTATTTGCCGGGTTTCTATCCCTCAGCCTTTGGGCGTTTCCTCTTCTTCCCCTGTGGACCAACCCGGACAACCCCGCCTATCTGAGGGAGATTCCGGAGATCTTGGAACAGGCAGAGAAAGAGATCTTGGTGGCCCTTTCCGACCTGCGTGCCTACTCGGACGGAACCACTGACCCTCTTATTCTCGGCCTTTGTGCGGCAGCAAAGCGGGGGGCCGCGGTTTATGCCCTCTTGGAGGACGCAAATCCTTCGCCTGAACGCGAGGAGGCCGTGAACAAACTCTCCGCATGCGGAGTGAACGTGCGGAACGATTCGCCCGATTCCACGCTGCACACAAAGTTTCTCGTGGTGGACACCCGGTTTGTGGTGGTGGGCTCCACCCATTGGACCAAGACCGCCCTCACCCGAAGCATTCAAGTAGACCTAGTTTTTGATGAACCAAGTTTGGCCCACGTTTTTCGCCAATTCTTTTTCTACCTTTGGGAGGGCAAAACTCGGGTCAAAACGGAATTACCTCCCCAGCCCTGGCCAGAACCCGCGTTGATCCCCGTTTTGGACTTTCCTCAAACACAGATCACTTTTTCCGTGGCTCAAGAATTACTTGGGCGCGCACAGAGTCAAATCTGTGTTGCCCTTTACAGCCTCACCCTGTATCCGGCCTATTTCGAAAGCCCTTCGAATCTTTTACTTCAGACTCTGGCGGAGGCGGCAACACGGGGCGTACGGGTCCAGGTGATCTTGGAGGGCGGGGAAGCCGACGATTTAAGCGAACAAAACCGGTTGAGCGCTGCATGGCTTTCGGTGAATGGTGCGGAAGTGCGGCTGGATCCGAGTGGAATCACCATGCACGCCAAAATTTTGCTTGTGGACGGAAAGCATGTGCTTGTCTCCTCGGCCAACTGGAACTATTCGTCTTTGGCAAAAAATATGGAAGCCGGGGTGGCCCTCCTGGGCACCCCGGAGTTGGCCGCCTTTCTTGAGGCCTACTTCACGGAGCTTTGGGAAAAGTGCTCTGCCGTGCCCTAAGGGTGCAGAATCCCGGCGATGGGAATCTCCACACGTTTCCCCTGGAAATAAGCGCTGACCATTCCGGAGAACTGGAAGTCCACACCGGCCAAAGGATAGAGGCGGTAGGTGAAGGACAGGGTCTGTCCGGGATCGAGAATGACCGGCCACACAGCCTCCAGTTTCTCCACCTTCCGCCAGAACGCTCCACCCTCCGCCACCACTTCCAGGGCAAATCCGGTAGGCACGTCCTCTACGAACCCCGGAGCGATCACCGGCACTTTGGCCACAACCGTTATGGTCACTAAAAGCGCGCCATCCTCGGGAACGACGGTTCTTGTGGCACCAAGGGTGGGGTCCGCGACGATTCCCGCTACGATCCTCTTTAGGACGGTGTTCCCCTGGATCACCTCCACCCGAACCACCCGTAGGCCTGTGGCTGCGGTCAACAATGCCTGGGGTTCCCCTGAGGTTCGCTCGTAGATTCCGTCGCCATCAAGATCCCAGCGGAAGGTGGCCCCGGCTGGGGCACCGCGTACCACAATGGTCACGGCGGTCCCAGGATCAGGAGTGAAAGAAGCGCTCTCCAACGTGATCTCCGTGCCCAAAAGACCCAGGCAAAAAACAAGGCTCAAAACGAAAGCGCTCGTGATGCGCATTTCTCCCTCCTTTTTCAAAGGGGAAAGGCGGCGGGGAGATCCCCGCCGCCTCGAGGAAGATCAGCCCGCATGCCTCACCGACTCTCGCAGATCCGCGGCGGTTGGCCGGGCAAGGGCTCGCAGATCGGCGTTCCCGTGAGCCAGTAAGCGATAATGGTCTTGATCATCTCGAAGTCCACGATGCTCGGCTCGCAGGTGCGCGGGACTTTGCTTCCCTCCAGCCAGAAGGCGATGGCCCGCTGGACTTGGGGGAGCGTGATCTTATCGGAGAGGCTGAGGTCGATGGTATCGCGGGTCACGTCCCACTTGGCGATGGCGGCGAGGACGCTCAGGCAGTCGGAGAGCTCCACCTTGCTCTGCCCGGTCACCTCCACCTCCAGACAAGGCAGGCCCGTGTCCACCCGACCCACCACGGTCTGGAAGTCCCGCACCGGGCAGGGGCCAGGCAAGGGCTTCTTCACCTGCAAGGTGGGGGGCACCGTCACCTCGTAGATGATGGTCTTCGGCCGGCCCGGCTTGAGCACGTCCAGGAGCACCCACTGGTCCACTCCGGGCTTATAGATGAAACCGTCGTTCTGAATCGGGCTCAGGCGCCAGCCCACCGGAAGATCCTCGTCCAGCCCAACGCCGATCACGTCCCGGTCGGTCTCGATCTCCACTTTCACCGTGAACTTGTTGCCCAAAGCATTGCCCATGCTGTCGTAGAACCCCAATACCACGGCCTCGCACGGGATGGGATACATGATGGTGCGGCGGGCCTTGACGTTTGCTTGCGGATATTCGGGCAAAGGCTCATCCACGGGGGTGCAGGAGTACGCATAGGCCGTAATGAGCTTGATCTTCTCCAGGTCGATCTGCTCTCCGCACGTGCTGGGAAGGGGCTGTCCGGTGCGCCAAAGTTCTCCGGCCCGATACAGCTGATCCACGGTGATAGTCTCGGAAAGCCGCAGATCGATGCGGTCAGGATCACCGGGCTTCTCCGGGGGGATGAGGTGAGCCACGGCTTCGAGGATGGGGATGCAGGTGTCCACCATCACGCACGTCTCCCCATCCACTTCCAGGGCGAGATCCGGCACCTTGGCCTGGAAGAGGCCGGTGATGCAGAACTTTTGCGGCAAGCGCAGGGCGGCAAGCTGGTCGGAAGTGGGAACTTTAAGGTCGTACACGATGACCCGCTCCGTTCCGGCGTGGATGGTGTCCATGAACACCCACTGCACATAAGGCCGGTTGAACACAGCCCCGGCGTTCTGAATGGGGATGACCTCCCAGCCCGCCGGCGGATCCTCGTCCAACCCCACGCCCACCAGGTCCTGGTCGGTTTTGATCGTCACCGTGACCCGGAAGACCGTCCCCGGCATGGCGTAGGTGGTGGAGATCTCGCGGGTCACCGTCACCGTGATGGGTGAAACATAGAGAGGATAGGTTATGGAAGCGCTGACCCCGGTCTCGTCCACCACGGTGAGGCCCACGGTGAAGCTTCCTCCGGTCACGTAGGTGTAGCGCACAGTGGCCTCAGTGCTGACCAGGTCAACATTTCCATCCCCGTCGAAGTCCCAGCGATACTCCTTGATCTTTCCGTCGGGATCGTAGCTTCCGGAGGCGTCGAACAGGATCTCCTGGCGGGCCCGGGGAGCGGCGGGCGTCACCACGAGGTTGGCCACGGGCGGCTGGGCTCGCATCCCTTTGATCGTGATGGGATCAAGGGTGTTGAGTTCTACTCGGCTGGGGTTATCGATGTTCCCGTATTTGAACACGATGCGTTGGATCCCGGTCAGGGCCTCGGGGATCACGGTGAGGCTGAATTCCTCACCCAAGGGGCCAAGGACTCCGCCGTCGGTGCGGCCATCGCCCCAGACCCAGTACACCGCGTAGTCCTCGTTAGTCAGGGTGTAGGTATCGCTGAGCTCAGGGAAGAGGGGGAAGTAGAACCCATCGTCCTTGAAGACGAAATCCGCGCCGATGGGGATGTTTTTGATGGTGAACCGGGCGTTTCCGCCAGTACCGGCCTCGGCTTTTCCAAGGATGAAAAAGAGGTAAAGCTGGCCGGCCGGTTCGCGATAGAGGAACAACACGGCTGTGTTGGCCTCGCCCAGGGGGTTCCGACTCCGCGATTGCCCTGAGTCATAATCGTAGAACTCCTGAGCCGTCTTGGTGCCGGAAAGCGGCACCACCGCTACCTTGGTGGCCCCTTGGCTGACCTCGAAATACCCCTGCCCAAACAAAGGCAGGCTAAGTCCCAGGGCCACCGCCAAAACGAGGCTGATCTTCCTCATCATCCCTCCCTCCTTCGTGCCCATTTTGCCCAAAGGTGGGCATGGCCAATGGCAAAAGGGGCATTCGTGCATCACGGGGCAAAGGATAAGACGAAAGCCTGGTGGGATGGGAAGACTGTGGAGGTCACCTCGACCGCCTTTTGTCCGGGGCCGAGGTGACCTCCGTCCCGTTGGGGCTCAGAGGGGGAGGGGGATGGGGTTTTGGGCCTGATGAGGGTGGTCAGGCCCGGGATAGACCTTGAGCTTCCTCAGCATGCGGCGGCCCAGCTCGTTTTTGGGAAGCATCCGGCGCACCGCAAGCTTCAGGGGAAGCTCGGGGTTCTTCGCCAAAAGCTCGCAAAACCTAAGCTCCTTGAGGTTTCCGATGTACCCGGAGTGCCGATAATACCGCTTCTCCTCCCATTTGTTCCCGGTGAGCTTGATCTTCGTGGCGTTCACCACGATCACGTAATCGCCCACGTCGAAGTGGGGGGTATAGGTGGGCTTGTGTTTTCCTTGCAGTATTTTGGCGATCTTCGAGGCCAGCCGGCCCAGGGGCTGATCTGTGGCATCCACCACATACCAGCGGCGCTCGAAAGTGATGCCCGCGTCCTCTTTTTTGGCCATGTACGTCCTTTGCTTCTTCAGCATGGGTTTTGGCAATGGAGATTTCGGCATGCTCGCCTCCTTGGCCACAAGTATAGAAAAACTCGGACTTTCCTCAACTCCAAAGATCCTCCCGCACGATGAGGTCCTCCGTGCGCGGCCCGGTGCCTATTAAGGCCACCGGAACGCCTACCGCCTCCTCCACAAACCGCACATAATCCCGGGCTTCCCGGGGAAGTTTCCCAAAATCCCGGACTCCCTGGATGTCTTTCTCCCATCCCGGAAGACTCTCGTAGACTGGTTCCGCCCGCATGAGTTCCCAAGAAGAGGCCGGGAATTGCTCAGTCCTTCTTTCCTCCAGCCGGTAGGCCACGGCCACGCGCAGCTCGGAAAAGCCGGAGAGGACATCGAGTTTTGTTAGGGCGAGGTGGGTGAAGCCGTTTATCTTTTGGGCGTAGCGCAGGGCCACAAGGTCCAGCCATCCGCATCTCCGGGGCCGACCGGTGGTTGCTCCATACTCTCGGCCGGCCTCGCGAAGTTTTTCTCCAAAGTGGGTATGGTCCTCCGTGGGCAAAGGACCGGCGCCCACTCGGGTGGTGTAGGCCTTGGCCACCCCCAAAACCGCGGAGAACTCCGGCCAAACCCCGGTTCCCCAGGGAATCCCATGCACGGTGGTTTTGGAGGACGTCACGTACGGATAAGTCCCAAAGTCCACGTCGAGAAGCGTTCCTTGCGCCCCCTCAAACACCACTTTCTTTCCCGAAGCTAAAGCGGAGGCAATTCGGCCTTGTGCGTCGCCCACGCTTTTTTCGAATTCCTCCCTGAAGAGGAGAAGTTCGGCCAGGACCTGCTCGGGGTCGAACCCACCCCAGGTTTTATGGTCGGCGAGGATTCTTTCTCGGAGGAGCTCCTCGTTTGTCAAGTCCAAAAAGCGCAGACCGCGGCGGGACGCACGGTCCTCATAAGCTGGGCCAATGCCCCGCCGGGTGGTCCCGATCCGGTCCGCGGCGCCCTCTCGCTCTTCCCGCACCTTGTGGAAGGGGAGGATCAGGTGGATTCGCTCGGAGATAAGGATCTTTGGGTCCGGTCGCCTCTGAGCTTTTAGAGCGGAGAGCTCCTCCCGCAGGGCCCAAAGGTCGAGGACCATCCCTTGGGCCAGAACCCCAAGGCAGTGGGGATATAGGGCTCCCACCGGCACCTGATGGAGTCTGATCTCGCCGTATTGGTCCACCACGGTATGTCCGGCATTGGGACCGCCGTTAAAGCGCACGCAGAGGTCCGCGTCCTTGGCCAAAAAATGCACGATCTTTCCCTTGGCCTCGTCGCCCCACTGCGCACCGATCACCGCCACCGCCGGAGCCACACCTTCCCCCTCTTTCCGTGCACCTCAAGCTCGGCCATGTGCTCCGCCTCAGAGAGAGGCCCCTCCACGAGCTCCCTGGCCAGCACTTCCTCCCGGATCTTCTCCGGAAAACGCCGGAAGATCTCGGCGATCTCGCCCTCGTAGCCCACGCTTATCCGGTCTGTGACCTCAAACCCCGCTTCTTTGCGGAGAAGTTGCAGCCGATGCACAAGCTCTCGCAAGTCGCCAAGGGCCTGCAGCTCCTCGTCCAGCCGCACATCCAGGGCCACAGCCCCCGCGGGATCCTCCTCGATCACGAAACCTTCCTTTGCTTCCCAGTTTATCTGCACTTCGTCCACTGCGATTTCCACCGCTTCGTCTCCGAGATCGAGGGAGGCGCGGCCGTGGGCGAGGAGCTCTCGGACCCATTCCGGCGGCATCTCCCGGATCTTCTTTCCGGCGATTTGGGCCTTAGGGCCCAAGCGGGGGCCGAGCTTTCGGAAATCCGGGACGGCCCGCGGCACCTGGGCCACGGAAAGATCCGGAACCAAATGAAGCTCGAACACGTTGAGCTCCTCTTTGGCTAAAGCCCAAAGATCCTCGGGGATCTCCTCGTCGCCGGGCTTTTTCGCAACGTAAAGGGCCCGGAGGGGCTGCCGGACCTTGATCTTCGCCCGGTTCCGCGCGGCCAGCGCCACCTCCACCACCGCCCTAACCCGCGCCATCTCCTCCTCGAGCTTTTCGTCGCGGAAAAGGGGCTCAGGCCAGGCCGCAAGGTGCACGGACTCCGAATCGTCCGGGGTACGCAGATTCTGCCAAATGGCCTCCGCCAAAAACGGAACAAACGGGGCCAAAAGGAGGCTCAGAGTTTTGAGGGCGGTGTAGAGGGTGTGGTAGGCGCAGAGTTTGTCGTGGCCCAACCCCGGCCCCCAGAAGCGCGGCCGGGAGGTGCGGATGTACCAGTTGGAGAGGTCGTCCACAAAATCCTCCAACTCCCGCGTGGCTCGCACTACGTCGTAAGCGTCAAGGCTTTGGGTGACCCGCTCCACGGCCAAAAAGAGGCGGGAGCCAAGCCACCGATCCAGGGCCGGCCGCTCCGGCCACGGAACCATACCCTCCCGCGGATCGAACCCATCGATCGTGGCGTAAAGGGCGAAGAAATCGTGACAGTTTCGCACCGTCTCCAGAAAGCCGAACCGCGCGGCCTTCACTCCCTCCAGGGAGAGCCGGCGCTCCGTCCACGGCGCGGACTCCGAAAGAAGGTACCACCGGATGGCATCAGCTCCGTGCTCATTGGCCACGGGAAGGGGCTCAATCACGTTCCCCCGGGATTTGCTCATCTTCTGTCCCTGGGCATCAAGGCCCAGGCCGGTCACAAGGACCCGCCGATAGGGGGTGGAACCATGGACCAAAACCCCGGTCACGAGGAGCGTGTAGAACCAGCCTCGAGTTTGGTCCAGTCCTTCGCAGATGAAGTCCGCCGGATAAGAGGCTTGAAACTCCGCTTCGTTCTCAAAGGGGAAATGCCACTGGGCGGTGTGCATGGAGCCGGAGTCGAACCAGGTGTCGAGGACGTAAGGTTCCCGGCGCATCCTTCCGCCGCAGGGGCAACGAAGTTCCACCCGATCCACGAAGGGCCGGTGCAGTTCCACGTGGCGCGCCAGCTCCGGATCGACGGCCTTCTCCACGAGTTCGGCCCGAGAGCCGATGACCTCCTCGTGGCCGCAGTCCGGACAGGTCCAAACCGGAAGGGGTGTGCCCCAGTAGCGCTCCCGGGAGAGGGCCCAGTCCCGCATGGACTGGAGAAAATCCAAAAAACGGCCGCTTCCCACATGCTCCGGGTGCCATATGATTTTTTCGTTCTCCGCGATGATCTCCTCCTTAGCCTTGGTGGTGGCGATGAACCAGGAGTCCAGGGCGTAGTAGAGGAGGGGGGTATCGCAGCGCCAGCAGAATGGGTATTCGTGCTCGTAAGTTTCGGCCCGAAAGAGCCGCCCTTTGGCCCGGAGGTCCTCGATGATTTTTGCGTCCGCGTCCTTCACGAAAAGGCCGGCCCCAAGGGAAAATTCCGCGGTGAACCTTCCTGTGCGGTCCACGGGCTGGAGGAAAGGCAGGTTTTCCCGGCGGCCCAGCTCGTAGTCCTCCTCACCGAAGGCCGGGGCGATGTGGACAATACCTGTGCCCTCTTCCATGGACACGAATTCCCCGGCCACCACCCGGTAGGCTCCATCGCCGGCCAAGGGATAGAGAGGAAGATAACGCTGGCCGACAAGTTCCCGTCCGGGAAATTCTCGGAGGATTTGGGCCTCCTCTCCCAGGACGGCTTGGAGCCTAGGCTTGGCGAGGATCAAGCGTTCCCCCCGGAAGAGGACCTCCACGTAGGGCGCGTCCGCATCCACGGCCAGGGCGACGTTGGCGGGAAGGGTCCAGGGCGTGGTGGTCCATACCAAGATGGAAACGGTCGGATCGTCGAAAAGGGGCATGCGCACGAACACCGAGGGGTCAGCGACCCGGCGATACCCCTGGGCCACCTCGTGGGAAGAAAGGGGCGTCCCGCACCGCGGGCAATAGGGCAGGATTTTATAGCCCTTGTACAGGAACCCTTTTTTGTGGAGCTCCTTTAGCTCCCACCACAGGGTCTCGATGTAGTCGTCGGTGTAGGTGACGTATGGGTGAGCGAGGTCGATCCAAAAACCCATGCGCACCATCATCTTTTCCCATTCGCGTATGTAGTGATCCACGGAAGCCCGGCAGGCCCGCACGAATTTTTCTACCCCAAGGCGTTCGATCTCCGTTTTGCTTGAGATCCCTAGCTCCTTTTCCACCTCCAATTCCACTGGAAGGCCATGGCAGTCCCAGCCGGCCTTGCGGGGAACATAGTAGCCGCGCATGGTCTTGTATCGCGGGAAAAGGTCCTTATAGACGCGGGCGAGGAGATGGGCAAAGTGGGGGCGGCCATTGGCCGTGGGCGGCCCTTCATAAAACACAAACCGCGGCCGGCTCGCCCGCTCCTCCACCGACCGCTCAAACACCCTCCTTTCTTCCCAAAACTTCAGAACCGCTTCCTCTCGAGCCTTCGGATCCGCCTCAACCTTTTTGAACGCCAATTTCCTCCTCCTTCACAGAAAAAAACGGCTTTTTCCGGGGACCATCCGCAGAAGACGCAAAGGAAGGTTCAGCCCTGCCCCGTGCGGGGCAGGATGATCAAGCGGATCCGGAAAAGTCTAGCCATCATGGGAAGGATTATAGCCGGAGGGAAAAACCCAGGCGAACGAAGCCCTCGGTGTGCCACGGTACCAGGCAGAAGGTTTGGTAAGGAAGTTGAAAAGGCCGGTGCTTGCCTAAGGAGTTCTGCCAGAATGGAAAGGGGTTTGCATCTACGGCCTCAAGGAAGGGCGGATGCGTTGGGGCTGCACTGCTTGACGGTGAGCCCCATCGCCAAGAGACTGGCAAAGGCCAAAAACACGAAGATTAAAGACTTGACCCCTAAATTCCAAGGGGAAAAGGTCCTGGAACCGCTCCAGATACTCCACACAACGCTCTGCCAACTCCTTCTGCTCCATCCTTCTCACCCCTCTTACCCTACCACACCCCGCCCGTTGTGGGTAAAGCCCTGGACATGACTTGATAAGAGAGGGGTGACACTATAACTTAACAACTACACGGAAGGTGGTTTATAGTGTTAGTCACGAGAAGCCGGTGTCTCGCGGTTGGAGTCATGGGGGCAGCTGTGCTGATCTTAGGCGCTCTTGGGTTGGCAAGTACCTTATCACCGGAGATCGACGACTGGTCTGGAGCTTCGGAGCTTCAGACCCAAGTAGAGGTTCCTCAGACCCAACTGGAGAGCAGCGAGATTCGCAATGTGAACGTAACCACCACCTATCCCTATCCGGTCACAATCTACGACGTGGGACCTGATCCGTCCATCGTCAGAGGTAGCGGGACTTGGTTCAAGGTCATCTACTTCTACGACGTCGGGAAAGACCCACAACGGCAATAGGATGGTTCCTTCTACTGGGTCGAGGTCAGAGTCTTTGATCTGACGGGGCGGCAAGTCGCCGCTGTCACAGGCCAGAATTGTATACAGGTCTGGTGGTCAGTCGGTACTTTGCGGAATAGAGCGCACATCTACCGGGCTACGGTGAAGGATACCTGGCTGGGGAACTTGCTTACCTTCGAGCCATTCCAGGGGTTCGTCTACATCGAGCGGTAGGAGGGCGCGTAGCGCGCGACATGGCCGGCATCAGATGGATCGCGGATCCTGAGACTGGATGCTGGCCCTTGGCTATGTGGGATGAGTAGCGTGTTTGATAACGTGACGTATCCTTCGTAGGGGTGATCGAGATGACGAGCCGGAGCATCGGCAGGATCGTAGGTGGGGTACTGATCACGGGCGGTCTGCTGGTGGGCCTGCTGGGATGCACCCGACTGCAGGAGCTTCTCATCGGTCCTGGGGAACGGGGTCCGGTGGTGACCCTCGAGGCGGTCCCAATCTCGGTGTCAGCGGGAGAGCCGGTCACGTTCTACGTCTCCGCGCGCGTGCGGGAGGGCCGGCGGAAGATCGAGATCTTCTTCCTCACCTTCGGCGATGGAGAGGAGTACAAGTCGGAACGAATGGCCGTCCAGTCCATCGACCGCTGGAAGATCGTGCATGTCTACACGCTTCCTGACGGGGTGAACATGATGACCTTCGAGGCCCAACTCCATGTCTACGATGACGCCCACAACAGGGGCCACGACTCGGTGTGGATCACGGTGGGGCGAGGGCACCCATAGCTGAGGCCCTACGTGTCCGGTCGGATGTCGGGCGAGCCCGCCCGGACCGCTTACCGCTTGCCGGAGGCTGGCTGAGAGAGGGTGCTACATCCGGACGCATGGTACGCGCGCACGCGGTACCAGTAGTTCAGCCCGGCTGTAGCGGAGGTATCCTCGAGGTTCGGTGTCTCCACTTGACCCACCAGAGTTAGTGCAGGGGTTAGCAGTATAGGGTTTAGGGTTAGGGGTCTACCAAAGGATTTGTGACGAGAGCTTTCGGTGGCAGGATAGGGTTGTGGCGAGGGTGTGGCTCTTGGGGTCGGCGGCCCGAATTCGGAGCTGCTCGATCTGAAATGCCGCCCCCGCCACTTGTTTCATACAGGGATGTTCACCGGGATGATGCCGGCCAAAAGAGGTTGTGGCTCTGCTCGGTAGACGAGATGGCCTGGATGAGCTTTTCCCATCTATTAAGGAGGTGTACCGATGAAACCCCACATTCGTGTCGGCGTGGATGGATGTAGGTTGTAAGGGCCACCTTGTTGGGATCGCTCGCCCTGATGGGACGATCCTGGAGGAGTTTTCCATCCCTCACTCCTAGGAGGGCTTTCAGAAGTTCTTCAGCCGCATCGAATGACACCGCAAAGAGCTGGGCCTTCCGGTGGCGGTGGCCATGGAAGGGTATAACGGTTGTGCTCGGTGGAGGTGTTGGGGGTCAAGTCTTTATTTTTTGTCTCGGAAGGGGTGTATTTGCTGTATGGCACGTCCACTGCGTATCGAATACGAGGGCGCGGTTTATCACATCACCAGCCGCGGCAACGCTCGCCAGGACATCTTCCTGGACGACCAGGATCGACTCTCGTTCCTTACGGTTCTGGGAGATGTCGTCGCACGTTACAACTGGGGCTGCCATGCCTACTGCCTGATGCCAAACCATTATCACCCCCTCATTGAAACGCCTGAGGCCAATCTGTCTTGTGGGATGCGTCAACTTAACGGCGTCTACACCCAAGCGTTCAACCGCCGGCACAACCGAGTGGGGCATCTTCTGCAGGGAAGGTACAAGGCGATCTTGGTGGAGAAGGAAAGCTACTTGCTTGAGCTGGCCCGATACGTTGGGCTCAACCCCGTACGTGCAAAGCTTGTCCGTCATCCCCGCGCTTGGCGATGGAACAGCTACCGCGCCATGGCTGGAGAAGAAAAAGTTCCGGAGTTTCTCACCGTGCATTTGATACTCTCACAGTTTCACAAAGACCGCGATCGGGCAATACGAGAATATCACAAGTTCGTCAAAGCAGGGCTTGGGGTCAAGGTATGGGATGAACTCCGCGCTGGAGTTATCATGGGAACCGAGAGGTTTGTTCACCAGTTGGAGCCGCTTCTTCGGGATAAGCTCTCCACGCTGGAGATTCCCCGAAGGGAAAGGCTTGTGGGGAGGCCAACCTTGGAGGAGCTTTTTTCGAGGATCAAGGGCAGATCGGACAGGAATGAACGGATTTATGAAGCGGTCCGCGTGTATGGCTACGGCCTCAAAGAAGTGGGGGATGCGTTGGGGCTGCACTACTCGACGGTGAGCGTCATTGCCGGGAAGGTGGGGGAGGCCAAGAAACGCAAAAACTAAAGACTTGACCCCAACGATGCGTAGTAGCCGCGCATGGTCTTGTATCGCGGGAAAAGGTCCTTATAGACGCGGGCGAGGAGATGAGCGAAGTGGGGACGGCCATTGGCCGTGGGCGGGCCCTCATAGAACACGAACCGGGGTCGCCCCTCCCGCTCCTTCACCGACCGCTCAAAAACCTGCCTCTCCTCCCAAAACTTGAGGACTGCTCCTTCTCGAACCTTCGGATCCGCCTCAAGCTTTCTGAACGTCAATTTCTCCTCCTTCACCAAGAAAAAACGGCCTTCTTCCGGGCACCAGCGACGGGAAATGTGGAAGGCTTAACCCTGCCCCATGCGGGGCAGGATGATCAAGCGGATCCGGAAAAGTCTAGCCATCATGGGAAGGATTATAGCCCGAGGGAAAAACTCGGTCGAAGGAGGCCTTGACGTTTCGCAAAACTTTGGGGAGATCGAAAACGGCTTTCACGTCCTCCGAAGAAAGGTAAGCCAAGACCCGGGGATGAGAAATGGCTACATCCAGTAAAGATTTTCCCGCGCGCTCCGCCTCGGCACTTAGCTCTTGCACAAGGATATGGGCCTCCTTTCTTCCCATTCCCGCGCGCACCAACGCCAAAAGAAGCCCCTCGGAAAACGGAAGTCCTCGGGCCTTCTCTAGATTTTCTCGCATACTTTCTGGATAGATTCGAAGCTCTCCCAAAAGGCGGGCGGCACGGTCCAGCAGGTAGTCCACGATGAGGAAGCACTGGGGAAGTATGATCCGCTCCACCGAGGAGTGGGACATATCCCGTTCGTGCCAGAGGGCGTTGTCCTCGAGTGCGGGGATGAGGCTTGCCCGCACCACCCGGGCCAGGCCGCAGAGCCGCTCGGAGAGGATGGGGTTCTTCTTGTGGGGCATGGCCGAGGATCCCTCCGGCTGCCCCTCCTCCACCTCTCCAACCTCCGAGCGGGAAAGATGCCGCACCTCCAGGGCCATCTTCTCCACCAAGGAGGCAGCGGAAGCCAAGGCGAACACGACCTCGAAGTGCCGATCCCGGGAGATCACCTGGCTGGCCACCCGGCAGGGCGCAAGACCGAGCTTTTCCAAAGCCAGCTCCTCCGCCTTGGGCGGAAAATAGGCATGGGTGCCCACCGCTCCGGAAAGCTTTCCCACGGCGATCGTCTCCCGGGCCCGCCGCAGCCTCTCCTCCACCCGCAAAAGCTCGTCGTACCAAGTGAGGACCTTGTGGCCAAGCGTGGTGACCTCAGCCCATTGCCCGTGGGTTCGGCCAAGGATGGGCGTGTTCTTGTGGGTCCAGGCCAGTTTTTTCAAGACCTCCTTCAGCCGCGCCACCTTTTGCAAAAGAAGATCCAAGGCATCGCGAAGGACGAGGGCCAATGCCGTATCTTTCACGTCGGAGGAGGTGAGGCCGAAATGCAGCCATCTTCCTTCCGGACCAGTCTCCTCTTCCAAGGCCCAAAGAAAGGCCACGAGGTCGTGGCCGATCTCCCGCTCCAGCTCCCGAATGCGCTTCGGGTTAATTCTGACTTTTTCCCTGAGGGCGGCGGTTGTTCCCTGCGGAATTTCTCCAAGCTCTTCCAACGCCGCTAGCGCCACGAGTTCCACCTCGAGCCACCGCTCATACTGGGCCTCCAGGGTCCAGAGGTCCTTCATGGGCGAGAGCGCGTAGCGTTCAAGCATTTCTCCTCCTCACATGATGTGGAGGGGCCTTCCCAGCGCGGCCAAAGCCGCCTCCCATAGGGCCTCGGGAAAGGTGGGATGAGCATGCACTACTTTGGCCAAATCCCCGAGGGAAAGTTCTAGTTCCACGGCCAACGCGGCCTCCGCGATGAGTTCCGAGGCCTCAGGCCCCACGATCTCTGCGCCCACGATTTTTCCGGCCTCATCAACGGCGATGGTCACAAAGCCTTCGGGTTCACCCTCGGCCCAGGCCCGACCCAAAGCGGAGAAGGGAAAGCGTGCCACCTTAAGACCCGGTGTATCCACGGAAACGCCCACCATGGCCACGGGAGGATCGGTGAACACCGTCCAGGGAATGGCCTTGGGCTTTTCCGTGGCGGGGGTTTCACCTCGCAGCTCGGCCGCGAGAGTTTCCGCAAGGAGAAGGCCTTCGTGGCTGGCCTTATGGGCCAAGAGGGCCCCGCCCCGCAAGTCGCCAATGGCATAAATACCGGGTCCGGCGCAGAAATCCTCGTCCGTGACCACAAAACCTTTCTCCAACTTGAGGCCAAGGTCGGCTAGCCCCTGGGAAAGGGGCCTTCTTCCCACGGCCACAAGGATCACCTCCGCCTCAATTTCCTCCCTTTTTTCGCCCTCCACAAGGAGGCCGCCTTTCGTGAGGCCGGCGGCCTTCGTTTTGAGGCGGATCTCGATCCCTTGGCGCTGGAGGCTTTGGCGCAAGAAGGCCTCGCCGCGCCGGGAAAGGCCCAGGCCGGGAAGGAGACCGTCCATCATCTCTACCACTGTGATCTTCGCTCCCAGGCGTCGGAAAACCGTGGCCAGCTCCAGTCCCACCACCCCGCCGCCCACCACGACCATCCGCTCCGGGATTTTTGGGAGGGCCAACGCATGGTCCGAGGACCAGACCCGTTCACCATCGAAAGGCAGGGAGGGA
The DNA here is from genome assembly GCA_014360945.1 of Candidatus Bipolaricaulota bacterium. GTDB lineage: Bacteria > Bipolaricaulota > Bipolaricaulia > Bipolaricaulales > Bipolaricaulaceae > DTER01. Next base: position 19,494 of record JACIWM010000010.1, read on the forward strand.
AGTTCCACGGGCATGGAACCCAAGGCTAGAACGATAGCCTTGGCCTCGATCCTCTCCGTTTTGGCGTCGCTTACCACTTCAACCTCGCCCGGTTTGAGGACTCTTCCCTCGCCCCGGAGGATCTCCACCTTGGACGCGGCAAGGAGACGCGCCACACCGCTTCGAAGGTTTTCCACCACCTGGGAAAGAAAGGTCCGTAAGCTGGGCAGATCAACGCGGGCGGAAAAATCGAGGCCCATGCGCCGATAAAGCTCCGTTTTTCCCAGGGGCAACGTGGCCGCATAGAGGGCCTTGGTGGGAATGCAGCCGCGGTTGAGACAGGTGCCGCCAAGGTGTTCTTTCTCCACGAGGACCGTTTCCACGCCCAATTGGCCGAGCCGCCGGGCCGCCACGTATCCCGCGGGCCCGCCGCCGATCACCACCACATCCGTTTTGGCCATAGCACCAGAGTATACTTGGCCTCCCGTCCCAAAGGGGCTAAGCTTTCCAGGGTGTTCATCATGCGAAAACTTTGGAAAACGCTGCCGTTGGCCTTTTTGATGCTCGCCCTTTTTGGGTGCCTTCCCGAGCCCGGAGCTCTACGGGCTGTGATCCGCACCGATCCCAACCCGGCCCGCGGACCCTATCCCCTGGAAGTCCGATTCGACGGCCGGGGATCCCAAGGGCCAATCGAAGAATGGGTTTGGACCTTCTTCCGCTTGGAGGGAAACGAAGAGGTTCCCCTTCAACTTTCCCTCTCCGGCCCGGAGGTGACCCACATTTTCGGGGAGCGCGGCCGCTATCGGGTGTACCTCACGGTGCGTGCGGCCGGTGAACGCTTTGCGCAGAACTCTGTGGATGTGGACGTGCGTTCCCAGCCGCCCGTGGCCCGCTTCTACGTCACGCCCGGGCTCCAGGTTCAGGAAGACACCACCGTGACCTTTGACGCCAGCGAATCATTCGATCCCGATCCCGATGGGGAGATCGTGGGCTATTACTGGAATTTCGGCGATAACACAGGCTTAGGGGTAGGAATGGTCGTGCATCACGAATACAAGGACCCTGGCATTTACGAGGTTAAGCTGGTGGTGGAGGATGACTACGGCGACATCGGCGATTACTCAGTAGAAATTCAGGTGGTGCGGAAGGGCTGTGGAAGCTGTCCTTGAGATTTTCGTTCCCGACATCATTGGCGCTTTGCGGGGTTTGGTTGGGCAAATCCCGCCGGGCCGGGTTACCACCTATCGTGCCCTGGCCGAGGCCCTGGGCGATCCCGATTCCGTGCGATTTGTGGCGGCGTTCCTCGCCAGTGAAGAGGCTAAAGATTGGCCGGTCCATCGGGTGGTCCACAGTTCCGGGGCGGTGGGCCGGGCTTTCGGCGCGGACCAAAGCGTGTTCGCGGAGAGGCTGCGCGCGGAAGGGGTGCGGGTAGTAGGCGACCGGGTCGATCCCCTCATGCGCTTTTTCTTCGGAGATTTCCGGACGGAGAAGCCCTTGGCTCGTCTGCAAGAGGAGCAACGGGAGGTGGCGCGTCGCGTGGTTCTCGCCCCTCTTCCCGAGGTTCAGAAGATCGGGGCCGTGGACGTGGCTTATCGCGGGGAGGAGGCCGTGGCCGCCCTCGTTTTGGCCAATCCCAAAGGCGAGCCTTCGGATTTCCTTTTGGCCCGGGTGCCGGTGCGCTTCCCTTACATCCGCACCTACCTTTCCTACCGCGAACTTCCCCCGTATTTAGCGGTGCTCCGGGAAGCTAAGGAGAAGGGACTTTGGCCCGACGTTCTTTTGGTGGACGGGAACGGAATCCTCCATCCCCGGCGGGCTGGGATTGCTGCTCATCTTGGCGTCCTTTTGGACCTTCCCACGGTGGGCGTGGCCAAAAGCCACCTATGCGGGGACGTGAATACGGAAGGGATGGAAATAGGGGAGTGGCGGCCGGTTCTTCTGGATGGAGAGGTGGTGGGAGGGGCCGTGCGCACCGGCCGGAACCGCACCCTTTTTGTATCCCCGGGTCACCGGGCCGATGTGGATAGCTCGATGGAACTCGTCCTCTCCCTCACGCAACGGGAGGAACTTCCTCCGCCTTTAAGGCTGGCCCATGAACTTGCCACCGAGGCCGCGCGAGGATGACCCGCTGTCCCGTCTGCGGGGAAAAACGCGTCCTTTCCAAAGCTGTGGGGGTATGCGGCCGCTGCCTTCGGGAGGATCCTGAGGCCTGCAAACCTTACGTGGAGAAAGCGCGCGCCCGCTCCCGCCGAATATTCGGGCTTCCTTTGGAACCCCCGAGGGATCCCGACGGTCTTCCCTGTAACCTCTGTGTTCACGCCTGCCGCATTCCTAAAGATGGCGTGGGCTATTGTGGCCTTCCTCCGGGGAGCCGAGAGAGGGCCCGGGTGAGCTGGTATTACGATCCTCTGCCCACGAATTGTGTGGCGGATTTCGTCTGTCCAGGTGGGACGGGCGCAGGTTTCCCCCGTTTTGCCTTAAAGCCCACGCCGGAATACGGATATCAAAACCTCGCCGTATTTTATGAGGCCTGCAGTTTCGATTGCCTTTATTGCCAGAACTGGCACTATCGAGTGGATGGGCCCCGCCGGACCCCTGTGGGGCCGGAGGAGCTTGCCGCGGCCGTGAACTCCAAGGTCTCCTGCATTTGCTTTTTCGGGGGCGATCCCACGCCCCAGCTTCCCCATGCCCTTTCCGCCGCAGAGGAGGCCCTCCGCCAAAATCCCGGCCGTATCCTGCGCATCTGCTTTGAGACCAACGGAAGCATGAACCCAAAGCTTCTTTCCCGCATGGTGGACCTTGCCCTGTCCACCGGCGGGGTGATCAAGTTCGACCTCAAGGCCTGGAGCCCCGGTGTCCACTATGCCCTCACCGGCGCCCTCAATTCCCAAACGCTCGCGAA
>JACIWM010000100.1 GCA_014360945.1 Candidatus Bipolaricaulota bacterium
TGGTCGCCACCCTGGGCATTGTTTTAGCGCTTTGGTTCCTGCGCTGGCTTTCCGGGTGGGCCATCGCCCGCCGCACCAAGGACCCTAAGACCCGCTACCGATGGCGGAAGGCTGTGAGCTACACCCTGGTGATCCTGGGAATCATCCTGATCGGCCGGGTGTGGCTCCAGGGGATGCAGGCGGTGGTTACCTACCTGGGACTGCTTTCCGCCGGGGTAGCGGTGGCCCTGCGGGACCCCATCGCCAACCTGTTTGGCTGGCTGTACATCACGTGGCGACGGCCGTTCTCCGTGGGGGACCGGATTACCTTAGGGAACCTCACCGGCGACGTCATCGACACCGGGGCCTTCTCCTTTGCCCTGCTGGAGGTAGGCGGCTGGGTGGGAGCCGACCAGAGCACCGGGAGGATCGTGCACGTCCCCAACGGCAAGGTGTTTGCCGAGCCCATCGCCAACTATACCCAGGGCTTCGACTACGTATGGAACGAGATCCCCATCACGGTCACCTTCGAGTCCAACTGGCAGAGGGCAAAAGAAGTGCTGCTTGGGATCGCCCATCGGCATGCAGACCAGGTCTCCGGGGAGGCGGCGCGGCTCATCCACCAGGCCAGCCGCCGGTTTCTCATCACCTACACCGCCCTCGCGCCCACGGTATACACAAAGATCGTGGAAAACGGTGTACAACTCACCATCCGCTACCTCACCTCCCCCAGGAAAAGGCGCGACACGGAACAGGCGATCGTAGAAGAGATCTTGGAGGAATTCGCCAGGTTGCCTGACGTGGACTTCGCTTACCCTACCTGGCGGATCTTCGACCAAAAGGCGGAGGGGAAGCCGGCCTTGCGCCCCCAACCACCTGATGGTTAAGGGAGTCTATCCACACCAGGCGGGACCGAGGGCTAGAATGCGATTGGGGGGAGTCGAAAGGGCCGGGAGGCTAGGCAAAAGAGGGGAAAAGCCACTGAGTAGGGGCTCGAACCAACAGGGAGCTTGGCCCTGCGCCTAACGAACCTGCCCCACACTGAAGGGGGCCGAAGAACCCCTGAGGAGGGCGCGATGAGGGTATGGACGAGAGGTGCTGTTACAGCGGTGTTGGCTGTGTGCGCGGGATTTCTAGCTCTGGCAGGGGGGTCACGGATCCCGCTGGGCCTGCCTGAAGGGGCGATTGCCCGGTTGGGGTTGGGACGGATTAGGTGTGTGACCTACTCGCCAGACGGGAAGTGGTTGGCGGTGGGAACATCGATCAGGGTAGAACTCCGGGAGGCCGACACTTTGGAGCTTGCGGCGCTGCTTACTGGGCATACGGAGCCGGTCCTCTCGGTGGCGTTCTCCCCGGACGGGTCCCTCCTCGCCTCGGGGTCGTGGGACGGGACGATCAAGCTCTGGAACGTGGCCACAGGAGAGGAGCTCCGCACTCTCACCGGGCATACGGGGTATGTCTACTCGGTAGCCTTCTCCCCGGACGGGAAGATTCTCGCCTCAGGGTCAGATGACGGAACGGTCCTTCTCTGGGACGTGGAGGCAGTGCTCGGCCGACGCTGAACAGATAAAAGAAGCAGGGTTCCCCACAAGGGCCGCGTAGGAAAGGGGACAACTTCTCCCGAGTTTTCCTATGCGACCCTCCTCCATCATCCCTGCGGGGAACGGTTAAGGAGGATACCCACCCATAAGGTCCCGCAGGCACCAAAGCTTGTCTCCTTGGGCTTCATCCCGAAGTACCCCTAAAGCGAGAGCATTCACGTGAACAACGAGCGGACTGCGGGCGTTTAACTCTGGAGAAGGCAATAGCTCAGCCTTGCTGCTCTTGCCTAGCCCCGGTGTCGGTGTAGCATATCGTGGCATGCTGTCAGAAGAGGAGGAAAGGATGGCCGGCAAGCCGGATAAGCGGGAGCAGAGCCCCTGGCTCACGGTGGCCGAGGCCGCCGCCTACCTTCGGGTCTCCCGGGACACCATCTACCGCTGGGCTAGGGAGGGCAAGATCACCCTCTACAAGCTCGGAAAGCTCACGCGGATAAAGAGGAGCGAGCTGGAAAGCCTCGTCTCCCCAAAGACGGCGGATTCCTGGACCTCCCTCTCCCAGGAGGCCTTCTCCGACTGGGATAACCCCGAGGACGCCGTCTACGACCGGTGGAAGGAGCTTTATGGCGTACGAGAGGGGTGATGTGGTCCTGGTTCCTTTTCCCTTTGCCGAGGTCGAGGCCACCAAGACCAGACCAGCTTTGGTGGTGAGCGACCCCGCATACGAGGCGGAAACAGGGAACCTGATCATCGCCCAAATCACCTCCCAAGAGCCGAGGTTCCGAAGCGACTATGCCCTGACGAGCTGGCGGGAGGCCGGGCTGGTGAAGCCCTCGATCGTGAGGATGAAGCTCGCCACGTTGGCTTCCTCCCTTGTGCGCTACCGGCTGGGAAGGATCTCCCCCGCCGATTTGGCCGAGGTGGACAAAAGGCTCCGGGAGGTCTTGAGGCTTTAGAGTCGGGTTCTGCTGGAACAGGTGGTGATATGAAGTCCAGGCTCCGGGTCATCGGGTACGTCCGGGTCTCCACGGCCAAGCAAAAGGAGGGCTTCGGACCTCAAGCCCAAAGAGAGGCGATCGAAAGGTACTGCCAGATCAAGGGCTACGAACTTGTGGCCATCATGGAAGAGGCCGGATCAGGGGTGAAGGCCCGGCCAGTGTTCGAGAAGCTAAAGGAGCGGGTCCTGAACGGCGAGGCCGACGGGATCATCGTGGCCAAACTCGACCGCCTGGGAAGGAGCGTTCGAGACCTTGCCAATATCGCCGAGGAACTGAGAAAGGCAGGAAAACAGCTCATCTCTGTGGGCGACAACATCGATACCACTTCTCCTAACGGGAAGCTTCTCTTCCATATCCTTTCGGTCATTGCTGAGTACGAGCGGGAGCTTTTGCTTGAGCGAACGAAGGCCGGAAGAGCTCTGGCGGAAAAGCAGGGGAAGATCTGCCATCGGCCGAGGAAGGAGGTTGACCCCAAGGTCCTACGAGAAATGAAGGAGAAGGGTCTCTCCCACCGAATGATGGCGAGGATCCTGGGGATCTCCCGGGCCACCCTCTTAAAGAGGCTCGATGAGCTTGGGCTCCGGTGAGGCAACGATCTTCGCTTGACCTTTATACTGCGAAGCGCTAGCATAAAGTGTATTACTTAGGCAAAAAGTAAGGAGAAAGGCCTATGGTAATGAGCAAAGTGACGACGAAGGGGCAGGCCACCATCCCCAAGGAGATCAGGGAGCTTTTGGGCCTCAAGCCCGGGGATCGGGTGATGTTCCTCAAACGGGGGGATGAGATCGTGCTTTACCCGGTAAAAGGGACCCTTCTTGATTT
>JACIWM010000101.1 GCA_014360945.1 Candidatus Bipolaricaulota bacterium
TCCACCGGTGTGGTGAGATGCTCCTCGCGATAGCCTTTTCCGTCCCAAAAGCCGAAAACCACCTCCCGCAGCATCCCCACCCCGCACACCACCATGCCGAAACCACCGAGCTCCCGCAACGCGTCTGGAAGCCTCTCTCCGTCCTGAAGCCGCACCACCCAGTTCTCCCCGCTTTTTGCTTTAAGCACCGCTCCTCCTTTCCACGGCAAGGATTACCAGATCCGCCACGTTCGTCCCAGTGGGCCCGGTCAAAAGAAGATCTCCCGCGGCGGAAAGCGCGGTGTAACTGTCATTTTGGGCTAAGGCCTTTACCGGATCCACGCCCGCGGCCTTTATCCGGTCCACTGTTTCGCCGTCCACAATAGCTCCAGCAGCATCGGTGGGGCCATCCCGACCATCGGTGGCCAGCGCCAATAGGGCCACTCCCGAAAGGCCCTGAATCTCCAAGGCAAAAGAGAGGGCCAATTCCTGGTTCCGCCCGCCCCGGCCCTCTCCGCGCACGGTGACCGTGGTTTCACCTGCGGCCAAAAGGAGGGCAGGCGGCGGAACCGGCTTTTTAAATCTTCTCTCCTCTTCTGCTAAAGCCGCGAAGAACTTGGCCACCTCTCGGGCCTCGCCCCGCAGGGTGCTCGTAAGAACGAGGCTACGAAACCCGAGGTTTCGGCCGGTGTTTTGGGCCAAGGTCAATGCTGTCCGGCCGGAGCCGATGAGTACGTGGCGGACCCGGCGAAAACAAGGGTCACCGGGTTTAGGGGTCTCAGGAATTTTTCCAGCCGCTCCGGCCAAAAGATGCTCCCGCACCGCTTTTGGAACCGCGTTCCAAATTCCCTTGGTTTCAAGCACGCGCACGGCCTGGGCGAAGGTGGTGGGATCGGGAACGGTGGGGCCGGAGGCGATGGTGGCAAGATCATCTCCGGGAACGTCAGATAGGACCAGGGCCAAAATTTTTGTGGCTTTTGTGATCTTGGCAAGCCTTCCTCCTTTTACTGCGGACAAATGTTTTCGCACCGCGTTCATTTCCTGAATGGTGGCGCCGGCGCGAAGGAGAAGGCCTGTGGTTTGGGCCAGATCCGCCAACGAAAGGCCGGGAAGAGGGATCTCAAAAAGGGCCGAGCCGCCTCCGGAGATGAGAACGATCACCAAATCCTCCTCCGAGGCGGATTTGACCAGGTTCAGAATCCTTTGGCCGGCCTGAAGGGTACGTTCGTCGGGCACGGGATGGCCGGCCTCCGCCACCTCGATGATCTTCGTGGGCGCAGTGCAGCCTTCGGCAGTGACCACAAAACCCGCGGAAATTCTGTCGCCCAGAAGCTCTTCTAAGCCCGAGGCCATGCGGGCTGAGGCCTTGCCGAACCCCACCACGATCAGCCGGCCAAACCGGCGAAGATCATAGCGATAGGGGCCGGCAAAAAGCTTTCCGTTCCGGATCCTTACTGTGCGCAGAAGGCACCTTTCCGGCGCAAGCTCCGAAAGGGTGCGCTCAGCAATGATCTTGAGGGCTTCTCGCAACTTGTCCAAGGCCCTTATCCTTTCTATCCTTCGGGCTCGTGAAGGCCGAGGTTCTTGTGGAGATCGATCGCCGCTTATGCCAAGCCTTTGGCGAGCCCCAAAGGCCGCGCTCCCATGATCCTCTAGAAATCCTGATTCGCACCATTCTTTCCCAAAACACCTCTGATCGCAATCGCGACAGGGCCTATGCGGCCCTCCGCGCGCGCTTTCCCCGCTGGGAGGATATCCTTGCCGCGTCGGAGGAGGAGGTGGCGGAGGCCATTCGGCCGGCCGGGATGTTTCGGCAGCGGGCGCGCCGTATTCAAGCGGTTTTACGCCGCATTAAGGAGGAGCGAAGTGAGCTTTCCCTTGCGTTTCTTGGGGATCTTTCCGAAGAGGAGGCGGAGAAATGGCTCCTTTCGCTTCCCGGGGTGGGGAAGAAAACCGCGTACATCGTGATGCTTTTTGCCTTCGGCTGGGAGAGGTTTCCCGTGGACACGCACATTGCTCGCGTGAGCCAAAGGCTCGGCCTTTGGGATGGTCGGGGCGATCCGCACAAAGCCCTGGCTCCCTTTATTCCCCCCGGTCGGGCGTATTCTCTTCATCTCAACTTGATCCAAGTTGGCCGAAAATTCTGTCGGCCCAAGAATCCGCGCTGTGCGGAATGTCCGCTTTCTGAGATCTGCGAGTTCCGAAAAAGGAGGAAGGATGGAGAGAGCGGAGGCGCTTAAGCTCGTGCAGGAGCGGGTGAAGACGAAAAACTTGGTGAAGCACATGTTGGCGGTGGAGGCAGGGATGCGAGCTCTAGCGGAGAGGCTCGGCGGTGACCCTGAACGTTGGGCCCTGGCCGGCCTCCTCCACGACCTCGATTACGAGGAGACCAAGGATCGGCCGGATCTTCATGGGAAACGCACGGTGGAGATCCTAAGGAGCCTTGGGTTCGCCGACGAAGAACTCCTTTCCGCGATTTTGGCCCATGCGGGGCATAAGGAACCAGAAAAGCCCATGGAAATAGGTCTCACCGCCGTGGACCCCTTGACCGGACTTATCGTGGCCGCGGCCCTCGTGCATCCGGAGAGGCTTTCCGGCCTCACCGCCCAGAACGTCCTCAACCGTTACAAAGAGAAAAGCTTCGCCCGCTCCGCCTCTCGGGAGAATATCGCCCTTTGCCAGAAACTCGGGCTGGATCTTCCCGCGTTTGCGGAGCTTGTCCTTTCGGCAATGAAGGGGATCGCCCAGGAACTTGGGCTTTAAATGACCCCCAGCTTTCGGCCCACTTTGGCGAAGGCGTCCAGGGCAAAATCCAAGTCTTCCTTGCTGTGAATGGCGGAGACCATGACCCGGATGCGGGCTTTGCCCTTGGGCACGGTGGGATAGGTGATGGCTTGGGCGAATACTCCTTCCTCAAAGAGCATTTTGGAGAAGTCCCAGGCCGTCTGAGCCTCCCCGAGCATGACGGGGGTGATGGGAGTCTGAGACTGTCCGATATCGAACCCGAGCTCCACCATCTTGGCCTTGAAATACCGCGCACTCTCCCAGAGTTTTTTCACCCGCTCGTCGGAGCGCATGAGGATATCCACGGCGGCGATGCAGGCAGCCACATCCGC
>JACIWM010000102.1 GCA_014360945.1 Candidatus Bipolaricaulota bacterium
GGACCTTTTTCTTTTCGGGCGGCCGAGCGAAGCGAGGCCGCCCATGACCTGTTTCAAAAATTGGGGGAGAAAAAAAATAAAACTGCGCCTGTAAGGGTGCGGCTGATCATGGGGTGGGTGGGCGGGTATAATGGTTTTTTCAATGTTGAGTAAATTCTACACATCTGTTAGATAAGACAAGCTCATGCCCTTTTTGTTTCATCTTTTGGGAGTTCCTTACCAACGTAAAAACTTACAAGTTTGCCGTTTACTCTCCTATAGCCATACCAGTAGGGACCGTGTGGGCATTTTTCACAGTTGGGTTTTCCACAGTTCACTTTTTCAAGTTGGTAGGTGATTTTCCCTGTGGGTCTAATCTTTAGCACTTCCCGGCCTGCCTTCGATCCTGGGAACTGCTCCTTCTCCTTTTCTATTTGTTCCTGTAATCTCTGGATCCTCTTTTCAATGTACTCTCTCATCTCTTCGAGCTTTTCTATGCTTTTCTGCCTGTCCACGATGTCCTTGAAGGTTTTAATGACCATCCCCCATTCACCTGGTGGGTTTTGGTGTTGCTGTTGGTCGTGGTCTGGATGCAAGGTTGGCGTCATCGTCTTCGCTTGCGATTCCAAGAAGGGCCAAAATTTGGTATCTTCTAGCATATGTGATCGCTGATCCGACTGATTGTGGTGAACCCTTGCCCTTTCCTTCCACTTTCATGTAGAGTGGACTTGTCTTTAGTGATTCGCCGCTTTCATGTATGAGGTGTGTCCGCACACATACAACGCCCTCGGGTGTGGATCCGACATCCTGGTATAGTACAAGCCCATTTTTTGCTAAGAGTGGCCGTATAAGGTTCAGGATGTCTGGTAGTGGGGCGTATTTGCTTCTGTAGTAAGGGTTTATCTCGGTGTTTTTAGGGTTTTTTATTTCTTTTTGCACTTCAAGAAGTGCCTTCACAAGGTTTCTATTTTCCTTTTCTTCCAATTTGTGTCACCTCCGCCAGGGGCAAATGCCCATTGGTTCCCTACAGTATCTTATGTAACATATCATATATATACTTTGTTACATAAGACACCCTATAAAAGAAAAAGACTCTCCCTCCTGGGAAAAAATGTGGGGAGAGGAGGGGGCTTTTGCATCGCTTCGCGGAGGTGACGCAAAAAAAGCGGATCCCCTCCCCCCAGGAATAATATTTGTCTTCACTTTATAAAATTTTTCTCGCACACAAAGAAACCCCCTAAAAATAGGGATGAAAAAAAAATAAGGGGAAAAGAAGAGAGGGGAGGGGGGCCCAGGGGGAGGGGAGAGAAGAAAGGGGGGAAGATTACACGGAACGACGAATAGCCTCCAACATTATGTCATCGTCGATTGTTGATGATGGTGTCACAAGCCACTTTACTCCGCGGCCGCGGCCGCGGCCGATGACTTCGATTTCTACTAGGCCGTATAGTTCTAGTTCTCTTAGTAGTTGGGAGAGTCTTCTTTGTGTGAGGCTGTTGATTCCGTATTGGTTTGCAAGTTTGTTATAGACTTTGTAGATTTTGGTTGGGGTTTTTTCATAGGATGTTAGAATAGCATATAATAGCAGTTTTTGGTTTTCCCTTAGTTCAGCTATGCTTCTTCTTATAAATTCGACTTCAACTTCATCTTGTGCATATCTAACGTCATCTTCTGTGACTTTGTCTTGTTTATTCCTTATCGCTATATCCGCAGCAAAACTAAGAAGATCCAGGGCATATCTCGCATCGCCGTTGCGTTGAGCTGCTAAAGCCGCGCATAGCTGTATGACTCCTTCCTTGAGCACCCCAGGATTGAATGCTTTTTCTGCCCTGTATTCTAAAATTTCTACCAATTGTGTTGCATTGTACGGTGGAAAATTGATCTTCCTTGGTTTAAAGGATGACAAAACTCTAGGGTCGTCGATCATGTCCATGATTGTGAGTTTGTTAGAAAGGGCTACGATACAGATGTTGGGCTCTCTTGATAGGTGGTAGAGTAGTCTGTCGCCGTCTTTTGCTAGCATTTTGTCGATTTCGTCGAGTACAAGTATTGCTTTTTTATTTTGTATTTTTTCGCGTATTTTATCTATTACATCCATGAATCCAAAACCGCGCCTGGGTGTATCTGCTATAGCAGTAGCAACTTGGTATGCTGTTCCTTCGGCTGTCACATATTTGATCAGAGAATCTGTATGTTTTTGGAGTTCGTTCAACACATATCTTGTGGTGACGGTTTTGCCTGAGCCTGTGGGTCCTACTATTAGAATGTCTGGGGGTGTGGCCCCGTCGAGGATATAGCCAAGATATTGGCTTATAATTTCGACTTCTTCTTTTCTGTCTTGCAGGGTGTCTGGGACGAATAATGGGCTGAGGACGTCCCTGTTTTTGAAAAGTTTAGGCCTTTTTTCAAACATGTTGCCACCTCCGCGAAAGGGGGAATGGAATATTTTCTATTTTTCTATATCATATATATGTTTCGATTTGAAAATAAGTATTACGCGTTGTAAGCTCATTTCTTCCAGGATACAGACCCTAAATTTCGATTTGTAAACAGAGGTACATCTTCATACCTATCGGATTTTATAAAACTACATTTTGCCATATGGTATAGAAAGTGTATGAGAGGGAATACAGGTAGGGTTATGGACACTAAATTTCGACTTGTAAAATTTTTCATGTGTAGGATACAGACACTAAATTTCGACTTGTAACGAGAATAAACCCTACGTCTTGAGAAAGTTTCGACTTGTAAAAACACTTGCAAAATTTCGATTTGAATAACTTCTAAAACAAGACACAAAAACAAACAAATGACGAGGAAAAACCCAAAACAAAAAGACCAAAGCTCATTTTACATCAAAAGAATGTAAATAAATATCATTTTTTTGATTTAAAGCTTGTAGAAGATATCTTATGTAATATATATATACATATATATACATATTTTGTTACATAAGATAGATAATATTCTGCCCTGCGAAATCCACTTACAAATCGAAATTTACTCTCCCAGGGTAACTTGGACCAAATGATACATTCCCATTACAAGTCGAAATTTACTCTCTGAGTCCC
>JACIWM010000103.1 GCA_014360945.1 Candidatus Bipolaricaulota bacterium
TTGAGGGCCACGGTCACCGGCTGCACCGCGGGATTCTGGGCCACGGTGACAGCGAAGAGGAAATCGTTCCAAATGGAGGTGAATTGCCAAATGAGGACCACGGCAAAGCCCGGAAGGGAAAGGGGGAGCATGATGCGCCGATAAACCCCCAAAATCCCGGCTCCATCGATGCGCGCCGCCTCCACTAGTTCCTTGGGCACCGTGGCGTAATAGTTGCGAAAGATCAGAGTGGTGATGGGGATTCCGTAGATCACATGGGTGAGGATGAGCCCGGGGATGCTTCCATAAAGCCCGATGGCTTTCAGGGTCTGCACAAGCGGGATCAGGATGCTTTGGTAGGGGATGAACATGCCGAAAAGGGCGAGGGTGAAGAGGGTGTTGGCCCCGCGGAATTGCCAGCGCGCAAAAATGTAACCGTTTAGGGAGCCTAAGGCCGCGGAGATAACCGTGGCTGGGATGACCATGATCACACTGTTAAGGATATTGGAGGCAAGTCCCTGGTAGCCCATGCCGCCCACAAGGGCCCGTCGGAAGCTCTCCAACGAGAAGCTCCGTGGCGGATCCCACATGCGATAAAGGTTGACCTCGGCAAAGCTTTTGAGACTTGTCACCACCAGGACATACACAGGCATGAGGTAGTAGGCGGCGAAGGCGAGGAGAACCAAATAAAGGATGACGCGGAGGGGCTTAATTTTCATGCCTCCACCTCGCGGCGCAGGCTGTACCGCAGATACGGAATGATGAGAAGCGAAACGATGACGAGAAGGATGACGGCGATTCCCGCGCCCTGGGCAAAACGGTTGGCCCGGAACGTAAGCTCCCACATGAAATAGGCCGGAACGTCGCAGGAATATCCCGGTCCCGGACCGGTCATGGCCACAACGAGGTCATAGATCTTGAGGGAAATGTGGCCGAGCACGATGAGAGCTCCAAAAGTTATGGGACGCAAAAGGGGAAGGATCACGAATCGATAGATCTGGATCTCCGAGGCGCCGTCCACCCGCGCTGCCTCCCGCAGCTCCTCGGGGATCCCCCGCAATCCTGCAAGATACATGGCCATCACATATCCGGACATTTGCCAGATGGCGGCGATGGCCACGGCGATGATCCCTACACGGGGATCTGTGTACCAACCGGATTTGAGAAAGCCAAGCCCCATCATCTCCAAAAGGAGGTTGATCCCGGTGCTTCCCATCTGCGGGCTTCCCGGGTTGAGAAGCCAACGCCAAACCACACCGGTGACGATGAAGGAAAGGGCCAGGGGATAGAGATACACGGTGCGGAAAAATCCCTCAGCCTTTATGTGCCGATCCAATAAAACCGCAAGGAAGAAGCCGAGGAAGAGAGATCCTCCCACGAAAAGGCCGGTGAAGACCCCAAGGTTGCGCAGCGTGATGATAAACCGGGGGTTCTGGAAAAGGCGCAAATAATTGGAGGCGCCGACAAAACTATAGTCGGGGACAAGCTTATTCCAGTTGGAAAAAGACACGTAAGCGGTGAGGCCGATGAAACCGTAGACAAAAACGAAGATGGCCAAAGCCGAGGGCAGAACAAGGAGGACGCTTAAAAGCGTGTCGCGCCGAAATTTTATGCGCATACCAAGAAAAAGGGCCCGGTCTTGCGACCGGGCCCGCCCCTTTCTCGCATTTTACTTCCCTAGCGCGGCCTGGGCTGCCGCCACCAACGCCGCCTGGGTCCCGGCCACATCCTTGGTCACGAGGAAGAGGTTGATGGCGTCCTTGAAGTCCACCACCCAGGACTCCGGCGCAGCCGCGCCATGCATGACGCTGGGCACGATGGCATCGCGGGCCCAATCATCCATGCAGGACTGGAGATACGGGTTGAACTGGGCCTTCTCCTCGGGGGTGATATCCGTGCGGGCCGGGATGGAACCTTTGCGCATGTTGAACGCAATTTGTCCTTCCTTGGACCCGCAGACCTCAAGCCAGCCGATCACGTTGATGGGGTTGGGCGCGCGCTTGGGGAAGGCAAAGGTGTCGGAGAGGGCGACAAACACGCCCTTGGTGCCAGGAACGGGAGCCCAGCCCACATCCACGCCCTTGGCCATGAACCAACCCATGGCCCAGTCGCCCATGACGTTCATGGCTCCGCGGCCAGCGGCGATGTACTCCAAAACCGTGTCCCAGGTGTGGGCGGAGTAATCCGGGTTCACGTAGTCTAAGATCTTCTTCAGGATCTCCAGAGCCTGTGTCACACCGGGATGAGTCCAAGGTGTCGCGCCAGTCCAAAGCCCTCGGTACTCCTCAGGAGTGAGGGTGCTAGCGAGGATGGTCTCAAAGAGGTGTGGAGCCTCCCAGCCGCCGGCGTTGGCCAAGGTGATGGGCACGATGCCCTGGGCCTTGAGAATGTCGCAGATCTGGAAGAACTCCTCCCAGTTCGTCGGCGGGGTGAGGTTGTAGCGGGCGAAGATCTCCTTGTTGTACCAAAGGACGTTGGAGCGGTGGATGTTCACAGGAACGCCCCAATAGTGCCCCTCATAGCGCATGAGGGTGAGAAGATCCGGCGGGAAGACCTTGTCCCAGCCGAAGATGGCGTAAAGGTCATCGAGCGGCCGCAGGTAGATCTCAGGGCTGTAGCCCTCCACCTCAAGCCCGGCGTGGAGCTGGAAGGTGTCGGGCGGATCTCCGGCGATGAGGCGCGGCTTGAGCACAGCCTTGAACGCGAAGCCCGCGCCACCGGCTACGGTGGCGTTCACAATCAGCACGTCAGGATAGCTTCCCCGATAAAGGTCAAATAGCGCCTCCAGTCCCTCGGCCTCGCCGCCGGCCGTCCACCACGAGCCCACGACAAGTTTGCCCCCGCCGAACAGGTCCTCAACGCGGTTAGGATCCCAAACAGCTAGGAAGGCCTTGGCCCAAGCCTCCTCGGGAACCAAAATCTTGGCCCCGGCCGGAAGGACCTCATCCAGGCGGGA
>JACIWM010000104.1 GCA_014360945.1 Candidatus Bipolaricaulota bacterium
CGCAGGCGAAGATAGTCTTCCTCGTTAAAGAAACGCTCCTTTTGCACGCGGGTCATGTAGAGGACATCGATGTGGGGCAAGGCCTCCTCCATCTGTTCCATTTCCTCAAAAGGAAGGCCTTGCGCACGAAGCTCGTCCCGAAGAGCCTCGGGAATGCGCAGTTCCTCAGGGGAGATGAGGAGGAAACGCATCCCCGGATAGCGGCTGAGGGCACGAAGGAGGGAGTGGACAGTGCGGCCATAACGCAAGTCCCCGCACACGGCCACGGTGAGCTCGGAAAGCCTCCCCTTCAGGGTGCGGATGGTGTAGAGGTCGGTGAGGGTTTGGGTGGGGTGTTCTCGGGCCCCGTCGCCGGCGTTGATCACCGGAACCTGGGAGTACATGGCGGCCAGTTGGGCCGCGCCCTCTTTGGGGTGACGGATGACGATGAGGTCAGCGTATGCCGCGATGGTGCGGATGGTGTCAGCGAGGGACTCGCCCTTGGCCACCGAGCTCGTTTGGGGATCGGCCACGGTGAGAACTTTCCCGCCCAGCCGGAGCATGGCGGCCTCAAAGGAAAGGCGAGTGCGAGTGCTGGGCTCGTAAAAGAGCGTGGCCAAAAGTTTTCCGGCGCAGGACCCGGCAAAATCCTCGGGATTCGCCCGGACCTCATCGGCCAAAGAGAAAAGGGCTTCGTATTCCGCGGGGGAAAGATCCAGCGCGTTTATAAACGAACGCCCTTTCAGGGCGACCTCGGCGCGCATAGCCGAGGCCCTATGCTAGCACGTAAGTGCCGGCCGGGCAAATCCACGGGAAAAAGAGCACTATACTGAGGGAAGATGGGAAGGGCACTTCTTCCGGGGATGGCCGCGGCTTTAGGATTCGGCCTTGTCTTCGGCCAGATTTTTCCTCTGGGACCTCGGGCCCTTGTGATTGCCGCGTTCTTCCTGATCCTGGCCGCGTGGCGAAAATTCGTGCCTTTCCTTTGGATCGCGGCCTTCTTTCTGGGAATGGCCACCATGCGCCCAGCTTCCCTCCCTGGGAACCTCGAGTTTCAGCTCCCCGTTTTACAGAAATGCACCGGGACCGTGGTGGACCTCCCCGAGCCCACGGAGAAAAAGCTTTCCTTCACGGTGGAATTGGAAAATTTTGGCGTGCGCCTTCTGGCCTACGGTCCGCAGGATCTTTCCGTCTCCCCGGGTCAACGGGTGCGGCTTTCCGGCCGTTATGGGGTCCCTGAGCCGGAAGGCTGGCGGGAGTATCTAGCGCGCCGCGGAATACACGGGCTCTTTTGGGCTGAACGCGTGGAGATCCTCTCGGAAAGTCACGGAGGCCTTCTCTTTTGGGCCGCCTGCGCCCGGGAAACTTTGCGAACCTTCCTTTCCCGCCTTCCTGAACGCCCAAAAGCCCTCCTCAGCGCCCTCCTTTTGGGAAGTCGAGGCCTCCTTTCCCAGGAAGAAAAAGAGGCCTTCCAAAAAGCGGGCGTAGCCCATCTTCTTGCCCTCTCCGGGCTACACGTGGGAATCCTTGTGACCGGAGGCTGGTTCCTTTTGGGACTTCTTCGCGTGCCAAAACCTTGGCGCTATCCCTTCCTCATCCCGATCGTGGGCCTTTACGTCCTCATTGGCGGGCTTCGCGTTTCTCTTCTTCGCGCGGCCATCATGTTCGGAGTGCTCGGAGTTTTCTGGCTCCTTTGGGAGCGGGGCTGGGTGGCCCGAGCTTGGCTCGATCCCCTTCAAGGCCTTTCCTTCGCGGCTTTCCTTGTCCTCCTCATTTGGCCCTGGTCCGCCCTGGACGCCGCGTTCCAGCTCTCCTTTTCCGCTACCGCCGGGATCATCCTTCTCCTTCCAGGTTGGACGCGCGCCAAGTTTCGCCTCTCCCTTCCTCGCTTTCTTCGCTATGTGGCCGATATCTCGGCCGTGACGATTTGTGCCCAGATCGGAGTTCTGCCCTTCCTCGGGTCCACGTTCGGGTACCTCGCGCCTTACGGGCTTCTGGCCAACCCCGTCCTCATTCCCTGGACCACTGTCCTCCTTTGGGCCGGAATCATCGGGCTTCCATTTCTTGCCCTTCCCCAAACCCAGGCCTTGGCCGGCCGCATCCTGGCCGCCCTTTCCGAGCCCTACCTTTGGCTTGTGGAAAACCTAGGAAAACTCCCGAGTGCGGTTCTTCCGGTCGGGGAAAAGTTCGGGCTTTGGTATCTTTTGGCCCTTCTTTTCGTCCTTATCCTCCGTGCTTCCCAAGAGGAATTCCTTGAGCCTTTAGGGCCTTGGCCAAAACCTCGTCGAGCATGGCCGGGGTGAGCCTTCCCGTCTGCGTGTTCTGGCGGGAAGGATGATAAGAAGCGAGAACCAACGGCCCCTTTGGCCGGAGGTCTAAGGAAAGGCCGTGCCGGAATTTCGGGATGGGCTTAGGAGTTTTCAGACCTAAATGATCTAGCGCCCGCAGGGTCCAGGAAAAGGCGAGCCCGCCCAGACAAAGAAGGACCTTCGGCCGGACAATCCGCAGTTCCTCGACCAAAAAGGGCAGGCAATTTTGGATCTCCTCTGAAGCCGGGCGATTTTGGGGTGGAGCACACCGACAGATTGCGCTCAAAAATACGCCTCGAAGGGAAAGACCATCGTCCGCAGAGCGGGCGAAGGGTTGGTTGGCCAAGCCTGCGCGGTGGAGTGCGGCCATGAGGAAGTCGCCGGCTCCGCGGGGACCGTCGCCGGTGAACATCCTTCCCGTGCGATTGGCGCCGTGGGACGCCGGAGCAAGGCCCACGATGAAAAGCCAAGCCCGGGGATCCCCAAAACCCGGAACGGGTTTTCCCCAGTACTCTTCGTGGCGAAAGGCCGGGGCTTTGCGCCGGGCCACTTCCGTACGATAGGCCACGAGCCTTGGACAGGCCCGGCAGGCCACGATTCTTGCCGAAAGCGCGGCGAGCCTCAG
>JACIWM010000105.1 GCA_014360945.1 Candidatus Bipolaricaulota bacterium
TGGACACCGGGCCTGCGGCGTCGTACTTTCTCCAGAGGAAACAAAAAGGCACGGAGGAAAGTGCCCGGTGTGCGGGAAACCCCTCACCGTGGGAGTGATGCATCGGGTGGAGGAATTGGCCGATCGACCTTCCGGGGAAAAACCCGTGGGCGCCATCCCTTATCGGTCCCTTGTGCCTCTTTTGGAGATCATCGCTCAGGTACTGGGCCGGGAGCCCGAAACCCGCGCCGTCCTCTCCCAATATTTCAAGGTTGTGGAACGTTTCGGTTCGGAGTTCTCCGTGCTTTTGGATGTCCCCTCATCGGATGTGGAGCGGGAATTTCCCAAGCTCGGCCGGGCCTTGGACAAAGTGCGCCGCGGAGAACTCAAGATTCGGCCGGGCTACGATGGAGTCTACGGGGAGATCAAAATTGACCTTGCTGAGGAGTCCCAGGAGCTTTCCCTCTTTTAGCCACAAAGCTGATTGAAAAGGAGCGGTTTGCGAATCTTGCCGGAGCTTTAGCAATCTTTATCAATTCCCGGATATCTCGTTCGTGCGAAAATCGGATAGGCTTTTGGTGTGTCGGAGAAGGTCCTCTTGGGGATGTCGGGTGGCGTGGACTCCACGGTAGCCGGGTATCTTTTGCGCCAAGCCGGCTATGAGGTCCACGGGCTCACCCTTTGGCTTTGGGATCCCCATGACCCATGGGAAAATCCCTGCTGCTCGGTGAGTGCTGCAGCCATTGCCGCCAAGGAATTGGAAATTCCCCACGAAGTGGTCCAAGCTCAAGAGGATTTTCGAAAACTCGTGGTGGAGCCCACTTTGGCCGCATACCGGCGGGGGATCACCCCTAATCCCTGCGCTTTCTGCAACCGAGAAGTGCGGTTTGCTCTATTGGTACGGGAAGCGGAGAAGCGAGGAATCCGCTGGGTGGCGACAGGGCACCATGCCCGGGTCCTGCGTGATGGAAAAATAAAACTTCTGCGTGGCCGCGATCGGGAAAAGGACCAGTCCTACTTCCTTTTCGCCCTCACCAAAGAGGAGCTTTCCCGGGCCCTCTTTCCTGTGGGCGAATACACGAAGGCGGAAATCCGCGACATTGCTGAAAAACTCGGGCTCACCGCCGCCCGACTACGGGAAAGCCAGGATCTTTGTTTTGCTCCGGAAGGCATTCCCGCCCTCATTCCCGATGCCGAACCGGGCCCGATTTACGATCTTGAGGGAAGGCTCCTTGGAACCCACAAAGGCCTTCCCCATTACACCGTGGGCCAGCGCCACGGCCTTGGCCTTTCCGGCCCCCGCCCCCTTTACGTGGTGGCCCTGGATCCCCAGCTAAACGCCATAATTGTGGGGCCAGAGGAGGCCCTTTACGCCCGCGGCCTTGTGGCCCGGGAACTCCACTGGCTTGACGAGCCACCGGGCGAGAAATTCCCCGCCGAGGTGCAGGTGCGGTATCGCGCTTCCCCAGTCCCGGCGGAAGTTGAGCTACGTGGGGAAGAGGCCTGGGTTACGTTTGCTAAACCCGTGCGGGCCGTGACTCCCGGACAGGCCGCGGTGTTCTACCGCGGCGAAGAGGTCCTGGGCGGAGGGATCATCGCCCGCGCGCTCTAGAGTTTCGGAGGGATCACGATTTTTCCGAAGTTTCGTTCGTATTTTTCGATGTTTTCTCCGATGGCCTCGTAGAGCCTTTTCATGTGCCGCGGAGAGAGGATCACCCGCGCCACAAGGATAGCCTGGCCCCGCTCCGGGGTCTGGGCCTGAGGATCGACAAGAAGGAAGTCGATGAAAAACTCATCGGGCTGATGGCTGATGATGGCCAGGTTGGAATACACGCCTTTTCTCGTTTCCAAATCTGCGCCCACTTGCATTTCCCGTTCCGGCATAAATCACCTCCAAAACCATCGTAGCGGCGAGGATTGGGGATGGCAACTTACTCTCCCCGCCGCCAAGCTCCCCTGTGGTGAGGGTTGCAAGAAGTCTCTATCGGGTCATAATGTAGCACCAAAATCAAAAAAGTGACACAAGGAGGGGACATGCGTGCTAATTTAGCGATAATTTTGGTCACATTCGCCCTAGGCCTTGCCGGTTCAGCTCAGCCCGTGGTGATCGCCACATCCGAAGTTTTCGGATCCTTGGCCCGCACCATCGGTGGCGAGGATGTCCTTGTAATCACCATCATCCCCGCCGGTTTCTGCCCGGCCCACTACGATCTTCGCCCATCTGACTTCCTCCACCTTTCCCAGGCCAAGCTGGTCTTTTACCATGGAATCGAAGCGTGGATGGACCGCCTTTTGGCTAACACCAATCCCGAGGCCTTGGTGGTGAGACTCGGCGGCCCCTGGAACTATCCCGAAGCACTGGCAGAAAAAGCCGAAGCCGTAGCGGAAAACCTTTCCAAAATCCTCCCCGAAAAGGCCGATCTATTCGCGGGGCGTCTTTCCACATTCCTTGCCGAGCTCGAAGCTCTTGCCGGCGAGCTCAAGACCAGGGCCGAAGAGCTCCGCCTTTCCGAGGTGCCCGCAATTGTGATGGCCTGGCAGGAAAGCTTCGCCCGCTGGCTCGGCCTCAACATCGTCGCCACCTACCCTCCGGAGGAACGGCTTTCCGTGAAGGATCTTTTGGAGCTTGCCCAAAAGGGTCGGGAATACGGGGTGAAGCTCGTGATCGATAACCTCCAATCGGGCTTGTCCTTCGGTGGTCGTTTAGCACAAGCCATCGGTGCTTCCCACGTGGTGCTAACCAATTTCCCCGGCCCCATTCCCGGCACGGTCGATATGCTTTCCATGCTTCGGGTGAATGCCAACCTTGTGTTCTCCGCGGTGGAGGCCCTCCAAGAGGTGACGGTCCCGTGAGCTTCCTGGCCATCGATCCCAACACGGACGTACGCGAA
>JACIWM010000106.1 GCA_014360945.1 Candidatus Bipolaricaulota bacterium
GGAGCGTTCACCGGTGAGGTCTCCATGCATCAATTGGCGGATCTCGGGGTGAAATATGTGATTTGCGGCCATTCTGAGCGGCGCCACATTTTTGGGGAGTCCGACGAATTCGTGGCGGAGAAGGTTCGGGCGGCCTGGAGCTATGGGCTTACGCCCATCCTTTGTGTGGGAGAAAAGCTTGAGGAACGCCAAGCGGGAAAAGCCTGGGAAGTGGTGGAGCGCCAACTCTCCGCGGCCTTGGGCGATGGCCTTTTCGGGCCGCTTGTAATTGCATATGAGCCGGTTTGGGCCATCGGGACAGGCGTTCCGGCCCATCCCAAGGATGCGCAAGAGATGGCCCGAAGAATTCGGGATTGGCTTGTGGAACGCTTCGAGGAAAAAGGAAAAGAAGTGCGCATCCAATACGGCGGCTCGGTGAAACCCGAGAACGCCCGAGATTTTCTCGCTCTCCCGGAGATCCAAGGGGCCTTAGTGGGCGGCGCCTCCTTGGACCCCGATACCTTCTGGCAAATCGCCCAATCCGCTTTTTAACCTCGCTTTGCCCGGAGGGCGGAGAGAACTCGATCGGGCGTGAAGGGAGCACGGGTGAGGCGCACCCCAACCGCGTGATAAATGGCGTTGGAAATGGCGGGAAGGGGACCGTTGATCCCGATTTCCGCGATGGATTTCGCGCCGAATGGACCTGTGGGCTCCTCCGAAGGGATGAGGATGGCCTCGATCTCCGGAACGTCCAGTGCCGTGGGGATGCGGTAATCAAAGAACGTGCGGTTCAGACAACTCCCACGCTCAGAGAAGAGCATCTCCTCGTAGAGGGCGTGGCCGATCCCTTGAACCACAGCGCCCTCAAGCTGTCCTTCAGCAAGCTTCGGATGGATGGGTTGGCCACAATCGGCCACGGCCACAAAGCGTTCCACCTTCACCACCCCGGTCTCCGTATCCACCCCGACCTCGCAGAAAAAGGCGGCAAAAGGCGGCGGAGACTCCGGACAAGCAAAGGACGCGGTGGCCGCGATCTGTCGCTGGTTCACCACATATGTCGCGCGGTGTCCAATTTCTTCCAAAGACACGGTCTTTCCTGTGCGGACGCTCACCACTCGCTCCCGCTCCAAGATAAGCTCCTCCACCGGCTCCTCCAGGATTTCCGCGGCCACTTCAAGGATTTGGCGCTTCACTTCCTCTGCGGCCTGTAAAACAGCATTTCCGGAAACGTAGGTGGTGCTGGAAGCGTAGGCACCGGTGTCAAAGGGGGTGAAGTCCGTGTCGGAGGAGTAAACCACGATTTTTTCCACCGGGACACCCAAGGCTTCGGCGGCGATTTGGGCCAGGACCGTATCGGATCCGGTGCCCAGGTCGGTGGCGCCCACAAGAAGGCGGAAGGAACCATCCTCGTTCATGATGATCGTGGCCGCAGCCATGTCCACCCCGGTGATGCCGGAGCCCTGCATGGCGCAGGCCATGCCCACTCCATAGACCCAGGAACCTTCTCGCCTCGGATTCCTCCGTTTTTCGTGCCAGCCGATGCGCTCCGCGCCGATGCGAATGGCCTCCGCAAGCTTGCAAGACCGGACGATCTGGGCTTTCCCCTCCCGGCCTTCTCCAAGCTTCTCGAAAATGGGCGAGGTTTCCCCTTCGCGGATATGGTTTTTTAGCCGGAGTTCCACAGGATCCATCCCCAACTTTTCCGCAAGCTCGTCCATGGCCACCTCAAGGGCGAAGAAGCCCTGGGTAGCCCCATAGCCGCGGTAAGCACCGGCCACGGGAAGATTTGTGTATACGGCTTTTCCGTGGAACCGCACATGTTTGGCCTTGTTGTAGAGAGGAAGGGACTTGGAGCCCACGTTGTAGAGAACCGTTCCCGCATGAGCTCCGTAAGCTCCGGTGTTAGCCAGGGCTTCCATCTCGATGGCATGAAGCGTTCCGTCCTTCTTCGCTCCCAGTTTCACCCGCACACGGTAAGGGTGACGGGTGCGCGTGGAAACGAGGACCTCTTCCCGGGTGAGGGCCATCTTCACCGGCCGGCCGGTGCGCAGGGCCAACGCCGCGGCCACCGGCTCAAGAATTATCTCCTGCTTGGAGCCGAATCCTCCGCCGATCCGGGGCTTGATCACGCGGATGCGGGACATGGGAATCCCCAACACCCGGGACACGATCCTGCGCACATGGAAGGGCACCTGGGTAGAGGTACGGATCACCAGACGCCCGTCCTCATCGAAATAGACAAGGACGCAATGGGGCTCGAGGGCACAGTGCTGGGAATACGGGATTTCGCAAGTTTCCTCCACTACCACATCCGATTCCGCAAAGCCCTTCTCCACGTCGCCGATGGGGATATCCACGGCCGCGGCGATGTTACGTTGAGCATCGTAGATCCCTTGAGCATCGGGCTCGTCGTGGATCACCGGTGCTCCGGGAGCCAAGGCCTCGTCGATGGAAAATACCGCGGGGAGGAGTTTGTACTCCACTTTGATCTTGCGGAGGGCCTCTAAAGCGGCTTCCTCCGTTTCCGCGGCCACTGCCGCCACCCGGTCGCCCACGTACCGCACTTTTTTGTCAAAAAGAACGGTGTCGTAAGGCGAGGGCTCGGGCCAGCCCTGGCCGGCAGTGGTGTAGGGAACCCGCGGGACGTTCCCATGGTGGAGAATACAAACCACCCCCGGAACTTTCTCCGCCTCAGAGGTATCGATGGAGACGATCTCCGCGTGGGCGTGCGGCGAATACAAGATCTTTCCGATCAGGGCACCGGGAAGGTCCATGTCCAACGTGAATTTTGGCTGTCCGGTGGCAAGGGGGATACCATCCACTTTGAGGACGTTCTGTCCCACAACGTCCTTGGGCTTTGTGATCACCGC
>JACIWM010000107.1 GCA_014360945.1 Candidatus Bipolaricaulota bacterium
TTTTGCGCAACCGCGTTTTGGAGCTCATCGATCTTTATAATGCCGCCCAAGGACTCACGGGCGAGGCGAAAAAGACTTACCCCTTCCTCCAGGAAAGCCCTCTCGAGCTGGAATTCCTGAAACACTTGGCGGAGTTCACGGACATCGTGGTGGACGAGGAGAGTTATCCGCTATCTCAAGCCCAGCGCCGCCGCTATCTCAATCTTGGCGAGAAAAACGTGAAAAGCGAGACGCTCTCCGTGGAGATCAAGCTTCCTGGGGACATAGAATTCCGAGATCTTCTTGATCCCGCGCTTTCCTTCTATTCAGTGCGGCTTTTTTCCGAGGTCGGGATTTTGCGCCTCGATTTCCCCGAAGAGTTTTTCCGGCCCGGCGCGGCCGTGCGCGTGGTCTTCGAATACGAGCGGGAAGGGGATACTTTCTACTTGGGCTTTTCGGTGATCCCCGGCTCGGAGCGTGTTTATTTGAACGGGGAACTTCTCAGCCGCGACAAAGACTACTCCATCGACTACGAGGTTGGGTTCCTCACCCTTTTCACCGCCCTCGGCCCGGATGACGAGCTGCGGGTGGAGTTCGAGCAGGAAAGAGGCGGCCTTGGTGCGCCCACCGAGTACGAGCGCTATTTCCTTGGGGCCTCGCTTCAGGTGGGCCCGGCCCAGGTTGGGGTTTGGCAGGCCACGGACGTGGGCTCTCCCACCCCCTCCTCCCGCACCATGCCCAACACCCATTCCTTGGCGGCTCTCTCCTGGCACGGGAGTTTGGGGGAATGGAGCTACTCCCTGCGGCTTGGCTTTTCCCAAAACGTTTTTCCTTTCGACGATAACGCCCGGATCCCTGCACAAAATCGGATAAACGCCATCGTCTCCGTACGCTCCGCCGACGGGGAACTTCTGGTCTTTGCTCATGGAAACGGGATTACCGTGTACCAGGACGGCGCGTTTTCTTCGTATGACCAAACGAAAGGCCTTTCTGGCCGGGCGGCCCTTAGTCTTTTGGCTTGGCCCAACCGGCTCCTTGTGGGAACGGAGGCCGGGCTCACCGTGGTGGATCTTTCCGAGCCCGGGGCTCTCGGCCGCGTGCGCAGCTGGACCCGCCTTTACGCCGAGGATTGGAACGAAAACCGCACGGAGAAGTTCATGGGGAAAAAAGTCCTAGCCATGGCCCGCGATGAGACCACGGTGTACATGGCCACAGAAACCGAGCTCATCCTCGCTCCCTTGGCCTCGTTGACAGATCCTTCCAAGTGGGAGCGCCGAGCGCTTCCAGAAGGAACGCCCACGGTCCTGCGCAAAAAAGACGTGCTTTACTTGGGCACGGATGCGGGGCTTTTCCGGCTTGTGGACGGAAATTGGGAGAAGGTGAGCGACGTTTTCGGTCCCGTCTACGACCTCCTTTTCCGCGGGGACGAGGTCCTCGTGGCCCTTGAAGAAGGGATAAGGTCCTTGGGCCGGGGCTGGCTGGTGTGGGGCGTCCCGGTGCGGTCCATGGCCCTTTGGAACGATTCTCTTTGGTACGTCACGGAATCCGGGGTCTTTCGGGAGGGACAGGCGGATCCCGTCATTCCTGGGGACTTCACGGCTCTAGGCGTGGGACCGGATGCCCTTTGGGCCGGAACATCCGCCAACGCTGCGTACGAGATTTACATCTGGCGGGTGGATCCCAACCCCCGGCGCTTTTCCCAAGGGGAGACAAAGATCGACGGAAGGGACATGGGGCAATTCCGCGATCCTTTCCCTGCGGAGCACACGCGCCTTGGCCCCACGGCCAGTCTCTCTTTGGCCCGGAAACTCGGGGATTGGCAACTTGGGATCAGTCTTTACTCGCGCTTTCCCGGCTACGAGGAGCTGGAAAGCTCATCCCGTATGGATGCTCACGGGATCGGCTTTTCCGCGCAATATGCGGGCGAGGGCCCCCTTTCCTTGGACATCCAAGGCCGACTGGATCTGGCCGATCTCACCACCAACCCCGCTCCTAGGCTCGCCGGGAAATTTGAAGGACTTCGGAAAGGCCCGGTTGTGGTTAACCTTTCCGCAAGCCCCGTTTGGCGGGGCGGTTCAAGCCGGACCAGTTTTTCCTCCGACCTCAAGCTCAGCATTCAAGGCGGGGAGAATCCCAAATGGAACCTGGGCTTTTCCGGGAAGCTCGCGACTCCTGATTTGCAGCTAGCCGGAAATCTCAGCGGAGGCGCGCAATTCCAGGTTTGGCCCGGGTTCAATTTGACCATTTCCTGGGTCAGGCCCTATCGCAGCCGTGGCGCGGCCGGAACGGAAACCATCGCCCTTCGCGGGGAACTCACCGGCGGGACTGGATACGTTTGGTCCCTGGGCTGGGAGGAGAATTTTTCCCACGCTGTAGGGGAAAAAGAGTGGCGTTCCTCCCGAACGATTTCCGGTGGGCTCCGCCTTCCGAGTTTCTCCTTGGCGGTGGGGAAGGTGGCGCCGCGCGTGGAGGTCCGGTTCTCCCAGGACCCGGCGGAGGAGAGGCTGGATGGGAATCTACAACTAAACTGGGAAGGAGCAGGAGCAAAGGTCGCTCTGAACCTTGGGGCCGGCCAAGGATTTCGCCCGGCCACGGAGCGCCGGGATCAGCGTCTCTCCCTGGGACTTTCCTGGTCCACCTCCTCTTGGCCAAACGTGACACCGTCCCTCAACTACTCCCGCGACATCCGGGTCCTTTTGCACCCCCGTTTTTCCCCGCAAATAAGCGACGAGCAATCCGTGGGAGCCCAGCTGCGGTGGGATCCGGAGCCAGGGCTCAGCCACGAGCTCAGCCTTTCTTGGCGGGCTTCAAGTCTAGAACTTTCCCATCTTTTCCGGGC
>JACIWM010000108.1 GCA_014360945.1 Candidatus Bipolaricaulota bacterium
CTTTAAAAAGTCTTATTAGGATGGTTTGCAGATCATCAAACTCTCTTTGGAGACAATTCAGATGGATTTTTTCTTTCGGATAACCAAATGGTGATGATATAATAGTGTTTTTCATGGGTTGCTTTCTTCTTACAATGCCCTTGTCGTCCGCGGAATCTTTACGATCACATTTTTGTAAAATATTGATTAAATCATCCCGTCCCTTACGATCATGATGTTTTATGATAATATCGTATATTCTTATTGGGTCACTGTTAATCTTCGGGTTTCCAACTTTTAGAAGTGATATTAGCTCTGTTTTTAAAAAACCATCAATATTTTCATGAAAGAATTTACTGGGTGTGTTCTCTATAGAATGGGTTTTGATAAAATTTGGATGGAGTTTGCCGATGTCATGGAGCAGGGCTCCAATCTCGCCTGTTAATATTGCTTTTCTATTTTCTTTGATATTTTTAATGTCGCTCATCTTTCATACCATCCAAAGTTTTTAATAATTTTTCTGATAATTCGTGTAAGTTTGAGAAACTTTGAAATTCACTTGTTCTCGTCCATATTTTCCCCTCGTTTAATTGCCTTTTTACCACTCCAAAGCCAGATGTTTTTTTCGCCGAAAAACCATAAGTGTAGAACATCAATTTTAAAGCTTCTGCGATAAATTTTAGGTCTTCTTTAATCTCATCTTTGAAATTCTCGCTTCTTGGATATGGGACGTAGAGAAGGTAGAAATCTCCTTTTTTGCCAGGTTTCATAACTTCAAGTGATATTGGCCCCTTTGCAGGAGTTCGGGTATCTCTTTTTAATGGGGTTATCACGTACTCTTTTGCCTTATCTTTAAAGAATGTGGGAAAAAAGTAAAGTCTGCCTTTTAAAGCCTCATCTTCCGTGGGTTCAGGACCGAAGAGCCTTTTGATAATCTTTCTTTTCTCATTTTCTTCCCATTTGACTTTTCCAGCAGCAAACTTCAAATGTCCTTTCCATGTGGATGACCTTACAATGGGAAGTCCTGTAAGCGTGTCCCTTACAATAGGATTTTCAGTCATCTTCTCATTGACAATATGGAACTCTCCATCATCTTTACTTGTATATGGTTTCTTGAGGGTGAATGAAATTTTGATGAGGAAAGAGCCTCTTGGAAGTCTATTCAGATTAGCTGGTGAAGGATAAAAAACTTCTGTGTTGGTTTTGTGTTCGTTTGCCAATTTTTTAATATTTCTTTTTTCTACCGCCAGTTCTTTAATAATATCATTTCCTTTTTCTACTTTTTTGCAATTAAACTTTGAAAGGTAATAATCATGTATCAAAGTAGTCCCTCCAAAAGCTCCTTTCCTTCAATAAATTCAACATTATGCTTTTTTACGAAATTAAGAACTTCTTTGTATTCTTCATCATCTTTTACTTGGATAAATAGACGGTAAGGCTTGTTATTGAGAGTTTTATAAAAATATCTTTTACCTTTCCCTGGTTTTCCTTTTAAAAAAGTGCATTCTTCTTTTAATTTTTTGACGAATTGGAGGTTTAAACCTTTTTTAATAAAAACAAATCTTTTAAAGTTTGGATCATCTACAGTGGATCCTCCTTTTTTAATATATTTTTTAATTTTATTTTTCTTTGGTTGAAACTTTTCCAAACCATTTTCTTCTATTTTTATTATACCATAATTCCTTTCTGCGAGCTTGCCCCCAAGAGCCCCGTAATCTTCTATTATCTTGAAAGTCTTGTTTAATAATCCAAACTCTATATCATCCATTTCTTTAAGTTCAATGATCTTAAAGATAACCTCATCATCTGATTTTTTGATATCTAGTTTGAATTTTCTGGCCCATCCACTGCAACCGAATAATTCACAAGCGTCACAATGATTTTTCCCTTCGCACCTCTCTTTTCTGTTGTTAGTTGGATCACATGCAGTACCATCCAGACTTCTTATAAGTGCTTCGTACCACCATCGCAAACTACCAATTATTCCCGTTTCTCTAAGCACTCCTGACTTTCTTTCTTCATCCCCTGTCCATAGCTGCGTTAAAGGCTTTATTTTTATCCTATAACTCATAGAAACCCCCAAAGAAACTTCTCTTTATTAAACTCGGGATCTTTGCCATCCCCCCAATTTTTTCTGAAAGATCCGTCCAGACTCAAACACTAAAATGTATTACAATTTATATATATAATATTTTTCGGTTGTTCCTTCAGTCTGTCATAAGGTTTAGCATAGTTTTTCATCTTCCTTTTGCCAGGGAGGTGACACTATGCATAGGAATGAGAGTATGGAATCGCTAATATTTTCGATGTGTTGGACGGCCTTAGGTGGGATATAAATAGTGTCACCTGCTTTGACTATTTCTGTCTCGTTATTGATATGCATTAGACCTTTGCCTTCTAGGATATAATAGACTTCCACAGACTTTAGACGGTGAGGTAGTGAAGCCTCTCCAACTTGAAGGATTGCATGAGCCAAGCTAAAATTCATCTTTAGACCTTCGCGCGGATGTAAGAGTTCACAGAGGAGCGTGCCATCTAGAACTTTGTCATAGGAGCAATCCTTTAGGTTTTTAACAATCATGAAATGATCCCCCCGTTAATGTTTATTAGGGGGTAAATTTTAAATAATAGTTGATGGGGGGTTTTAGCATGGATCTTGTTTTTCATTATGCTGATCGGGCTAAGGCGTTCATCCTAGAAGCATTCCGCCTATTTGAATATTATCAAGGATTAGAGGGTCCTGAATTGGACAAACTTATGC
>JACIWM010000109.1 GCA_014360945.1 Candidatus Bipolaricaulota bacterium
GGCTTTGTATCCTACCACAACCCTTATATTTTCCAGCCCCACACTCTTAAGGTTTTCTAGTTGATGGTCGAGTATTGTCTTATTATCGCATAATTTAACTAGCGCCTTGGGCAATCCATGGCCTAGTCTACTACCCACACCCGCGGCTAGGATAACAACTTTAATAAAAATCACCCACTAAATTCTTTTAACCTACAATCTATAATAATAATACTACTATTTACTCTTAACCCCCCCACACACAATGGGGAGAATGGGATAGGATTATTATGCGTATACTTCATGTTTGTCCATACTTTAAACCATCATGGGAAGGTGGAGGCCCTCCACGTTTCGTATATGAGCTTGCAAGTCAACAAGTTGCAATGGGACATGATGTCACGGTTTATACTACTGACGGGTTTAAAAGGAGGGTTAAAATTGAAAAGAACAGGTTAGTGGATGTTGACGGGATAAGAACCTATTATTTCAGAAACCTTTCAATGTATTTAACAGCAAATTTCAACCTGCCTCTACCCTATTATCTCCCTGTTGTCGCGGCTAAAGAATTAAAATCCTTTGATATAATCCATATCCATGAGCATAGAACATTCCTAGCAGCAGTAATATACTTACTCGCGACACGATATAACATACCATATATTGTACAACCGCATGGGTCCGCGCCAAGGATGATAAAAGCTTGGCAGAAAAGATTATTTGACATCCTAGTAGGTAATAGGATAATCTATAATGCCAAGCGTATAATAGCATCCTCCAAGATAGAATCCCAATATTACAAGAAAGTATACCCAAAATTAAATGAGAAGATAATAGTTAGATTGCCCAATCCTGTGAACATCCCCAAAACCCCACCGGAAGGTTCCTTCAGGAAAAAATGGGGACTTAAAGATGACCAAATAGTATTATACCTTGGGAGGATCCATGAAAGAAAAGGTCTAGATTTATTGGTAAGAGCATTCAATCAGATAAAAGATGATAAATTAAAACTTGTTATCGCAGGCCCTGACGACCACCACCTTAAAAGATTGAAGAAACTCATATCAGACCTCAGATTAGGGGATAGGATAATCCTAACAGGACCATTATATGGTCTTGATAAGTTTGAGGTTCTTGTCGATGCGGATGTTTTCATCTTACCCTCCTCCGATAAATATGAATCTTTCGGCATGGCCGCTGCAGAGGCCATTGCTTGTGGCACACCAGTTGTTGTAACATCAAACTGTGGAATATCCGAATGGATCGACTCTACAGCTGGTCTCATAGTCGAGGCAGATGAAAAAAGCATAAAAGATGCTATCACAAAGATACTTAAAAGCGGATCGTTCCATCCTAAAACGCCTAGAGTTTTCAAAATTGAAAGGATCGCGAGGAAATTCGATGAAATATACAAGGATACCATTAAATAGTATCTTATGGGGGTGTTCTGTTGTCACGTGATGGGAAAATCTTCATAATCTTAGCTTTGATCATTTCGATAATCACATGGAAGCTCATAACAATACAATCTAGTATTGGTGTATATTACTGGGATATATTCCTTTATCTTAATAATGCTCTTAGAATGGCCCATCTCGGCTCCAGTGACACATTGTATCTCCCACCCCTTTTACCAGCGATCCTATCAGTGTTTTTCAGGTTGGGATTTGTAAGTGAATACACACTCTTCATTGTTGGCGGAGCATTCTACATACTCGGATCAGTTGGAATGTACCTTCTCCTTAGGCTGAGATTTGATGAAATTGAAAGCCTCCTTGGGGCTTTAACCTTCGCATCATCCACCCTAATATTGGCATGGGCCGTCACGGGCTCCACCGACGTCCCAGCCATATCATTGTCGATATGGGCAATCTACTTAACCCTACTTGCAAAAAGAAAAGATAAGAGATTTTATTATTTGGCTTTTCCAGTGGCGATGGCAGCCTTCCTCACAAGGTATACCTCAGCACTTATAATCATCCCCATGCTCCTTGTAATTATCACAGATTCTAGGCCCAAATTCCGTGAAATCATAGGAGGCATAATCCTAGGGATCTTATTTTATTCACCCTTCGGATTATTCTTTTACAGGAACCTAAAAAACCCCCTACCATTCCTGGGACAATTCACAGCAACTGCAAGCGGTTCAGTGACACCAGTTAACCCAGGCTATAATCCCGACAGCCTATATTACCTTAAACATTTCCCAGAGTATCTTTCAGCCCACCCATCCAACAATTACATGTTAATTATCAACCCTTCAAGTGCGGGTCCAAACCCATTAGCATATCTTATAATAGCCATCCTAATAGTTGGTATTATACTCTATATAATCCACAATAGGATGATACTAAATAGAGTGAAGAATAAGAAGCTGATAATGTTCCTTTTATTATCAGCTGCTTTAATAGCTGTCTTCGGGAGGATATCCTATGCCCTGGCCGAGGTTTTAATCTTCTTCTGGGCCCTTAGCATATATTGGCTCCTAGAAGATCAGCGACTGCATAATCTTGATATTAACATTGCTATGGTAACATGGTTTTTATGTTTCATTTATATGCATAGTTTTCATCCTGTTAAAGTTGACAGGTATATTATAACAATTTTACCAGCCATTGCATATTTGATGCCCCTCAG
>JACIWM010000011.1 GCA_014360945.1 Candidatus Bipolaricaulota bacterium
GGTGACCTGCGTGTCGTCGTAGGATGTCCCGGTGGTCTCGCCCCGAAGCTCGTAGGTTCCGTCTTGGGAAGTGGCCCGATGCACTTCATAACGCGCGGCCCCGGAAACCGGACTCCAGGTAACCCGCACCCGGTCGGAGAAAGTTCCATCGGAAGCTTGGACATTCTGAGGCGCAGCGGGCTGGGAGACCGCGGCAAAACCGGAATCGGTGGGTGAGTACTCGCTACAGCCAATGCTGTTGCAGGCCTTCACTTTGTAGTAGTAGGTGCGGCCGATCACGATTTCTTGGTCGTCGTAGGAGGTGCCGCCGGTCTGGGCGAGGTACAGGAAATCCGCACCGGGGACGTCGGAACGGTAGACCTCGTAGTAACTGGCGCCAATGGATTCCGACCAAGTGACGCGGATTCTGTCGGAGAAAGTTCCATCGGAGGCCTGGACGTTTTGCGGGGGCTGGGGCGGAGCGGAGCCGAGGTAATAGCCGGAGTCCGCGTGGGAAAAGGAGCTACAGCCGAATTGGTTACAGGCCCGCACCCGGTACCAATAGAGGACGTTGGGGGAGGCGGTGGTGTCGGAGAAGCGGGTGAGCTTGGTTTCCCCGATCTTTTCGTATTCGCCGTCCTCGGAGGTGGCGCGGAAGACCTCGTAGCGGGTGGCCCCGCGCACCGCGGCCCAGGTGACGATGATCTCATCCGCGTATTCCCCATCGGAGGCGGAGAGGTTTTGGGGGGCCGGCGGGGCGGTGAGGAGGAAACACCCGCCCAAAAGGCCAAGGAAAACCACAAGAAACCCGAAAGCCGTGGATCGCCAAATTTTTCTCATCGCCACCCCCTAAGCTCGATGGTAGTGGGAGAGAGGCGCAAGGCCAAGGAAAAAGGGGCGCTCCGTGGAGCGCCCGGAACGCGCCGGCACTCTAAAAGGAGGCCGGAAGCGGGCTCTTCTCATCTTCGCCGGCCGCAGCCGCCTGTCGCACACTCCTCCACCTTGAGGACCTGCGTGGCCCGGTCCTCGGCCCCAGAGGGATCACGCACAGTTAGCACCACCACGTATTCCCCGGCCTCGGCATAGGTGTGCTGTACCACCATCCCCTCCGCGCTTCCGCCGTCGCCGAAGTCCCAAAGGTAGGTGAGGGTCTCGCCATCGGGGTCCGAAGAGGGGGAGGCGTCGAAGCTCACGGGCTCGTCGGTGAAGGGATCCGTGGGCCAGACGGTGAAGGAGGCTTTGGGCGGGTTATTGAGGACGCGGATGAGGGTCGTGGCCCGGCCCGTTTCCGAGGGGCCAACCACCACGAGGGTCACCATGTATTCGCCGGCCCGCTGGTAGGTGTGGGAAAGGATGCCACCGGAGGCCACCGGCGAGCCATCCCCAAAATCCCAGAGGTAATCGGTGATAGCGCCGGCCGGGTCGAAGGATTGGGAGGCGTCGAACTGCACCGTAAGCGGAGCTTTCCCCTCCTTGGGCTCGGCGACAATCACGGCGAAGACGCCTGACGTAGGCTGAACGGTTTTGGGAACGCAGCCACCAAGAAGAAGAGCCAGGACGGTAAGGAGGAGGATCCCCCTTACCCTGACCCTCTTCCCCGTCCTTTCGAATCCTTCTCCCCCGCTGGGGGAACCCCTCACCCTGACCCTCTCCCCGGAGGGGAGAGGGGATGATGAGTTATTTCCGGAGGGGAGAGGGGATGAGTCACCGGAGGGGAAAGGGGATGAGTTACTGAAGGGGAAAGGGAATGTTCGGATAGCCCCAAACAACGCGCGGAAAAATTTGACAACCATTCGGCCTCCTTGGGCGTTAATACCCACAGCTCGGCCCTCCTTGGACCGTGATCGTTTTGCTCACACTTGCCACCTGGCCCATCTCGTCCTCCACGGAAAGGGTCACAAGATAGGTCCCGCCGTAGCGGTAGCTTTTCTCCACCACGGGCTCAGCACTTTCGGCATGGGTCCCGTCACCGAAGGCCCAGAGGTAGCGCACGATCTTTCCGTTGGGACTGGTGGAGGCGGAGGCATCGAAGATGATGGGCTCGTAGGTTCCGGGAAGGGGCGGGGCGAAGGAGAAATCCGGCTCGGGTTTGGGGAAGTGCACGGTGACCTGGGCCTCGCGGGTGCTTTTGCGGCCCTGGGCATCGTAGACGGTGAGGGTCACCCGAAACGTTCCACCGCGGGTGTAGGTGTGGGAGACGATGGGGCCGAAGGCTTTGGTGCCGTCACCGAAGTCCCAGATGTACTCGGCAATGCGGGAGTCCGCGGCGAAGGAAAGAGAGCCATCGCAGACCACGGTGAGGGGGGCTGTTCCCTCCGTGGGCCGTAAGGAAAAGATGGCCTCCGGCGCCTTGGGCGTGAGCTTTCCCACGCACCCGGATAACCCCAAGATCGCGGCCAAAACCAAAAAGATCAGGAAAACGCGGCGCATCGCCCCTCCTTCATAGCGGGAGCTCCACCCGGAGACTAACCCCCAACCAAAAGCCGGAAAGGTCCAAAGGATCGGGATTTCCGTCGCGGTTCAAATCCATGGACCCGCCATCCTCGGAAAAGAGACCGGGGAAGAAGGCAAAGCGGAACCCGGCCTCCGCGCCCACAGTGAGGTTGGGAAAGACCGGGAGGGCCGCGCGCAGGAAAAACGCGGCACAAAAGGCCCGGCCCCGGTACACCCCTTCCCCGCTTGCCGGAACAAAGGAAAGGGTAAGGCTGGGAAAAGTCACGGAATAGGAAAGGCTGGCCCAAGCAAGACCGGCGCTCGCGCCAAGGAAGATCATCCCGGGAATGGGAGAGAACACAAAAAGCGCGTGGAGATCAGCGTAGGAAAGGCCAAGTTGCACCTTTACCTCTTGGTCGCCCCAAGCTCCTTCCGTTCCCGTTTCCGCGCCAAAGAGGGAGAAACCGAGGCCGAAGGAGAAGGGCTCGCCCAGGGTCTCCGCCATCCTCACGCCCACCCCGCCGGAAAGGAGAGGAACGGCCGGGATATCCCCAAAAAACGTCTGGTTTCCGTAAGCGATGGCTTGGTTGGTGAGCTGGATGAAGGCGCTCAGGGCGGGCGGGTAGGTGCGGAAGAAGTGGGGGCCGGACTCCAGGCCCAGCGGGACAGCCTGGGCGGAAAGCCCGAAGGCCAAAAGGAGCGCCAAAAGCCCCCTCACCCTGACCCTCTCCCCAAAGGGGAGAGGGAAAACGTTGGGGAACCTAAAGGGGAGAGGGAAAACGTTGGAGAGCCTCCCCATTTTTTCGCGAACCCTGCTTCCACGCCGGCTTTTTTCCCTCAATCCTTCTTTCCCTCCGGGTTTTTCCCCGGTCCCTTCTCCCCCTCTGGGGGAGAAGGCAAGGATGAGGGGAAAGAAGTTCCAGTTCATCCTGCCCCCTTGGACGTAACAGAGGCTACAGCCCCGCTGGCCCTCTTTTAGGGACAGGACGGCGGAAGGGAGGCCCGGTTCGTCCGGATTAAAGGCCGCGCAGTTCCTCCCAGAAGAGGTCGATTGTCCGGAGGATGTCCTCCCGGGAGACGTCGAGATGCGTCACCAACCGAAGTTTTCTCGCCTCGGTTCCCGCGCCGGCCGGGGCCACAAGAACCCCTTTACGCTTGAGACGCGCGGCGAGCTCCTGGGCCGTGGGGCCGCGGAGGATCTCCACCACCACGATGTTCGTCTCCGGCGGCCACACCGAAAGACAGGGGATCTGGGAAAGGCCCTCGGCAAGGATCTTTGCGTTCTCATGATCCTCGGCGAGGCGCGGGACGTGATGTTCGAGGGCGTAGAGGCCGGCGGCGGCGAGAACCCCGGCCTGGCGCATTCCCCCGCCCAAAGCCTTCCGCACCCGCCGCGCTTCCTCGATGAACTCCCGGGAACCACAGAGGACCGAGCCCACCGGACAGCCCAAACCCTTGGACAGGCAAAACATCACGGAGTCGAAACCCCGCACGAGTTCCGCCACCGGGATACCTGTGGCCACGGAGACGTTGAAGATGCGGGCGCCGTCGAGGTGCACGGGGATTCCGTGGGCGTGGGCCACCTCCAGGATCTCCCGGGCGCCGGAAAGGGGCCAGATCCGGCCACCCACGGCATTGTGGGTATTCTCCAAGCACACAAGCCCGGTGTGGGCAAGGTAATAAAGTTTGGGTCGGATGGCATTTCGGACTTGTTCGGCCGTGAAGATCCCACGCTCGCCGAAGATCACCCGAGGCTGGACCCCGGAAAAGCGAGCCATGGTGGCCATCTCCACGTTGTAGATGTGGGACTGAGCCTCCACGATCACCTCTTGTCCAGGCCGGGTGTGCACGGCGATGGCCACCTGGTTCCCCATGGTCCCGGAGGGGACAAAGAGGGCGGCCTCCATCCCTGTGATCTCCGCGGCCTTCTCCTGGAGCCGGTTCACCGTGGGGTCCTCGCCGTAGACATCGTCGCCCACCTCCGCCTGGGCCATGGCCCGCCGCATCTCCGGGGTGGGCTTCGTCACCGTATCCGAACGAAGATCGATCATCGCCATCCCTCCTCGCCGATGAGGGGCACAAAGCTCACCGGACAAAGGTGCTCATACACCAGCCTTCCCCCCTCTTTTCGCACAAGCCAAAGATCCTGGTGGAACCTTCCGCCCACAGGGATCACAAGTCTTCCCCCCTCGGAAAGCTGGGCAAGGAGGCTTTGGGGAACTTTCGGGGCCGCGGCGGTGACGAGGATCGCGCAAAAAGGGGCCTCCTCCGGCCAGCCCCTCGTGCCGTCGCCTATGCGAAAATGTACGTTCCTATACCCCAGCTTTCGCAGCCTCTCCCGCGCCTCCCAGGAAAGCTCGGGAAGCCTTTCCACGGTGAACACCTCCTTCGCCAGCTCGGCAAGTATCGCCGTCTGATAGCCGGAGCCTGTGCCGATCTCCAGCACTTTTTCCTCGCCGGAGAGTTCCAGGGCCTCGGTGGAGAGGGCCACGATGTAGGGCTGGGAGATAGTCTGGCCAAGGCCGATGGGCAAAGGGCGGTCGTCGTAGGCCCAGGGGAGGTACTCGGGAAGGACGAAAAGATGCCGGGGAACCTTCTCCATGGCGGAAAGGACCCGCGGATCACGGATGCCTTTTTCCCGGAGCTCGGCCACGAGCTCCCTCCGGGCTCGGGCCAGTTCCTCCTCAGTCGGCCAGCGCATCGTCCTCTGGGGGAAGGGTGAAGGCCTTCAAGGCCTCCTGAGCGGGAAGGAGGTCCTCCTCCCGTACGAGGATCTGGATCTCCGCCAGGCCGTCCACGGTCACGGGATACACACCGGGTGGGACGTGATGGCGAAGGCGGACCTGTATTCCCTCGCCTTCCAGGAACCCTTTGAGAAGGAGGGCCTGGGGCTCGCCCCACACCGTGGTGAGCTTCACCCACTTTTCCATGACGGGAAATGATAGCGCTGGGCCGGAGGCGAGGCTCCTTTGACGGGGAAAAGGGGGGGCGGGTAGGATAAGGGCCGTATGTATCTCATCATCGTGGGCGCTGGCGGGATAGGAAGCGCCCTGATTGAACTAGCCGTGCGGGACGGCCACAACGTGGCCGTGATCGAGCGCAACCCCGAGAGGGCCAACGCCATCGCCCGCAAATACGACCTTTTAGTGATCCAGGCCGACGCGGCCTCGGTGGATGCCCTGCGGGAGGCCGGGGCGGAGCGGGCCGACGCTCTCATCGCCACCACCTCCGACGACGCCACAAACCTCATGGTCATCGCCGCCGCCCAGGACCTCGGGATCCCCACCATCGTCTCCGTGGTCAATAACCGCGCCCACACCGAGCTTTTCCGCCGCCTCGGAGCTCACGTCATGGAGAACCCCGACGTCATCGTGGCCCAATACCTGTATCATGCCGCGCTTCATCCGAAGCTTCGGGATCTTGTGACCCTGCCCGGAGGAGCTCAGCTCTTCCGCATCACCGTCACAGGAAACTCCCCATTGGTAGGCCGGACCCTGCGGGAGGCCGGGGAGGAGGGGATCATTCCGGAAGGGGTGCTGGTGGCGGCGGTGGAACGCAATGGGCAATTGGAGATCGCCAAAGGGAGCACGGTCATCCGCGCGGGGGATATTCTCACTGTCTTCAGCAAGGAACACACGCCTGAGCGCCTGATCTCCATCCTCACCGGCTGAAGATATGCGTTCCTCGGATCTGGCCATCGTTCTCAGGAACCTCGGGCTTTTGTCCCTGGTGGTGGCCTTCATGGCCGCGGGGTCCTTGCCCGTGGCCATCTTCTTTGGGGAGAGCTTCGCCTTTTGGCCTTTGGTGCTCACGGTTTTGACGGCTTTGGCCCTTTGGGCCGGCCTTTACTGGCCGTTTCGAGGAGCCGGGGAGACCCAGCTTTGGCACGGCCTCCTTGTGGCGGGATTCGGCTGGCTTTTGGTGGCCACCCTGGGCGCCCTCCCCCTCTTCCTCATCTCCCATAAGCTCGGAGGGGGCCTCCTCTACCCCTACGCCGATTTCACCAGCGCCTTCTTCGAGAGCGTCTCGGGCTTTACCGGAACCGGGCTCACCATGGCCCTCCGGCCCGATCTCCTTCCCAAAACCCTGCAATGGTGGCGGTCGTTCACGGAGTGGATCGGCGGGATGGGGGTGATCGTCCTCATGATCACCATCCTCACCGGCCCGGGGCTTTCCGCTGCTACCCTCTATTTCGCCGAGGCCAGAACGGAAAAGATCCATCCCTCCGTGCGCTCCACCGTGCGCACCATGTGGTGGATCTTCGGGCTTTACACGGTCCTAAGCGCCTTGGCCTTCGCGAGCACGGGCATGCCCCCATGGGAGGCCCTGAACCACGCCATGACCGGGGTGGCCACGGGCGGATTCTCCCTTTGGCCCGATTCCTTGGGACGTTATCGGTCAGTGGCCGTGGAGGTCGTGGCCATCTTGTCCATGGTGGTGGGCGCGGTGAGCTTCGTTGTGCACTACCGGTTGTTTCAGGAAGGGCCGAAGATTCTCTGGCGGGACGTCCAGACCCGCTGGTTTTTGTACCTCCTTCTTTGCGGGATTGGGATTTTGGGGTTGGTGTTATGGCCCGGTCTCCGTCCGAGTTCGGCGTTTCGCGTTTCGGCGTTTCAATTCGTCTCGGCCATGACCTGCACCGGCTTTCAGACCGTGGACCTCTCCAAATTTTCGGAGGCCGGGAAATTCCTGCTCACAATGGCGATGATCGTGGGCGGGGCTGCGGGATCCACGGCGGGCGGGATAAAGGTGATGCGGTTGCTTTTATTGGTGCAGGGCGTGACCTGGCAGATAAAACGGCTTTTGGCCCCGCCGGATGCGGTTATCACCTCTCGCCTGGGTGGGGAACGCTACTCCCCTGAGGAGGTATTCCGCCGCATGAGCCAGGCCGCGGCCCTCTTCTTTCTGTGGTTGGTCTTCCTCTTCCTGGGCACGTTCCTTCTGGCCCAGTTCTATCCGGCCGGAAAATTCACGCTCGCCGACTTCCTTTTTGAGGTGGCCTCCGCCCAAAGCAACGTGGGCCTCTCCGTGGGAATCACCCATCCGGAGATGCCCACCTTGGCCAAACTCCTTCTTTCCTTCCACATGTGGCTTGGGCGGCTGGAGATCATCCCGGTTTTGGTTCTTCTGCGCACCATTCTTCGCCGTCGCTAGTCGGGGTGATAGATCCCGTCCAAAAAGCGCAGGACCTTTTTCTCGCGCGCCAGTTGATCCGCTTCCTCGGTGATGGTCCGTCCGGCCACAACGGGAACGGCTTTAACTCCCAGGCGCGAAAGAAGCTCGGCTCGGCGCCAGGCCCGCTCCACATCGGTGGTATCCACCACCCACGAGACCTCGCCCACAAGGTAAACCTCGGCGTCGTCCCGCTTCTTGCGCCCCCAGACCACAAGGTCCGCCAAAAGGAGTTCGTCCCGTTCCTCCTCGGAGAGCACTTCCCTGGCCTTCTCGGAGTCCAAAATCTCCATGAGTTCGGAGTCGGGGATGAGGCGCGCCCGGCGCAGGATCTTCGCGAAATAGGCGGGCGCCCGCTCCCGGTAGCGGAGCTCCAGAGTAATTCCCTTGAGGTCGGCCACATCGGCCTCAGTGCGGCGCTGAGCCTCCACCAAGGTGGTCATGCGGGAAATAAGCTCCTGCAAGGCCTTCTCGGTGCGGGCCTGCGCCTCGGCAAGCTGAGCCATTCTCTCTTCGAGCCTGGTCAGCCGCTCCTCCGCCCGGGCCTGCGCTTCGGCGAGTTGGGTTACCCTCTCTTCCAGACGGGCCAAGAATTCTTCAGCCCGGGCTTGGGCCTCCGCCAGCTGGATCACTTTTTCTTCCAGGCGGGCTTGGGCCGCGGCTAAGCGATCCACTTTCTCCGCAAGCTCCCGGAAAAGCTCGGGCAAAGAAAGGATCTCCGGGGCCAAAAGGAGGGCCCGGAGCTCCTCCCGCCACTCGGGATGCTCCCGAAGGAGCTTTACCAGGTCATGAAAATCCCGCACGGTGAAGGCCATGTCCGCCAAAGTTTACCGGATTTTGCGGCCTAATTTCCCGGGAAGGGCTCGCGGAGGATGGGCTGGCGCACGGCCCGGGCCTCGTCGAGCCTCCGCACCGGCGCATTGTGGGGCGCTTCTTTCAAAAGCGCGGGATTCGTGCGGGCTTCCTCGGCGATCTTCAGCATGGCCTCGCAGAACGTGTCCAAAACCTCTTTGGGCTCGGTCTCCGTGGGCTCGATCATCAGGGCCTCCCGGACGATCAGGGGGAAATAGATCGTGGGCGGATGGAACCCGTAATCGATGAGACGTTTGGCAATATCAAGGGTGCGGATCCCTTCCCCAAGGCCCTCGCCGGAGAGGACGAACTCGTGCTTGCACAGGCGATCGTAGGGAAGCTTATAGGTGCCCTTGAGGCGCACCCGAAGGTAATTGGCAGCGAGGACGGCGGCCGCCGACACTTCCCGCATCCCCTCGTCGCCCAGGGTGAGGATGTAGGCGAGAGCCTTCACCATGACCAGGAAATTTCCAAAATACGGGTGAACCCGGCCGATGGACTTCGGCTTATCGTAGTTCAGCCGGAATTTTTCCCCGTCCTTCACGATCTCCGGGACGGGAAGGTAGGGAACGAGCGGCTCGGAGACGGCCAAGGGTCCGGCACCGGGGCCACCGCCACCATGGGGGGTGGAGAAGGTTTTGTGCAGGTTGAAGTGGAAGATGTCCGCGCCCATGTCGCCGGGCCGGGCCCGCCCCAAAAACGCGTTGAGGTTCGCCCCATCAAAATAGCAAAGCCCGCCGGCTTCGTGCACGAGCTTTGTGATCTCGAGGATGTCTTCCTCAAAAATTCCCAAGGTGTTGGGGACGGTGAGCATGATCCCGGCCACGGTCTCATCGAGATTTCGTTTCAAGGCGTCAAGATCCACCATGCCCCGCCGGTCGGAAGGGATGGAGACGACACGGAACCCAGCCATGGCCGCGGAGGCCGGGTTCGTGCCGTGGGCGGAGTCGGGAAGGAGGATCTTCTCCCGGCGGGGAAGCTCGCCCCGGTCCTCGAAATAGCGCTTGATGAGGAACATGCCGGTGAGCTCGCCATGGGCCCCAGCCGCGGGCTGCAAGGTGATCCCCGGCATCCCGGCAATTCCCTTCAGGTACTCGGAAAGCTCCCAAAGGACCGCAAGCGCTCCCTGGATTTCCTCCTCGGAAAGAAGGGGATGAAGTCCCGTAAATCCCGGAAGCCAGGCAAGATCCTCGTGAAGTTTGGGGTTGTACTTCATCGTGCAGCTTCCCAGGGGATAAAAGCCCGTGTCCACTCCGTAGTTCAGGCAGGAAAGGTGGGTGTAATGGCGGATAAGTTCGGGTTGGGAAACCTCGGGAAGCCGGGGCGACTCTTTCCTTCGCATCCCTTCCGGGATTTTCTGGAGGAGTTCCTCCTCCTTCCGGGAAAGATTCGGCAACGCCAACGCTTTTCGGCCTTTTTGTCCACGCGCGTAGATGGTGGGCATTTCTCTACTCCTTTCCCGCCAAGGAAGAGAGGCTGCGCACGAAAAGGTCGAGCTCTTCAGGAGTGCGCTTCTCCGTGACCGCCACAAGGAACGCGTTTTTCACCCCGCATTTTTCCAACAGGGCCGGGCCGGCCACGGCGATCCCTGCCTCCCGCAGCTTCCGCACCGCCCGCTCCGCCTCGGAGAAGCTCACAGCAAATTCATAAAGGAACGGTCCGGAAAAGGCGGGCCGGAAGCCGGGAAGGGAGAAGATCCGCTCCGCAAGGTCATGGGCCCGCTCCATGGAAAGGAGGGCGATCCTTTTCAATCCCTCCGGGCCCAGGGCTGCCAGATAAACTGTGGCCGCCAACGCACAGAGGGCGGAGTTGGTGCAGATGTTGGAAGTGGCCTCCTCCCGGCGGATATGCTGTTCTCTTGTTTGGAAGGCCATCACATAGCCTTCCTTTCCTTCGGCGTCCACCGTCCTTCCCGAAACCCTTCCCGGCATGCGCCGCAGGTACTCCATCTTTGTGGCGAAAATTCCCAAAAGGGGCCCACCGAAGGAGAGGGGGAGGCCCAGGACCTGGCCTTCGCCCACCACCACGTCCGCCCCGAACTTCCCTGGAGGTTCCAGGACCCCTAAAGCGATGGGGTTCACGTACACGATGAGAAAGGCCTTCCCCAGCCTCTCCTTGAGGCTGGAAAGATCCTCCACCACCCCGAAGAAGTTCGGCTCCTGCACGATGAGGGCGCACGTATCCTCGGGAATTTCCGAAAGGGTAAGCTGGCCCTGTTCGTCGTAGGGAACGTCCACAAGCTCAAGGCCAGCGGCCCAGACGTAAGTGGCCAAAACCTCTCGCACGTTCGGGTTCAAGGACTTTGGGACGAGGACAGCTTTTCCGCCCACGGTGCGGCGGGCCATGTACACGGCCTCCGCCAGGGCCGTGGCCCCGTCGTACATGGAGGCGTTGGCCACCTCCATTCCTGTGAGCTCGCACACCATCGTCTGGTACTCGAACATCCAAGTCAGGGTCCCTTGGGAGATCTCCGGTTGGTACGGGGTATAGGCCGTGTAGAACTCCGAGCGGGAAAGAACGTGGCCCACCACGGGCGGGACGTAGTGGTCATAGAGCCCGGCCCCTAAAAACGGGATGAGTTTTGTTCCCGTGGAGCGCTGGGAAAGTCCGGTGATGTAGCGGTGGACCCAGATCTCGTCCCGGGGAGGGAGGCCCAAAGGTTGGAAGCGCCTTCGTACCTCCTCTGGAATATCGGAAAAAAGGGCCTCCACATCCGGGAGGCCCACCGCCGAAAGCATCTCCTCAATATCGCGCCTTGTGTGCGGTATGTACGGGTTCATCCCCCTCCCTTCACGAGCTCCTCATAGGCCTCGGGCGTAAGAAGGGTCTCCACTTCCTTGGCGTCGGCCACCGCTAAAACGAAAAGCCAGCCTTGACCGTAGGGGTCCTTGTTGATGAGGTCCGGGCTTTTGGTGACGGTTTCGTTCACCTCCACCACTTTCCCCGAAAGGGGAGCAAAAACCTCGCCCACGGCCTTCACCGACTCCACCGTGGCCGTTCTTTCCCCCTTCTTCACCTCTTTCCCCACGGGCGGAAGCTCCACATACACGATGTCGCCCAAGGATTTTTGGGCGTGATCGGTGATGCCCACCCGTGCCCTGCCATCCTCCAGCCGGACCCACTCGTGGTCCTTGGTGTACCG
This sequence comes from Candidatus Bipolaricaulota bacterium, assembly GCA_014360945.1. GTDB lineage: Bacteria > Bipolaricaulota > Bipolaricaulia > Bipolaricaulales > Bipolaricaulaceae > DTER01. The sequence continues at coordinate 11,579 of JACIWM010000011.1, forward strand.
CAGATCCTTGGGAACCAACCCGCCTCCTTTCTAGAACGGAACTTCCTCCACTTCCTTTGTGGGGGAGTAGAAGCTCACAAATCCCTTATGGAAAAGAAGGCGAAAGCTCCCGGTTGGGCCGTTCCTCTGCTTGGCCACGATGAGCTCCGTCTCCACCACGGGAGCATCATCAGCCTTCTTTCCCTCCGGTCGGTGGATGAACACCACCAGATCCGCGTCTTGCTCGATGGCCCCGGACTCCCGCAGATCCGAAAGTCTTGGCCTTGCGTCTTCACCGCGTCGCTCCACCTGTCGGTTGAGTTGAGAGCAGGCCACCACGGGAACTCCCAATTCCCGCGCCAACCCTTTCAAGGTTCGGGAAACGTAAGCGATCTGCTGCTCCCGCACGTCCGTTTTAATCCCGGCCTCCACAAGCTGGAGGTAATCCACGATCACTAGATCTAGACCATATTCGCGCATCATCTGCCGGGCTTTCGCTTTGATGGAAAGGACCGTGGCGTTGGGTGTGTCGTCGATGAGGATCACCGCGTCGTTGAGGCGGCCGGCGGCAGCGGCAATGAGGCCCCATTTGGCCGGGGGAAGATAGCCCGAGCGCAATCGGTGCAGGTCCACCTGAGCCTCGGCACAAAGAAGCCGCTCCAAAATCTGCTCTTTGGTCATCTCCAGGGAGAAAATGCCCACCTTCTTCCCCTGGCGGAGGGCGGCATCGCGGGCGATGTTCAGGGCGAGGGCGGTTTTCCCTGTTCCCGGCCGGCCGGCGATGACGATGAGATCGGAAGGGCGGAGCCCAGCGGTATAGGCGTCGAACTCCTGGAAACCCGTGGAGATGGCCGTGACCGGCCGCCGTTTGGGGTCCCGGTGAAGCTCCTCCAGCACCTCCAGATGGGCAGGGAGAAAATCCCGCAAAAGGAAGTAGCGGGGCATGGAGCGCCGCTCGGCGATGGTGAAAATGGCCTCCTCCGCGCGATCCAAAGCCTCCTCGACGGAAGTCTCCTCTTCGTAGCCGAGCTCGGCGATCCTGGCCGCGGCCTGGATGAGCCAGCGCCGAAGGGCCTTCTGTTCCACAATGTCCGCGTAGTGCTCCACCGCCGCCGTGGCTGGAACCTTCAAAAGGAGCTCCTGAAGGTAGGTGCGGCCGCCCACGCTGTCCAATTTCCCCCGCTCCTCCAGGCGATTGGCCACCGTAACCACATCGGGAAGCTGCCCGTGCTCGAAAAGCTCAAGGATGGTACGGTAGATCTCCTGATGGGCCTGGAAGTAGAAGTGTTCGGGGCGGAGGCGGGTGATGAGCCTTGGCACCACCTCCTCGGGAGCGAGCATGGCCGCGCCAAGGAGGACCTGCTCGGCCTCGGGGTTACGGGGGGTGTAACGGACCTCGCCCTCCAGCACAACCCGATCTTAGCCCATTTTTCTGAACCGGGGCATGCGTTGTGGAGGGAAGATGGCCTGGATATACTTGGCCGCTTCCACTGGGAAAGGAGGAGGTTTGCCGTTGCTCACGATGAAGGAACTCTTGGAAGCCGGGGTCCATTTCGGGCACCGCGCCCGCAAATGGAACCCCAAGATGCGCGAGTACATCTACACCGAGCGCAAGGGGATCCACATCATCGACCTCACGAAAACCCTGGAGATGTTCGAGAAGGCCTACTTCTTTGTGCGCGAGCAGGCCGCGCAAGGGAAGGGCATCCTCTTTGTGGGCACCAAGCGCCAGGTCCAGGCCATCGTGGAGGAGGAGGCCAAGCGGTGCGGGGCCCACTACGTGAATCGCCGGTGGATCGGCGGAACCCTCACCAACTTCGAGACCATCCGCCGCCGCATCCTCCATATGCTTGAGCTCGAGCGGAATTTCGCCGAGGGAAAGTACGAGCGCCTCCCCATAAAAGAGAGACTCCGCCTGGAAAAGGAACTTTTGCGGCTCAAGCGTAACTTCGATGGCCTGCGAGACATGGACCGCCTCCCCGGCGTGGTGTTCGTGATCGACCCCACCGTGGAGATCCACGCCGTGCGCGAGGCCAACGCCATGAAGATCCCCATTGTGGCCATCTGCGACACCGATGCTGACCCGGACCTCATCGATTACCCCATCCCCGGAAACGACGACGCCATAAAATCCACGCGCCTCATCACCTCCCGCATCGCCGACGCGATCCTGGAAGGCCGGGAGGGCCGCGAGGCCGTGGTTCCGCCGGTGGAGGAGGCCGGGGAGATGCCGCGGCCGGAGATGATCGCCGTGGACGAGGAACAGCTCATGGAGATGATGGAGAAGCTCGAGGAGAAGGAGTAGGGCATGGAGATCACGCTGGAATTAGTGAAAAAACTGCGGGAGGAAACGGGCCTGGGGATCATGGACTGCAAACAGGCCCTGATCAAGGCCGGCGGGGACATCGAGAAGGCCAAGAAGATTTTGCGGGAGGAGGGTAAAGAGTTTCTGGCCGGCCAGACTCGCGCGGCCCAGGAAGGCCGGGTGGAGGCGTACATCCACCACTCCGGGAAAATCGGGGTCCTGGTGGAGGTGAACACGGCCACGGATTTCGCCGCCAACTCCGAGGCCTTCCGGGAGTTTATAAAGAATTTGGCCATGCAGATCGCCGCGGCCCGACCCCGCTGGATCTCCCCGGATGACGTCCCCCAAGAGGTGATCGAGCAGGAAAAGGAGATCCTGCGCAAACAAGCCGAGCGGGAAGGAAAGCCCGCCCACATCGTGGAGAAAATCGTGGAGGGACGTCTCCAAAAGTTCTTTGAGGAGAATTGCCTTCTTAAGCAACCGTACGTGCGCGATCCGAACCTCAAAGTGGAGGACGTGGTGGGAGAGCTGGCGGCCAAGCTCGGCGAGCCCGTGGTGATCCGGAGGTTCGTGCGCTTCCAGGTGGGCGAGGAATGAGTTTGCGCTGGACGCGGGCCCTCCTGAAGATCTCGGGAGAGGTCCTGGGTGGAAAAGAAGGCCCCTTGGACAAAGGGGCCTTTTCTTTTTATGCCGGGGAGATCGCCCGAGCGCGAGAGGCAGGGGCGAAACTCTCCGTGGTGGTGGGCGGAGGGAACGTGGCCCGCGGTGCAGCCCTCCCCTTCCTTCCCCAGACCGCCGGCCACACCGTGGGCATGCTCGGCACCATCCTCAACGGCGTCGTCCTGCGGGAGTTCCTCCTTCGGGCGGGCGTTCCGGGCCTCCTCATGTCGGCTCTGCCTGTTCCGGGTGTAGCTGAGCCCGTGGATCCCTGGCGGGCCAAGGACGCGCTGGAAGCGGGCTCGGTGGTGATCTTCGCCGCGGGAACCGGCGATCCCTACGTCACCACCGACACCGCCGCTGTCATCCGCGCCCTTTCCGTGGACGCCCAGGTCGTCCTCAAGGCCTCCAAAGTCCCGGGGATCTACGACGATGACCCCTTGATAAATCCGAACGCGAAACTTCTTCCGCGCCTGAGCCACGAGGAGTATCTGCGGCGGGGTCTTTTGGTCCTGGACCAGGCGGCGGTGGCCATCGCCAAGGACCATGGCCTTCCCATCGTGGTTTTTCAGGCCGAACGGGAAGGGGCCGTGCTTACTGCCCTTTTGGGGGAAACCGGCTCCCTCATCGGAGGTGAAGGATGACGGAGAGGGAGGTTTTGGAGTTCATCACCCGGCGGAGGTCGGTGCGGAAGTTCACGGGTGAACCGGTTCCGAAAGAGAAAATTGAGGTTCTCCTAAAGGCTGCCATGGCCGCACCCTCGGCCATGAACCGCCAGCCCTGGGAATTTTTGGTGATCACCGAGCGCGAGAAAATTCGAGAGGTTTGTACGGCTCATCCGTATGCGAAGTTCGGGGTGGATGCAGGCGCGGTGATCATTCCTTTCGGCAAGCCCGCGGGAAATTTCTACTTTTTCCAGGACCTCTCCGCAGCCGTGGAAAACCTCCTTTTAGCCGCAGCGAATCTGGGTTTGGGCGCGACTTGGTGCGGGATGAACGAAAAGCGCCAGGAAGCGCTGCGCAAGGTTTTGGGCATTCCCGAGGATTATTGGATCTTCGCGGTGATCCCCGTGGGGATTCCCGCGGAGACACCTCCCCCGCGCACCCAGTACGACCCCAATAAAGTGCACTGGGAGCGGTTTGGGAACCGCGGCGCAAAATAAAAAGCCGGGAAGATCCCGGCCTTCTCTGGCCCCGAGGGGATTTGAACCCCTGTCTTCGGGTTGAGAACCCGAAATCCTTGGCCGCTAGACGACGGGGCCGGTGAGTGCATTATCCCGAAGCCCAGGCATCCTTTCAACTTACGCCTGGACACGCTCGGAAACAATACGGCCATCCTCCAAGATGAGGAGCCTTTTTACGCGGTCCAAAAGGCGGGCATCGTGGGTGGCGAAGAAAAAGGTTGTGCCCCGGGTCTCGTTCAAGCGGCGCATGAGGTCAATGAGGGCCCGGGAGTTTTCCCCATCCAGACTGGCCGTGGGCTCATCGGCCAAAACGACGGCCGGATCGCCCACCACCGCCCGGGCCACCGCCACCCGCTGCTGCTCCCCGCCGGAAAGCCGGTGGGGAAATTGCTGGGCATACTTTTCGATCCCGAGTTCGGCCAGGACCTCTCGGGCCCGGCGCTCCCGCTCCCTGGCCGGCACCCCCCGGAGCTCCAGGGCAAACGTCACGTTCTCCAGGACCGTGAGCACCGGAATGAGGTTATGCGCCTGAAAAACGAACCCGATTCGCTCCAGGCGCAGCCGCGCAAGTTCCTCGGGGTGAAGTTTGGAAAGGGCTTTACCCTCCAGAAAAACCTCGCCGGAGGTGGGCCTATCCAGGCCTCCCAGAAGATGGAGCAGCGTGGATTTTCCCGAGCCGGAGGGGCCAGCCACCGCCGTGAATTCTCCTTTGTGGATGGAAAGATCCACCCCCCGCAGGGCCAAAGTCTCCACCGCATCCGTGCGGTAGATCTTCACGAGCCCTTCCGCACGAATAACAACGTCAGAGGACATAGCGCATGGCCTCCACAGGATCAAGCCGGGCCGCCCGGCGCGCTGGATACCAGGCGGAAAGGACGGCCACGCCGATCATGGCCAGGGCCGCGCCCGCCACTTCCCCGGGGCTCACGCGAAGATGAAGAATGGGATCGACCCCGAAGGCGCGCAGGTACTCGGAATACGCGCCGGGAAGCCTTAGGCCACCGAGCTTCTCCACCAAGGCGATGAGCCCCGTTCCCAAAAGGGCCCCAAGAACCGCACCGCTTCCGGAAAGCACCAACACCTCCCAAAAGAGCGCGGCCATGATCCATTTCCGGGAGGCCCCAAGGGCCCGGATCACCCCAAGCTCGCGGGTGCGCTCCAAAACCGCAAGGTAAAAGGAATTCAGAACGACAAGGCCGCCCAGGATGAAGAAAATGGCGGAGAAGGCGGTGAGGACGGGCCGGGCGATTTGCATGAACACGGCCACCTCCGGGGCCAGCTCCGCGAATTTCTTCACCGCGAGGCCCGGCGGAAGAATCTTCTCCAATTCCGCGGCGGCTTTTTCGATGCGCGAGGCATGCCAAGGCCCCGTCACCCCCGCCACGTACGCCACCACGCTGGTCACCGCGTTCTCCCGCCGCACAAGGTCCTGGGCCGTGTCCAGGGAAACCTGGACGATCGTGCGGCCCATCTCCGCTTGAGGGGCGCGGAAAATCCCCACCACCATCACCACCCCTGCGCCCATTCCCGCCTCCGGATGGGCGGAAAGAAGGACAAGGGCATCCCCCACTGCCAGGTTCAAAAGCCGGGCCAGCTCCTCTCCCACCACGGCCTCCCCAGATCCCCCGATGTACCTGCCCTGGACGACGAGCCCAGGCACAGGGGAAATCCTCCGAATCTTCTCCGGCTCCACTCCCTGGACCACGACGCCGTAGGAACGGGACCCGATGGCAGCAAGGGCAGGAAGATCGAGGCGCAAGGTCCAGAACTCCAGAAGGTCTGAGTGCGCCAACTCGTCCACAAGGCCTTCGGGAAGGGCAAATATTGGGATCGACCCACCGGAAAGTTCTTTTGCGCTGCGGATTTGAAGGTGGCCGGTCTCAAGTTTTGTGGCCGAATCAAAAAGGCTCTGCATTTCCCCGGCGGCAAAGCCGAACATGATCACCAGGATCAGCGCCGGATAGAACGTGGCCAGGAACGTGTAAACGGCGCGCCGCTTCGCTCGCTTTATGTTGCGCAGGGCGTACCTCATCGCCCCTCCAAAAATTCCAGGGTGAAGACCTCGTCGGGGATGTCGATCCCAAGCGAGAGGTCAACGTATTGCACCAGGGCTTGGTTTCCGTGCGCGTCTTCGATGGCAATGAGGGTGGGAAAGGGAAGGCCCCCTGCCTCGAGGAAAACGGAGGCCCTCACTGTGCGGAGAATTTCTCCCCGCTGGTCAAAAAAGCGCATTTCCGAAAGGGCGAAGTCCTTCCGCACCCAAAGTTCGAGCTTTCCCCACACCACCGGCGCTTCGGGTTTGGGCACGAGCACCAAACGCCAGCCTTCTTCCCACGGGTCGGCAGAGACCTCGCACTCCTTGGCGAGGGTTCCGCGGAAAAGGTCCTCCAAGGCCGCCGTCCCGCCGAAGACGCTTTCCGCAAGGGCAAGTTCCGGAAGCTGTACAGAGAATCCAACCTTCGGGGAGTAGTACCAGACCTCATCCCCAACCACGAGGTATCCCCCACCTGCCTCATCCTCGGGAGAGAGAACGCGGACCAGGGCCTTATCATCCTCGCCCCAGATCTCGAACTCCCACTCCTCCGTCCTTCCTTCTTCCGAAACGGAAAGAACTACACGGGCCCAAAAACTCTGGGGCTGCCAGGCGGCACGCACCCTTTCCAAGATCTCTTCCGGAGCGAGATCCTGGGCCAGGGCCAATCCGGCAAGGAGAAGCACAAAGCTCACAGCTAAAGCGCGTCGCATCATCCCTCCCTGATGGCCTCCACTGGGGAGAGGCGGGCCGCGCGCCGGGCCGGATACCAAGCGGCCACAAGACCCGTGGCCAAAACCACGGAGAGGCTTCCCAACCAGTACCAGCCGGAAACCGCGGAGTAAAGCACGGCGGGCATGCCCGCCCGACCCAGCATCTCCCCAAACACCTCACCAAAACTTACGCCCCGGGTGGCCAAGATCAGGTTCACCCCGTATCCCGCCCCGGCGCCCACGCCATAGCCCAAAGCCGAGGAAAGGAGCGACTCCATGAGAACCATGCGGGCAAGCGTTCGCGGCGACATCCCCACCGCCGCCATGATCCCAAGCTCGCGGGTGCGCTGAAGCACCGAGAAAAGCACGGTGTTGGCCACCCCGAATCCGGAAAGCAAGGCCAAAATGGCGATCATGGGGGTGAGCTCGATCCAGGCCACTCTCACCATGTCGCGGATGAGCGGGTTCAACGAAAAGAAATCCCGCACTTCAAAACGCTCCCCAAGCGCTTCCTGCAACCGCGCGGCCAAGGTGGCCGGATCGCCCGAGGAGATGCGCACCACCACCTCTGTGGCGCCCAAAACGCCCGCGATAGCCCGCGCATCCTCCAGGGGAATGAGCACCGTGGACTTATCCAAGCCGGGCAATCCCGAGGCGAAGAACCCCACAGCCCGGAAGGCTTGGGACCTGGGCCCGCGGGCGCCTTGGACGAGAACCACCACCCGCTCGCCAAGCCGCACATCCAGCTCCTCGGCCAGGCTTTGCCCTAACAAGATCTGGCCTGGACCGGAAAACCAGGCTCCGGCCACGATCCGACGAGGGATCTCCGTGACCCTTGGTTCCCGTTCCGGGTCGACTCCTCGGATCTCCACCCCCGCCGCCCCATACGCGCTTTTCAGCATTCCGTACACGGTCAGCCTGGGCGCAGCTTCTGCTCCCGGAAATCTCGCGAGCTCGGAAAGGGCTCGGTGGAGATCTTCGGAAGCGAGGGCTTTTTCCAAAGCGGGATCAGCCCGGTACCCGGCGGCGAAAATTTTTAGGTGCCCTTGATCCAGGGAAACCTGGGCGTGGGTCATGGTCTTGATCCAGCCCTCAGTTATGCCCCACACCACGATAATGCAGAAGGTTCCGAAGGCCACGATGGCGATCGCCAGGGCCGTTCTTTGGGGGTGCCGCCAAAGATTCCGCCAGGCAAGCCTCACGATGGCCCTCATCTCTTCTTCACCGGGCACGTGAGCCCGTCGGCGATCACGTGGCTTAAGCGCTTCACCAGCCGCGGGTAAAGCTCGGGGTCGATCTGCGCTTTGTAGAAGGGAAGGAGCTTGATCATTCCCAGCACCGAGAGGATTTCCATGGGATCGCCGGGAACAAGCTCCCCTTTGCGCTGGGCTTCTCTTAGAGCGTCAAGAATGGGGGCCAAGGCCGCTTCAGCCCGCCTTTGGTACTCGCCAAGGTCGAGGCGGGCGGAGAGGAAGGAAAAGAGGTTCTGGGGGTCCGCGGCGATAGCTCGCACCAGCTCGTTTTCCTCAATGAGGCCCACCAATTCCTCCTGGAACCGGATCAGGGCCTCGCGGATGTCCGAAGCGGCCCCGAAGGAGCGCTCGTGGAGCCTTTTGAGCATTTCAGGTAGCTCACAGAGGAGCACTTCCGCGTACAGGGCCTCCTTGGAGGGGAAGAACAGGTAGAAGGTGCCTTTGGCGAGGCCGGCTTTCTGGGCCAGCTCGTCCACCGTGGTTTTCCGGAGGCCAAAACGGGCGAACAGTTCCCGGCCGGCAGCGATGAGCCTCTGCCGGAGAAGCTCCCGCTCCTCTTCCGTGAACGGCCGTGGCATTTGACCCTATGACTCTAAATGCTTATCAGTCAAAAGTCAAATCCGGCGGACACAAAACCCTGGGCTCAACGACAAAGGGCGCTTGGAATTTCTCGCAAACTTGCGAGACATGGAAGGGGATTCCCCAGCCCCCTGTGAGAAAAATGCCGGGCACGAAAACTCGTGCCCGGCCAATCCCTTTTTCGCTAGCTTAGGCTAAAACGTCAGCGTGGTCTCCGCAGGGTCGAGGGCAAAGGGAAGGAGAGATCCATCCTCGTCTCGCGCCTCCACCACCTCGATGCGCACCGGCAACTTCACCTCTTCCTCCACCTTTTTCCCAAACACGAGCTGGGCTAAAGCACCGCTTGTTGGCTCCTTCTCCGGTGGGAGGGCGATGGAAAGGAGGATCCGACCGGGCTCGGGCTTCTCCTCCGGCACCACCTCCGCCGCGTAAGGCTCTAGACCCTGCACCTCCGAAAGCTCCACGGGAAGCTCCGGATCGAAGTAGACGTAGAGCTTCAGGGCGCTGAGGGAGGTATCGGCATGGATCACTGCGACGTCTTTACGCTCCGGCACGGAAAGGATTCCGATCTGCGGAACGACGAAGGAGAAAGAAACCTCGCGCGGCCCAAGGGCAAAGGGAAGGGTTATCCCAGCCCAGTCCACAACCTTCTCCACTTCCAGGCTCAGGTTGACCGTCATTTCCTTTGCAGGAACGCGCACGGGTTTAAGGCTCGGCACGGATGCCGCCAAATCCCCAGCCTTGGCCGTGGCTCTTCCCGCCTCCAGGGTAAAACTGATCCCGTCTTCCAAAGGCTTCGTGGTCAACCGATAGCCCGAAAGGCTTTGGGCGGAAAGGTCCACGAACTCCAAGGGTTCCACCGAAAGTTTCCCGGAAAGAAGTCCGATCGTTTCGCCATCGGTGCTGAGAAGAGCCTTGTCCTCGGCCTTTGTCAGCTTTACCGTGGGTTTTCCGAAGAACACAGCTTCCCTGGGCGCAACCGCGTGGGTTCCCTTGAACTTGGTGAGGGCGTCGCTGCGGGCGAGCCACTCCCGGGGAAGGACTTCCTCCACCGCGATTTCATGGGAAAGAAGGAGGCTTGCGCCAAGCGGAATTTTTTCGGGAAGGGTGAGAGTGAGGTTTAAGATAAGGGAGCCGTCGTCAGAAAGGAGCAGAGGTTTGCCATCCGGGGAGATGAGGGCCACAGGTTTATCCAAACTTGAGGAGAAGCCCAAAAGGCGGCCGCCCTGGTCCACCACTTCCACGCTTCCCACGGCGGTGAGCGTCCCCAAGGGTTTTAGGGCCAGGGAATCCAGGCGCACCGGCGTCGCATTCCGATCTTGATCGCCGAGTTTAAGCTCGGAATAAAGGAGCGTCGCGGGCGAAGGGCTCATCACCTTTCCGGCCTGGGGAACCCGCACCTCCACGATCTCCAATCCCGCGGCCACGGCCCGGTCCGGAACGGGATCGGTTACCTTGAAGCTTTGAATATGTCCGGCTTCCTTGAGCCAAAGGGTTATGGTGGGGGCCACGGTGACCGGATCCTTGGCGCTGAAGTTCGCGGGCACTTCCACCCACACCATGAGTTTTCCTGTGCCTTCGTCGAGAGCGGCGAAGAGCGGCTCAGGAAGGGTGAAATCCCGGCCAGCCGGAATCTCCAGCTTGGTGATCCCGTTATCCAGGATCCAGAGAAGATCCGCGGGGCCATCCAAACGGACC
>JACIWM010000110.1 GCA_014360945.1 Candidatus Bipolaricaulota bacterium
CAGAGGAAAGCCTTAAAAATCCGCGGTACAAAAAGGCCTTTTTCCTGGGGGAGCTCCCGAAGATTCCCGATGGGCTTCCCTTCTTCGACTGTATTGCCGCGCCGTGCGTGGCCGCGTGCCCCGCCACCCAGGATGTGCCCGAATACGTGGGCTGGATCGCCAAGGGCGATCCGAAAAAGAGCCTTGCGGCCATCCTCGCGAGAAACCCCCTTCCCACGGTGACCGGCTACGTTTGCCCCGCGTTCTGCGAGAGGCACTGCACACGCTGGAACTATGAAAAACCTGTGGCTATTCGGGCCCTCAAGCGTTTCGCCGCGGAGAATGCCGATGCGGAATTGAAGCCCGCGCCGCCCACGGGACACAAGGTGGCCGTGGTGGGAGCCGGCCCGGCCGGCCTTTCCTGCGCCTTTTACCTCGCTTTGGCCGGAGTGGAGGTGGAAATTTTCGAGGCCGCTTCGGAAGCGGGCGGAATGATCCGCCTTGCCCCGGAATTTCGTCTTCCCAAAGAAGCCCTGCGTGCGGATGTGCGCCGCTTGGAGAAGCTTGGGGTGAAGTTCCATTTCCGCCACCCCATTCGCTCGGCCTCCGAACTTTTGCGCGACGGTTTTTCCGCGGTTTTCCTGGCCCCGGGCTTCCCCGGAGAAGCCAAGCTCGGAGTTCCCGGTGAGGAAGGCCCAGGCGTATACGGCGCCCTGGAGTTCTTCGAGCTCCTTAAACAGGGAGAAAAGCTGGATCTTGGGGAGAAAGTGGTGGTGATAGGCGGCGGGAACACCGCCATGGACGCGGCCCGGGCGGCCTGGCGCCTCACGGGAAATCCCGTGACCGTGATCTACCGGCGCAGCCGCGCGGAGATGCCCGCCCATCCCGAGGAGGTGGAGGAACTCCTCCGCGAAGGAAACGAACTTTTGGAGCTGGCTTCCCCGGTGCGAATCCTCCGCGAGAGCGGGAAGGTTTCCGCCGTGGTCTGCGTGCGAAATAGACTGGGCGAGCCCGGCCCGGATGGCCGAAGAAAACCCGAGCCCCTCCCCGAAACGGAATTCCACGTCCCCGCGGATTCCGTGATCGTCGCCGTGGGCCAGCGGCCGGAAGTGCAGTTCTTCGACGGAACGGGTCTTCTTCTTTCTCCCAACGGGCGACTGAGCACCGATCCGGAGACAGGGGAGACCAATCTCTATCGGGTTTATGCCGGCGGGGACGCGGTGCACGGACCGGCCACGGTGATCGAAGCCCTGAGCGACGGCCGCCGCGCGGCCTTGGCCATCCTGAAAAAGCTCGGCCTGGAGCCCCCAAATCTCTCCGTCCCCGCCCCCGCCTACGAACTCACGGAGCTCAAGCGCCGCAAAGCCCAAAAGGTCGGGCCATTCGGTCCGGAGTTCCTTCCCGTCCAAAACCGCCGGAATTTCCAGCCCGTGGAGCTCCCTCTTTCCCCGGATGTCGCAGAGAAAGAAGCTGCTCGATGTCTTCAGTGCCGCACCCTCTGCGATAAATGCGTGGAGGTTTGCCCGAACCGCGCGAACGTCCCCTACCTCATCCGCACCGGAACCTTCCCGGTGCCCATCGTGGCCGTGGAGAGCGGTGGCCCCAAAGTAGTGGGCACGGAAACCCTCGTCATAACTCAGGAGCGCCAGATCCTTCACCTCGACGATCTTTGCAACGATTGTGGGAACTGCGCCACGTTCTGTGTGCACGAGGGAAAGCCATACCTCCAAAAACCCCGCCTCTTTTTCCATGCCGAGACCTACAAGGCTGAGGAAAGAAACGCGTTTTTCCTGGAAAATGGGGAGCTTCGGCGCCGAGAAGAAGGAAAGGAAATGGTCTTACGCCGCGCGGACGAAGGGTTCGTTTTCGAGGATGAAGAGGTGTGGGTTGTCCTTTCCCCGGATTTTTCCGTGCGGGAAGCGGAGCTGAAGTCCCGGTTTTCCGGGAAGAAAACGCTTCGGCCGGCCGTGGAGATGGCCCTCATCTTGGAGGGGATCTCCCGGTCCCTGCCCCATCTCTTGGAGGTGTGCCATCGCTGAGCCGGTCTCTTTCAGGTGCGTGGGATGCGGACGGGAGTTTCCTCCCTGGTCCTTGGACTATTTCTGCCCGGAATGCGGGTTCCCCGCGGGGAATCTGGAGGTCCTTTACAACTACCGCTACCTTTCTGAGCCTTTTCCCAACGAGGAAAGGCGTTCCATTTGGCGTTACGAGGCGTTTTTGCCGGTGGAGGAGAAACATAGTCCACCCCTTCGGGCCGG
>JACIWM010000111.1 GCA_014360945.1 Candidatus Bipolaricaulota bacterium
GCATCGTGACCGCGCGGGGCTTCTGCCAAGAATTGCGCAAACAGTGGAAGAACGTCACGGGGGAAAAAGTAGCAAGCAGTGCTTGCCAAATCCGAAACGGGGTTTTCCGGCTTTTCCTGAAAGGATACGACAACTCCTTCCTTTACGATTGCCACTCCGTAGCGTCTTTTGGCCTTCTCTTTATCGCTCAGAGGGAAGAGGGCCACCGCCGGCCGATCCCCAGCGGTCTCCAGAAATCGGCGCAGATTTAAGCGAAGCCAATTGTCTCCGGCCAAAACGAGAAGATCGACTCGTAAACCTAAGGCCTCGATCAATTGGGCCAAAGCTCGCACCGCTCCGAGTTTTTCCTCTTCTTTCCGCGTTTCTTCAACAAAAAGTTCTACGGGCTTTCCCCGAGCCCACCGAGAAAACTCCGGAAGAAAGCGGCGGTTGACGGAAAGGATGGCTGGAAGGAACTCTGCGGGGATTTGGGAAAGGAGGTGGTCCAAAAGCGGTCTTCCCGCAATAGGAAGAAGAGGTTTAGGGCGGCTCGAGGTGAGGGGCCAAAGGCGCGTTGCGTATCCTCCGGCAAGGATTATCGTGCGCATCGTCACTCTGGGACTTTCCCGTTACAACAAGGGCCGGGGCAGCTTTGGCCTTCCACTTGAATTGTCATATGCTCAATGCCGAAGCGCTCACGAATTTTGCGGCGCAGCTCCTCTGCCACGCGGTCGGCCTCCCGCAAAGTCCGATCCCCCAACACCACATGGGCCGTGAGGGCTAGAAAACCGGGTTTGATGGTCCACACATGAAGGTCATGTACCTCCCTAACCCCGGGCACATTGGCCATGGTCTCCGCAATTTCTGCAAGGGAGAGTTCATCCGGAACCCCTTCGCCGAGGATGCGCATGGCCTTTTTCGCCACCCTTACTGCTCCCACAAAAATGACACTGGAGATGAAAAGGCTTGCGGCAGGGTCAATCCATAGTGGCCCAGAAAAAGCCAAGGTCAGGGCAGCGATCAGTACTGCCACCGACCCCAAAGCGTCGCCCAGAACATGAAGAAAAGCGGCGCGCATGTTGAGATCTTCTTTTTCGTGGCGGGAAAGGAGGAGAGCCATGCCAAAATTTCCCAAGAATCCGGCTATGGCCATGCCCAGCATGGGCCCCACCAGCACCGGATGCGGGGCAAGAAGGCGGGATGCCGCTTCTTTTGCGACAAATCCCACAAGGAAAAAGAGGAGCAAGGCATTTATTGCCGCGGCCAAAACTTCCGCACGATGGTATCCGTAGGTGTAATGCTGATCGGGCCGGCGGCGGGAAAGCTTCGCTCCCCCGTACGCAAGAAGCAAGGCGAAAACATCCAAGAAAAGGTGCCCTGCATCGGCAAGAAGAGCGAGGCTTCCGGAAAAAAGGGCCGTGAGAATTTCCGTAAAAAAGAGCGCGCCGCCAAATACCAACGCCCAGCCAAGCCGTCTTTCTCGGGTCACGACGGCATTTTACCTTAAGCTTCCGTAAAGCTCGCGATATACAAGCCACGAATTCAGGACTTTCACGAGGTACTCCCGGGTTTCTATGGACCAGAGCGCACCCGGTAGATCAGGAAGGCTGGAAACCTCTTTTTCCGTCCAGCGCCGGATATTTCCCGGCCCGGCATTATAAGCGGCCACCGCCCAAGCCGTGTTTCCTTGAAACTGGTCCAAGAGATACCGAAGGTACCAGGTCCCGAGGCGAATGTTGTAATCTGGATCAAAAAGAAGTTCCTCACGATAAGGGATGTGCAGCTTCTCCTCAGTAATCCAGCGGGCCGTGGAAGGAAGGAGTTGCATGAGGCCACGGGCCCCGGAGGAGGAAACGGCCGTGGGAAAGAAACCGCTTTCCTCCCGCATCACCGCCCAAATGAGGAAGGGGTCGACTTGATACTCCCGGGCCCAATGCAAAACGCTTTCCTCCCAAGCTTTCGGGTAAGCCAATCGATAGGCTCGTGGGCAGGGGAGGAGGGAGAGCACCTTTACCCCCACAGTATAGGCCCAGCGCCAATCCCCCTCCTTCGCATACCACTGCCCGATGGCCAGTGCTTCCGAAGAGGTAGCCGGAGAAAGGGCGATCTCCAGGGTGATATGCGCCCATTCCTTTCCCTTCTCAGGGAATCTCGCTAAAAGAGCGTCGGCCAAGCGCACGACGTCCGGAACTTCTTTTGGTGGATCAGGCA
>JACIWM010000112.1 GCA_014360945.1 Candidatus Bipolaricaulota bacterium
GGAACGAGCATGGCCGCACCCCATGTGGCCGGAGCCTGTGCGTTGCTCCTTTCCCGCCACCCCTCCCTCACTTGGGAGGAAATTCTCTCCGCTTTGCGTGCGGGAGCGGTTGTTGATTCCTTCACCGGTTCCGTGCCCAATACTAGCTGGGGCCATGGAAAGCTGGATATACCCGGGGCCTGGGCCAGCCTCACCCCCACCACGCCCACCACGAGACCCTGGCTCGTTCTTCTCACCAATCCTGCGTCCACCACGGCCCTCTTTCAGGTTCGTCTCCCCAAAGAAATAAGCTGGGCGGAACTTCGCATCTATGACCTTTTGGGCCGCCTGGTCTGGCACACTCCCGTTCCCCTCGGAGCAGACACGATTCGCTGGAATCTTTCCACAACCACAGGCTTTTCCGTGGCCAGCGGGCTTTATGTGGCAATCCTCGTCACCTCCCAAGGTGCTTCGGACCCAATACGGGTGGTGGTGAGCCGATGAAGCGCCTTATCTTCGGGCTTTTTCTTTTGGGCTATGTTGCCGGTGGGGCGACGCTGAGCGTTCCGTTCGAGCTTGGTAAATCTGCCCGCGCATGGAGCTTTTTGGGAGCGGATCTGGCCTTGCCTGATTCTCTGGGAAACCCTGGGGCTTTGGGCTTTATTCCGGCATGGGAAATTTCCTCCACTTACGCGTCGCCGTTCGGGATTGCCGAGGCCTGGGCTCTTTCTTTTTTGGGGCCGAATTTCTTTGGAGAGGCCACATTGGTGGACGCGGGGGAAATTGGGCCGGCGCTGGGGTTCCGGGTCCTTGCCGGCCAGGCCGGGTTCGGCATAAAGCTTAGCAACCTGGGATTTGGCACATGCGCCCGCCTCCTTTGGTCCATCCAGCCCAAAGCGGGTTTAGGCTGGGCCTGGGATCTCGGGTTCCTTTCTGACGGAGCCGTCCGGATTGGAATCCTGGCGGAGGCCGTGCTTTCCCAGCCTCCAAGCCCGCAGGATCGGTGGCCAACCACGATCTCCTTAGGTCTTTCCTTGCCCTTCGAATTCGCCGGTTTTTCCGCGGTGGTGGCCGCGGCCGTGCGGGATGTGCCGGTTCTCCCAACGTGGGCCGTGGCTGCGGAGATCCGGGTCTCGCCTTTCACCCTTGTCTTCAGTTTTGGCTCCCGCGGCCTGGGCCTTGGAGGCGGGCTCAACTTCTCTTGGTTTCGCTTGGAATGGGCTTTCACCCTCTCCCCTGATCTTCCCTTGAGTTTTCGCGTATCCTTCGGGTTGACATGGTTCTGAGCATCCTTTTTGCCCTGGTTTTTTCGGTCTTTTCCGCGGTGAGCTTGGCCCAGGAGGGTCAGACGCAATCCTTCACCATCAACATAAGCGGCCAAAAGACATGGGGCATTTCTCTGGGGATCGGCGATCCGGCCCTTCTTTCCCTTGAGGGCTTAAGCCCCGGCCAGCCCACCCTTTCCCAATCCCTTTGGGCGAATATCGACGGAAAAGTTTTGGATTTCCTCACGGTGAAGGCGAGCTTCAATGACCAACTTGGCCCGGGCTTCCAGGAGTTTTTGGTCATCGTGGATCGCAAGCCCTGGTATGCGGAAGTGGGAAGGTTCGTGGTGGGCGGGGAAGGCGATAAATTGGGCCTGCAAAACAAGCGAGTTTTGGGGTTCCGCCTCTCCCTCTCCCGGGAGGACATCGGCCTTCAGACCCTTCTGGCCCGTCTGGAGGGCCTCTCCCAAACCCTCGTTTTCCGCGGCACCACCGCCCAAAAGGAGATGGTCTTCTCCTACGAGGATCCTGAAGAGCCTTGGCTTCCCGCGCCCTATAGCCAGTCCGTGGAAGGCCTTTTCTTCGTGAATCTGCGGGTGCCCTTCGTGGAAGGATTTTCCCAACCAAAGCTTGCGTTTCCCGCCGGCCCGGAGTTCTTCCAGTTCCTTGAGGACTGGGACCTTGGGTATCTGGGGGAGGTCGTGGAGAAGAATCGGGAGACGTTGCTTCCCGACGGAGCTTATCTTGTCCTTCGGGACGAGGGCGATGTTCTTTTGCTGCGCACCGAGCCGACCGTCGTTTTGCGCAACCGCGTTTTGGAGCTCATCGATCTTTATAATGCCGCCCAAGGACTCACGGGCGAGGCGAAAAAGACTTACCCCTTCCTCCAGGAAAGCCCTCTCGAGCTGGAATTCCTGAAACAC
>JACIWM010000113.1 GCA_014360945.1 Candidatus Bipolaricaulota bacterium
GACCGCATCGCCTGGGCCATGATCAGGGATGCCGAGGAGCGCGGGCTTCTTAAGCCTGGTGGAGTGGTAGTGGAGCCGACATCCGGAAACACTGGGATTGGGCTGGCGTTCGTGTGCGCCATTCGTGGGTATCGGCTCATCCTCACCATGCCGGAGACGATGAGCCTGGAGCGTCGGGCCATCCTTCAGGCCTTGGGAGCGGAGCTTGTCCTGACACCAGCAGAGGAAGGAATGCCCGGGGCCGTGCGGGCCGCGGAGGAATTGGCCAAACGCTACAACGCCTTCATGCCCCAACAGTTCGAGAACCCCGCAAATCCCAAAATCCACGAGGAGACCACGGCCGAGGAGATCTGGCGGGATACGGAGGGCAAAGTGGACATCTTCGTGGCCGGAGTGGGAACGGGCGGGACGATCACCGGTGTGGGCCGGGTTCTGAAAAGTCGTAAGCCCGAAGTGAAGGTGATCGCCGTGGAGCCCGCGGCCTCACCAGTCCTCTCCGGAGGAAAGCCCGGCCGGCACCGGATCCAGGGAATCGGCGCGGGATTCATTCCCAAAGTTTTGGATCGCTTCGTGATCGACGAAGTGATCACCGTGACCGATGAGGAGGCGGCGGAGACCGCACGGCGTCTGGCCCGGGAAGAAGGGCTTTTGGTGGGAATCTCCTCCGGCGCGGCCGTGGCCGCGGCCCTCAAAATCGCCGCCTGGCCGGAATCGGCGGGAAAAACCCTGGTCGTCATCCTCCCCGACACCGGCGAGCGGTACCTCTCCACCGGCCTTTTCGGCGGGAATTTCGGAGGTTCCCGTGTTTTGGGGAATTCGTGAGGACATTCGCGCTATTTTGGCCCGGGATCCCGCAGCCCGAAACGCTTTGGAGGTCCTCCTCCTCTACCCGGGGATGCACGCGATCTGGGCTCACCGCATAAACCACTGGCTTTGGCAACACCACTTAAAGTTTTTAGCCCGTTTTTTGGCGCACATCGTGCGGTTTTTCACCGGTGTGGAAATCCATCCCGGCGCGAAATTGGGAAGGCGGGTGACCATTGACCATGGGATGGGTGTGGTGATCGGTGAAACCGCGGAGATCGGGAACGACGTGCACATTTATTCGGGCGTGGTTTTGGGCGGAGTTTCAACGGAGAAGAAAAAACGGCATCCAACGGTGGAGGACGGGGTGGTGATTGGAGCTCATGCTGTTTTGCTTGGGCCGATCCGGGTGGGGAAGGGCGCGCGCATCGGCGCGGGCGCGGTGGTGCGGGACGATGTGCCGCCGGGAGCCATCGTGCTTGCTCCAAAACCCTGGGTGATCCTGAAACCCGAGCTTGCCGAGAAACTTCCGCCCACCGAGTTCCCCTTTTCCGGCTTGGACATCTAGGAGGCATGGCGAAAGCTTTCGTGCTTAGTCTAAAGGGTAAGTTGGGTGAGCCAAGGAGGAAGTATGAGCGAGGATTGGCCGCGTGAGCTTTTTATAGAGAAGGCGGAGCTTTACCAGCTCGAGCTTGAAGAAAGGCTCGCCAGGGCCGAGGAAGAGGCGGAATTGCTGATAAAGCTTTTTCGGGCTCATGGAGTTCCGTCCGGAGGAAAAATTTTGGACCTATGTTGCGGAATAGGTCGGCACAGCGTGGCCTTGGCCAAACGCGGGTATTTCGTGGTGGGCGTGGATTTTTCCCCAAAATTCCTAGAACGGGCCGCGAAGCTGGCAGAAGAAGCCGACGTTCAAGAGCGCGTGGAGTTCGTGCTCCATGATGTTCGGGAGCTCCAAAAGTTCCCCAAAAAAGATTTCGACGCGGTGATCTGTCTTTTCACCTCGTTTGGCTACTACAGCGAGGACGAGGACCGAAAACTTCTTGTATCTACGCGGAAACTTGTGAAGCCCGGCGGGATCTTCGTTTTGGACGTCCATAACCGCGACCACCTCGTTAGGGAGTTTCGCCCCCATAACGTGGCCAAGCTTCCCAGGTACATGGTGGTTGAGGAGGGAGAGTTCGATTTGGAAAAATCGCGTTTGCATTCTCGCTGGCTCTTTTTCTTGCGGCCCCCCTCACCCCGGCCCTCTCCCCCTGAAAGGGGGCGAGGGGAGGAAAAAGAGGAATGGGTCTACGCGGGAAAGGCCAAGGTCAGCCTGCGCGAGTATTCCTTGCACGAGCTCATC
>JACIWM010000114.1 GCA_014360945.1 Candidatus Bipolaricaulota bacterium
GGCATGGGGAGCTGCTATACTGGCTAGACACATTTGACGAGATATTGATAAGTTCAAGAGATGCGTTTGACTTCGTTGAGAAGTTACATAGTCTTTAAACTCGCCAAGCAATTTTTGGAATTGGTTCCCAATCGTGGGGCACAGCATGTTGTGCCCCCACTTTGTGTCCTTCGTATCATTGGTGGTTCACTGGGCTTGGCGGGAAACACGAGCGGATAGAAGGGCTATAATGAAAAAAGTTTTGTACTAAGGAGGGTAAAAATGCGCATCAAGCTGGCAGCACTGTCTTTGGTCCTCCTCCTGGCCAGCGTGCTAACCGTTTACGCAGGGGAGGATATGGTAAAGGCCAGAGGGCTATGGGCGGTGGATGGGGACACCATCATGGTCGAATTAGCCGATGGGAGTAGAAAGGAAGTTCGCTTCATCTCGGTGAACGCGCCTGAATTGGCTGCCTGTCTTGGCGACGAAGCACAGACAGCATGCGATGCATTGATCAAGGGGAAGATAATCTGGCTTGAGCTCGATCCCGAGCAAGGCATGGACCGCCGGGACCGAAATGGACGGCTCCTGGCCCATGTTTTCTTGGAGCCAGTACAGACCCCTTCGGCCCACTTGGGGACCCGGCTTGCCGAACTGGGACTTTCTCGGCTGGACATCCGCGACCCAAAAGACACCTGGCACGAAGACCATTTCGACATCCATTACGTTCCCTGGGTCCTAGCGGCCCAGATTGAGGCGGCCAAAGAAAGACGTGGTTGGTGGGGAGAATGCGATCCTTACCGTGATTCCGATTTAGTGATCGCTGCCATAAAGCAATGGGGGGACGACGAGGTTGTTTACATGGTAAACCGGGGTGTAGATGCAATTGACCTGGCTAAGGGATGGAAACTTGCAAGTGATCCCAAAGAGAGCCAAACCTTGGAGTTCAGTCGCTATGTGGAGGCACTTGTGTTGCCCCCTGGTTGGGTACTGCGGGTGCACTCCGGCCCGGTCTCCACAAGTCGGGTCGGGGAATATTCGATTAGGGACACCGAGAAGGTAATTGACTGGTACTGGACGGGGAGAAAAATGTGGCGAAACGACAGCGATGAGGCCTGGCTGATTTGGAACGATCAAACACGATATTATTTTTCTTATCCGCTCAAGGAATGGGATTGATTTTAGCGGGCTACCTGGCTCCGGCTGGAAAGAGACCATTATCATCAGCTTCGTAGAAGAGCCGGCGAGTGAGGTCTCCGGAGCAATGGCCGGGGCAACCTGTTCCGCCCTAAGCTCCTGAAAGGATTCGTAGATTCGAGGTGCTTGTTTAGCGTTCGAATCGAGGTTTTCGTAACTTCGAAGAGGGGTTGCACAACGGAGCGAAGAGTCGCCGGGCAAAGCCCAGCGGCCCTTCTTCGGCCCATCATCGAGCTCAGCCTTTTAGGCTTGTCCTCAATGGCGCCAAAACCCTGATCGAATAACGCTGGACAAGGGCGGGTCATCTTGTGCATTCCTGATCGGAGCTTCCCAGTCTCGCCACAAAAGGAGAGGGCGCGCCGCGGGGCCGTGCCCCCCACATCGGTGGAGCTGTCCTAACCTGAGAGCTGGTCGAGAATCTGCGGGGTCAGCTCCGTGACCCCCTTTTCCCGATTTGCACCTACGCCCAACTTGCCTCCGAAAGGACTTTCTCCTCCGCGCTTACCCCCGGTACGTGGACAAGATGGAGAGAGCAGTGGCAGCAGGCAGCGACGCTCTCACGGAGTGCGGCTCCCCCTCGTGGGGGACCTTCGGCAGTTCTTCCCGTGGGGACCCTAGCCGCGAGAGGCTTTCCGCCCCTCTTCACCTGATTCTCCACCTTTGGGCTACCCGCATCGTGGCATTAGAGAACAGTTCTCGGGGCAAAAGCCGGGGAAGAGTCAGTTTTGGATATGCGATCGGGAAAACTCACAATTCGCTTGCGGTATTGCGCCACAAGACCTGCCCTCCTTGCCTTCTTGCTGAACTTTACCGTATCTGATCCCATGCCTTACGCGCCGCGGCATTAGCCGGGCGGCAGCGTGATCAGCGCTACCAGGTGGTCCCAGGGGATCACCACGTCCTCCGGGGTTGTGGCCCAGTTATCGTGCACAATGACCCAAAAGGTCTC
>JACIWM010000115.1 GCA_014360945.1 Candidatus Bipolaricaulota bacterium
AAACCGTACCGGCGTAAGTCCCAAGCCACCTTTGTCCTCTCCATCCTTGCGGTAAAGGAAATCCCCGAAGCGGCCGTTCAGGCCATGTATCCCTATCTTGTGCGCACCCTCTCCAACATGCTTTTGGCCTACATTCCCGGAAAGGCGGCGCACTTTTTCACCCTGGACTTGGGCCACTACGCCGAGCCGGAAGGTGATGATTTCTACGAGCGCCTTTGGAAACGCATCCATCCCATGGCTTCCGCCCGGCTTGTCATAAAAAACCGCTTTGAGCCGGACCTTGAGCCCGAGCTTTGGGAAGGCGATGAACTCACCCGAGAGCTCAGCCGAGCCGGAAAGATCCTGGATTCCTGGAACCTTCTTCCCGCCCCATTCCCCATCGACAAGATCCTCCCGCCCGAGGACTTTAGGCATGTCCAGCGCCTTTACGGTATCGGCGGTCTTTCTTACGGAAATCTTTCCGTGCGAAAGGACGAAAAGCGGTTTTGGATGTCCGCCTCCGGCGTGAACAAGGCCGATCTGCGCGTGATCGGTCGGGATATCCTCCTCGTTAAGGACTACGACCCGGTGGAGAACGCCATCGTCCTTTCCGTGCCCCCGCACATTGAGCCGCGGCGGGTTTCTGTGGACGCCATCGAGCATTGGATGATCTATCGGGAGCATCCCGAGGTAGGGGCCATCATCCACGTGCACGCCTGGATGGACGGCGTTCCTGCGACTCAGGCCCATTACCCTTGCGGAAGCTACGAATTAGCTAAGTCCGTGGCTGAGCTCGTGCGAAAAGCGCCGGATCCGGCGCGGGCCGTGATCGGCCTCAAAAACCATGGCCTCACCATCACCGGACGAAGTCTCTCCGATATTCTTGAGCGCATCGAAGGAAAGCTCATCCGTCAGGTGCCCATGACATGAAGGCCCTTGTTTATACCGCTTCTATTCCCCGTTACCTTTTAGTGCGCGCTTTGGGAAAACGCACGCCCTTGGACCTTTTGCCCCTGCGTCTTCGGGAAATCCCCGAGCCTGAACCGCCGCCGGGCTGGGAGAAAGCCAAGGTCCTTCTTTCCGGAATCTGCGGCTCGGATTTGGCCCTTCTTCTTGGGAAAAGCTCTCCCAGATTAGCCCCGTTCTTTTCCTTTCCCGCCGTTTTAGGACACGAAATCGTAGCCGAGGTTGGAGGGGTGCGAGCGGCCATCAACCCCCTTTTGGCCTGTCGTGAGCGGGACCTTCCTCCTTGCCCGGCCTGCGAAAAAGGGGAGGACGCCCTTTGTCAAAACGTCGCGGAGGGAAACCTCGCTCCGGGAATGCTTGGATACCACCGCGATCTTCCCGGCGGCTGGGCGGAACGTCTCGTAGTCCATCCTGCCCGGGTTTATCCTCTTCCCGAAGATATGCCTACCGAGCGGGCGCTTTTGACCGAGCCCCTGGCTGTGGTTTTACGCGGGCTTCGGCTGGTCTCTTTTGATCCCAAGGAGCCTGTGCTCATTCTGGGTGCGGGAACGATCGGGCTTTTGACGGTGGCCGCGGTGAGAATCCTTGGGCACCACGGTTCGATCGCGATTGTTGCTCGTCATGCCCTTCAAGCACGCTTGGCCGAGGAGCTAGGCGCTAAGGTCTATCGAAATGCGGAGGAGGCGACAAAGGATCAAGGAAGCAAGAAGTATCGTGCTCCCATTGGCCCACCGGCCTGGCGCGGAGGCTTTCCATGTGTGGTGGATGCGGCGGGAACTGCGTCCAGCGTGGACCAAGCCCTTTGGGCTGTGCAAGAGGGCGGAACAGTTCTCCTTTTGGGTGCACCGGGCCGGACGAAACTCGATCTTTCGCCCCTTTGGTTCCGCGGGATTCGGATCGTTGGCACTTACACCTACAGTGAAAAGGATTTCCGGCAAGCCATTGATGTTCTTCGCGAAGGGAAGGGGTTGGAGAAAATTGTGACCCACACGTTCCCGCTTAATGACTATCGCACGGCCCTTCAAACGGTTCTTTCACGGCGCGGGATCAAAGTGGCGTTTCGCCCTTAACCCACGGATTACAGCCGAATCTACCATACGTAGGTCAATCTTGCTGGTAGTGTGTCTCAAGTATCTCAAGCGGAAGGAGCAATACG
>JACIWM010000116.1 GCA_014360945.1 Candidatus Bipolaricaulota bacterium
TCGATCTCCCGGAACGGGACCGGTTTGCCCAGGGCCTTGCAAAACGCCTCTTTTGCGGCGAAGCGCACGGCAAGCCTTTGCACGAAAAGCTCACCCCGCGCCCGCCGCGCGTAGGAGATCTCCCGTTCCGTGAAAAGTCGGGTCTGAGCCCGCTCCCCCCACCGCGCCAGAAACGCGGAGAACCTCGGAACCTCCACGATGTCGATCCCTACGCGCATCGTACGATCTTCATCCGCTCCGCTTTGATTATGGCCTCCACCCGGGCCACCGCTTCCTCCAAAGAATCGTTCACGACGAGGTAGTCGAACTCCGGGATGTGTTGGAGCTCCTCGCGGGCGATGCGGAGTCTCTCTGCCAGGGCTTCTTCGCTTTCTGTTCCGCGCCTTCGCACCCGCGCCACCAGCTCCTCCCAGCTTGGGGGAACGAGGAAGACGAGGACCACGGGGAAGCCCAAATTTGCGGCGCGGATGGCCCGGGCCCCGCGAACCTCCACGTTCAGAACCACATCCAGGCCTTTCTCAAGGCGGGCGAGAACCTCCGTTTTGGGCGTGCCGTACCGATGGCCTTGGTACACGGTCCACTCCAAAAGGGCGCCCTCGGCAATAAGGCGGTCGAACTCATCCTCGCTCACGAAGTAGTAGTCGCGGCCGTGGACCTCGTCGGGCCGGCGGGGCCTGGTGGTGGCGGAAACGGAGAACGAAAGCTTCGGATCGCGGGAAAGAAGAGCGGAGATCACCGAGGATTTGCCGGCGCCGGAAGGTCCGGCGATTACAAAGGCAATGCCCCGTTCCCCTTGGATGCCTACTCCCGGAGGAAGGAGGTCCTTCATTCCACGTTCCTTGCTTGTTCCCGGAGGCGTTCCGCGCCAAGGCGCAAGGCCAAGGCCACATGGGAAAGTTCCGGGCCATAGGCCTTGGCCGCCAGGGTCCCCGCCTCCCGCCCGATCTCCTGGGCCAAGAACTCCAGCTCCTTTCCCACTGGCCCCTCCCGAAAAATAAGCTCATCGAGTTTTCGGACATGGGCCCAAAGGCGATCGAGCTCCTCGCGCACGTCGCTTCGGCTCAAAAGAAGGGCGATTTCCGCTTGAACCCTTGCAGGATCCACGTTTTCCAGTTCCTTTGCCCGGATTTTTAGGCGCTCTTCCGCTACCTCTTGTTCCTTTTGGGCCAAATTTTCCGCGCGACCAAGGAGCTCCACGAGGGCCTCCTTTTCCCTAAGAAGAGCTTGGCGCAGGGCCTCGCCTTCCTTGGCCCGCTCCTTTTGGGCCATGGAAATGGCCTGAGCCAAAGCTTCCTCCACTGCCGGCCAAAGAAGCTCCTCGTCCGGTCTGGTCTCCTGGAAGATCCCCAAAGCCAGAAGATGGGAAAGGCCCGGTCTTTCTCGAATTTTCAGGGCCCGGCAAAGCTTGCGAAGTTCTTCCATGTACTTTTGAGCGAGGTTTAGGTTGAGACTTTTTCCCGAGGCTTGGGCGGAGGGGATGAGGCGGATAGTGGCCTCTAGAGTACCGCGGAAGAAGTTTTGGCGCAATTTTTCTTCGGTTCTGTGGGCCAAAAAGGGAAAATCCGAAAGGCCGCGGACGCGAACCTCCAAAAACCGGGCATTAAGGGTGCGGAGATCCACCTCCACCTGAAATCCGGGAGCTTGGGCTTGCCCCCGGCCGAAGCCCGTCATGCTACGCAACTTCGCTCACCTCGCGGAAGATGGCCGCGGCGTAGCCCACCACTTGGTCCATCATGCCCGCGATCTCCCCGGAGGTGCGATAAAGGAGGAGCTCGGAAGCACGAAGGTTCAGGTTCTTTGCGGCGGAGATGAAGAGGGCCAGGGCTCCCACCCCGCAAATGGAGATGCGTCGGGTACGTACGACCTCCAAAAACCCCGGCAAATTCAGGTCCAAAACGTAGCGCAGGGCCAAAAGGTCCTTTTCCTTTGCGATCTCGTGGGGCTCATAGTGGGTGAAATCCGTGGAGCAAATGAGGACCACGGGCTTTTTCGCAAGGATTTGGGCGAGCTCGGCTCCGGCGGCTTCGGCTTCCCGGAGGGAGAGGGGCTGGACCACCCCGGCCACAAAAGGCATCGCCCCGTAGAGATAGTGGAG
>JACIWM010000117.1 GCA_014360945.1 Candidatus Bipolaricaulota bacterium
CGAATTTTCTCCAATGCCGCTTCCACTTCCTCCCACATGGTTTGTCTTGATACTTTCGCCCATCCCGCCCACTCTTTCAAGAAGCGTTATACTTGCCCCAACGTTTCGTGTCCCAGTTCGACTCGGCTAAGAATGGAGTGAATAGCATGACGAAACCCGTGTGGTTGGTTTGGCTGGCGTTCTCCGTCCTGGCTTTCTGCCAGGGCATGGATGTGGTGCGCATTGCTCACATCGATGAGGCGGCAACCTTAGCTCCGGGAGGAGCCACTGAAGTCAGGCTTGTTGCAGAGATCCTGCCGCCTTGGCACATCAATGCCCATGAGCCCTCCCAACAATTCCTGGTGCCCACCCGTTTGGAGCTCGCCCTTCCTGAAGGCATATCCGTTGAGGAACGCTGGCCCGAACCGGAAATAAAGCAAATCCCCATTTTCCCATTCCCCTTGGAGCTCTACTCTGAAGAAATCGAAATTGTGTTGGTCATCCGCGCCAAGGAGACCGTGCTTCCCGGAGAATACGAAATCCAGGGGAAGTTATGGTATCAGGCCTGTAACGATGAGGTGTGTCTTCCTCCGGAGTTTGTGCCGTTCGCCATTCCGATTTCGGTGGTCGCCTCCGCAAGCACGGGAGGAACTCCCGCCCAAGCCCAGAGATTTGCCGATCGGAGCTTCCTGGGGATGCTGAGCGCGGCGTTCCTTGTGGGGCTTGGCTTAAATCTCACGCCGTGCGTGTATCCCATGGTGCCGGTGACGGTGGGGTATTTTGCTCAGGCCGCGGGAGCGCACATTATTTGCACACTAGGCCTGGCTTTGGTCTATCTCTTCGGAATTGCCCTGACTTATTCGGCTCTGGGGGTTTTGGCGGCCTTGGGCGGGGGAATGCTTGGGCAAGCTTTGCAGCATCCGGCGGTGTTGAGCATTTTGGCTGCGGTGATGGTGGCCCTATCCTTAAGCTTTTTTGGGCTCTACACCTTCCGCGCGCCGGCCGCGCTTCTTCGAAAACTTCCCAAAGGCAAGGGCGGGATTGTCGGAGCGCTTCTCATGGGCATGGTGGTGGGATTGGTGGCCGCCCCGTGTGTGGGCCCGGCCACCGTGGCCTTCATCACGTATGTGGCAAGCCTGGGCGACCCTGGGCGCGGATTTTTCCTGTTTTTCGCCCTGGCCCTGGGCCTTGGCCTTCCTTATGTCGGCTTGGCTTTGCTTTCGGGAAAGCTAAAAAAGCTTCCCAAAGCGGGGACCTGGACGGTGTGGGTGGAACACCTGCTTGGCTTCTTCCTTTTGGGCATGGCTTTGTACTTCCTTTCGCCCATCCTTCCTGAGGTGGGACGCAAGGTGGGCGTGGTCGTGCTTTCTCTCGGCGGCGGAGCTTTCCTTCTTTTCTCGGCCATAAAGCACCGCAAGGGCTGGGTGCTTCCGGCGCTTGGAGCTCTAACTTTGGCCGCAGGACTAGGTATCGCCGTATGGTCCATGATCCCGAGCGGGACGGAGGGCCCGGAAATTCCGTGGGTGAAATACACGCCGGAGGTTTTGGATCAAGCGAAAGCTGAGGGAAAACCCGTAATTCTCTATTTCTCCGCGGCCTGGTGTCTTCCGTGTCAAGAGCTTTCGGCAACCACTTTCCGGTCCCAAAAAGTTTTGGAAGCTGTGAAAAAGACGGGGGCCATTCCGGTCAAAGTAGACCTTACCACGGTCGAGCCTGAGGAAGAGACGGTGCGGAAAAATTTCGGCGTGGTGGGAGTGCCCACCGTGGTCCTTTTGGGGCCCGAGGGGCAAGAACTTAAGCGTCTGGTAGGCCTTTTCCAGGAAAGTGTGTTTTTGGAAGCCCTTGTGGAGTCTTTCGGCCCGTTCTAGGAAGGTGCGGCACCGGCCCTGAGTTTTTGGACCAAATCCTCTGCGATTTCCCGGGCTTTTTCCGCAAGGCCGCGGGAGAGAAGCCCCTCAGCCACCTTTTTCTCCAGGACTTCCGCGTCGACGAGGTGTACGTCACCTGCCACGTTCACTACGTCAAGTTCCAAATCGAGGTAGCGCACGCCGTCGGGAAGAAGTTCGGG
>JACIWM010000118.1 GCA_014360945.1 Candidatus Bipolaricaulota bacterium
TGGATCTTTGGTAAAGTTTTGTGCCTCTTTGGTAAAGCTTAGGAAGGAGGGGAAATGCCGCTCCAGCTGACCCTGGAGGACTTCATGACCCCGGAGCAGGTGCACCGGCTTAAGACCGTGGCCAGAAAGGCCGCGGAGGAGGCCCTACGCCGGGGAAAGAAGGCACCGGTCCGGGACTGGGCCATCCTCCACGTCGCTCTCGATGCCGGGCTCCGCGTCTCGGAGATCGTGAACCTCAAGGTGGGCGACCTTCTCCTCGAGCCGGGACAGGCAGCGATCATCGTGCGGCGCGGAAAGGGCGGGAAAATCCGGAGCGTCCACATCGGGGAAGCCCTCCGCCGGCATCTTTTGGAGTTCCTGGAATGGAAGAAACTTGTAGGCGAACCGGTCTCCGAAGACTCTTATCTCTTCCTTTCCCCGCGGGGCGGGCCGCTCACCCGGCAGGCCGTGTGGCTCATGTTCAAACGCTACGCGAAGAAAGCAGGGCTTCCCAACCGCTTCACCATCCATACCTGCCGCCACACCTATGCCTCCCTCCTTTACCGGGCCTCGAAGTACAATCTCCGGCTTGTGCAGATGCAGCTTGGCCACGCGTCAATCCGCACCACTCAAGTTTACGCCGATGTTTTGGCCCATGATGCTCTGGAGGCGGTGAACGGCCTTCCCCAATGATCCTTTTTCTTTTTCTCTGGGCCGTTGCGGGCTTGGCCTTGGAAGCGGAGGTGGAACTGGGCTGGTCCGGCCGGCCCGTCTTGGATGCGGTGAATCCCCTTTGGCTCACCCTCGCTAATCCCGGCCCGGACCTTGTCTCCGGCGAGCTTTGGGTTCAGGGAGAGATCGGCTCACCTTGGCGGGGAATCGCTACCTACACCGCCGTTGTGCCTTTCTCCCTTGGCCCATTTAGCCGCATGCGCTTTCTCCTTCCCTGGCCGATTCGGGTGGGAAGTTACTTTTTGCACGTCTCAGCTCATGTTGGCGGAGCAAAAGTTCTGGAGAAACGGGTGGAGTTCGTGCCGGAGGGAACGCTACGGGCCGGGATCGGCCCGCCCAAAGAACCGGTGGACGTGGTCCTCACCGAACTCCCTGCTGATCCTCTTCTCCTTTCCCCGTTTTCCGAGATTCATCCCTTCACTTCTCTTCACAAAGCCGAGGAGGACGTGCTTTGGGCGTGGAAGGTTTTTCTGGCTGGAGAGGTGCGGGTGGAGGCGGAACAGGCCTTGGCGGGTCTAGCGGAGATTCGTCCACCTGCGCCGGAATGGCGGGCGCTCGCACCCGGCCTTTCCCTGTACCTTTTAGGCCTTGGCCTGGTTTTGCCTGGTCTTTCCCGGGGCCGTAGCGGAGTTTTTCTCGTTTTTCTTTTAGCCTTTTTGGGCTTTTCATTGTTTTATGTAGTTTTGCGCGAAAGTTTACCGCAGGATTATCGCGCCGAAATAAGCGTTTTTTCGCCGAGTTTCACCAGCTTTTGCCTGGAGTCACTGGGAATTGTAGCCTGGCGGAAGGAGATGGTGCGACTTCCCGGCTTCTGGGTGGAGGCCCTCCCCCCGCGGGAGTGGGAAGGAAGGGATGTGGTGTGGCGCTTCGTGGATGGCCAGTGGTACACAGAGCTTTACCTCTCCCCCAGTTCCCCGCGGCTGCTTTGGCGGATCGTAAGGAAGGAGATGGTCGTGGAAGGGGAAAGGGCCGCCCCGCCTTCCTGGGCGGTGCAGGGGTTTATCCTTCCCTGGGAGCGAGCTACGGTGGTGCGTGTTCCCTCCGAACTTTCAGGGGAAGCCTACTTTGTTCTTTTGCCATGAGGTTTCCAAGGCTCCCCGAATTCCTCGTAACACCCGTCCACGGGACGACGATCCTCGCCGGAGTGGGCCTCCTCGCCTCCCTCCTTTGGCCGGACCCCCACATCCGCCGTTCCCTTTTCCTGCAGGTCTTGGTTGTGCTTCAGGGGATATTGGCCATCCAGGTGGGGGAGGGAGAGCACGGCTATGGCCCGGCCACGCCAAAAATCCGCCTTATGCGCTTCCTTTT
>JACIWM010000119.1 GCA_014360945.1 Candidatus Bipolaricaulota bacterium
CATCACCGGTCCTAAAAGAGGCGGATCGTGACGTAGATCGTAAACGGTCACCACGGCCCGGCGAAACGGGGAATATTCCACCACGGCCTTGGCCACCTTCGTCAAGATTTCCTGAATGTTCGTGGCTCCTAAAATTTCACGAGCCACGGACAAAAGACTTTTCCGCAACCGTTCGGCCTCCGCCTCCCAAGTAGCATCGAGGAGGACTCCTTGCACCGCCGGCCGGCCGCGATAAATGATGGGCCAAGCTTGGACTTCTAAGGTAAGGATCTCTCCGTCCTTGCGCAGGGCCCGGAACCGGTAGCGTTTCAGGGCAACCTCGCCCCGCAGACGCCTCTCCAAATTGGTTCTGACCAAATCTCGATCCTCCGGATGCACGAAATCCAAGGGGTTTCGACCCAGGAACTCCTCGCGGCTATAACCGCCAATGCGACACATCCCGGCGTTGGCGTACACGATTTTTCCGTCCTGAATGACGTAGACACCAACAAGCTCATTTTCCGTAAATTGCTCAAGGCTCTGCACAAGGTCCGTGATTTCCATAAGTTTCAGGGAGAACGCCAGGCCCAAGGCGAACACGGAAGACACGTGCTCCAAAGAAGTAAGCTCCTCCGCCGTTGGGGACCAAGGTTTTTTCTTTCCCAGCGCAAGAACGCCCAACTTCTGTTCCCCCACCATCAAGGGCAAATAAGCCGCAGCCTTGATCCCTTCTTTTTTGGTGGCAAGATCGCTAAAACCTTCTGCTAAAACGGGCTTTCTTTCGCGCAGGGCTCGGCCAAGGCGAGGATGATCCACGGGGTTTTGTGCGGCAAGCTCCGCGAATTCCGGGGAAAGTCCGTGATGGGCGAAAAGGTGAAGGGTCTCATCCTGAAGGAGGTAGACGGCGCCCACATCCATCTCCAAAATGGAGAGGACCTCCGGCAGGGTTTGAGCGCAGAATTTCTGAGGTGGCACTCCGGCCAACGCCGCCTTGGCCACCACCCCTACCAGCTTTAACCCCGCGAGTTCCATGAGTGCCCTATTTTAAAGGGGAAGGCCGCGGAAAACACTTACCCCCATAACGCGGCGATGCTCTCCACTAGGATTTTCGCCGCGCATACCGCGGAAACGCCGGAAGGGTCCCAAATTGGGGCGAGCTCCACCAAATCCATGCCCAGCACTCGAAATCCTTGGAGTTTTTGGAGGATTTGGATGAATTCAGACCAGGAAAGCCCGCCCGGTTCGGGGTTGGTCACACCCGGACAAAGGCTGGGATCGAAGGCATCCAGGTCCACGCTGAGCCAGACCGGAAGATCCGGCCGCAATTTTTCGGGAAAATCCTTCAAAGACGCGAAAAATGGCTCATCCAAATCAGGGCCGAAGAATGAGCGCGCTCCCACAATGACCAAATTTTCCGCAACCTCGCCAGCTCGGCGCAGGGCGGAAGCATGACAGAGCTTCAAGCCCAGATATTCGTCACGCAGATCGGAATGGGCATCCAAGGCCAGAACCTGAAGGGGTCCAAATTTTCTTGCCGCCCGCACCGCCGGAACAACCACCGTGTGTTCTCCGCCCAACACTACCGGAACCTTCCCGTCCCGCAAAATTTTCTCCACCTCCGCCTCCTCTTCGGCGAGGATCTCCTCAAACGCTCGGTACGGGTCAAGATCGCCCAGGTCGGCGATTCCTATGTCGCGCAGGTCCTTTCGGAAGTGATGGGAGAAAAACTCGATGGAGTCGGAAGCGGAGCGGATGGCGTTAGGTCCCTGGGCCTGGCCTCCCCGCCAGCTGGTGGTCCGCTCCAAAGGGACACCGAGGATCACCACGCGCGCGGAGGAATACGCCAAATTAGTGCCGAGGAAACTCAGGCGCTGGGGCATAAAGAGGCCAAAAAAGGCGGGAGGACACGGGCCGCCTGAAATACGGCGGGCGTGAAGTACCGGGTGGAAAGCCCGCGCTCGGAAAAACGGCGCTCCAGCTCCCCTAGCTCCGGAACGGGAAAAGTTCCGGCAAGGACATAGCTCCACATACC
>JACIWM010000012.1 GCA_014360945.1 Candidatus Bipolaricaulota bacterium
AGGGAGAAGCCCGGGCCGCTTGTGGCCGTCATGGGCTTGGCATCCGCCCAGGAAGCACCGATAAGCATGAAGATCGCGGCGATCTCGTCCTCTGCTTGGATAAAGACGCCGCCCCTTTTCGGAAGCTCCCGGGCCATGTGCTCCATGATTTCCGAGGAAGGGGTGATGGGATAACCCGCGTAGAAATCCACACCCGCAGCTAGAGCGCCCTCAGCTACGGCAATGTTCCCGGACCAGAATTTTCGCTCGCTACGGTTCATCAAAAAGCCCGATGGATCTTTCCGCGGGCGGATAAGAGGTCGGAAGATCCGGAGGTTCCGCTAAAACCTCGGAAGTGAGAGAAATTTTGGGGGGTTGTCCCACGTTTTCCCGGCAAAAGTCCACAAACGG
Source organism: Candidatus Bipolaricaulota bacterium (assembly GCA_014360945.1). GTDB lineage: Bacteria > Bipolaricaulota > Bipolaricaulia > Bipolaricaulales > Bipolaricaulaceae > DTER01. Next base: position 391 of record JACIWM010000012.1, read on the forward strand.
GCAATATTTGCACTGGTCGTATTCCCAGAGGGATTTGTCCGGTAAAGGCGGGAGCGCCCCGCGCACGAAGATGAGCTCGCGCAACTCTTCGAACTCCGCAAGGACTCGGGCCACCTCGGGCCGGTCCAGCTCCACCACGAACTCCCTAAGCTCCTGGGTGGCTTTGTTCTCTGCAAGGATGATCCCTTGGGGGATTTGGAAGTAGTGCAAATAAAGTTGGAGCTGAAGATAGTGATCGGTGCGGGGATCCGCGGACATCTTGTCGAATTGGTAGGGGTGGACGGTCTTGATCTCCACCACGTAGTTTTTCCCGGAAAGGGAGATGATGGCGTCAGCCCGGCCGTGGAAGAGCGAACCGGGCGGAATGGGGACCTCCGCGGCCACCACGATCCCCAGCCCATACATGGCCTGAACAATCCTTCGGTGCGCATCTTCTCCCACCGCCAGCTTTCGCGCTGTCTGTCCGTCCAAGGGCGGCCGGGGGAAACCTTTCACCGTGTAGAAGATCTGGCGCGGGCATTTTCCCACTTCCGAAACGTAAAAATAATCGCGCTCCCGGTGGGGCTCCTCGCGCTTGAAGTACTCCTCCAAAAGCTCAATGAGCATGACCTTTGAGTCTACTCGTGGGCGTTGTCGAGCACAACGTTTTGGTCGTCCAGGATATCCAATACATCGAGCTCCGTGACCTGGGCCGAAACACCAAGGAGTTCGGAAAGATTGGGTTTGGTGCCGCCTTGGTCCCCTGAGACGAGTTCCTTTACGTAAAGACCGGCCTCGCAAGTGAGCACGAGCTCCCCTTCGGTGGGAGAAAGAAGTCGGCCTTGAGCGGAGAAGACCCGGCGGCGGCGCACCAGATCCGCGCGCCGCTCCCGCACCCGCGCCGGCGTGCGTTGTTGAATTTCCCCAACGAGGCCCGCCACAGCCCGCCGAAAATCCTCCTCCGAGACGGGAACGGAAAAGGAAACTTTTGCCCGATAACGTTTCGCGAATTTTCCTGTTTTCACCCGCTCTTCGAGCTCAGGGGTGGCGGGCTGAAGGTCCAAAATTTCCACGGCGCCAAGGCTTCGGCGGCGCACTTCCTCGGCAACCCAGGTCAGATCGACATTGCGGCGGCGGGGCCACTCTACGGAGAGGAGAAACGGTCGACCTCGGCCGAGCATGCGGGCATCGGCATCCTCCCGCCCGGCCCCATGCAGATTGCCTTTTATCCCTCCCGTGGCCTCAAGGAAAACGGGGACCACAAGCTCCTCCACGGAGGTGGCCGCCAATTTCCCCGTCCCTCCGCAATTCTCACAGCCCTTTCCGCGGCAGCGGGGACAGGTCCACAAGGTCTGGGCAATCCCGCGCACAAGCTTTCGATAGCGGCCATAGAACACCACGGGGTTCACCGTGAGCTTGACCTCGTCCCGCTCGATATCCACAAGGAATTGAACTTCAGGTCGAGCATAGTCCACCGTGGCCTTCCGGTTTTCTTTGCCCAGAATTTCCTCAAAAGCCTGGCCCAAAGCGCGGTTGAGGTGGCGGCGGATGGGCTCAGCCCAAGGGGAAGGGAAGCGCTCGGCCAAGAACTCCTCGGTGGCCTCAAGCCGTGGGGAAAGATGCACCCCGAAAAGGAAGGTTTTGAATTCATATTCGCGAGCAAGTTCCCAAGCCTTCTCCGCCCAAGAGGGCACGCGGAGGAAGAGGCCGGCGCACACCCAGCACTCTTCGGGCAGGGTTTCCCCGAATCCTAAAGCCATGCGCAGGATCGCTCCCCGTTCCCTATTTGAGAGTTTTCCGGGAAGCCCGGCGAAGCGGCGTCCCAAACAATGGTCGCAGATCGGGCCTGCGGCCAGAAGCTTTTGCGCCAAGGAGAGCGGATCCACGTCGCAATTTTCCGTGTTGCACAGGGTTTGGGCAAAGCTATACTCCAAAAGGCGGGGCGTGGCGCAGCCTGGAAGCGCACCTGCTTTGGGAGCAGGGGGTCGCTGGTTCAAATCCAGTCGCCCCGACCAAAAATTTTTCGGGAAGGAGCGGGGATGGAGAAATTGGTGAGTCTGGCGCTGAGCGTGTTGCGGGACCTGGGCGCGGATTTCGGGGAAGTGCGGGTGGAACGGAGGGTGGACGAGAACATTCGCACTAAAAATCTGGAAGTGGAAGTCCTTTCTCGGCGGGAGTCCGCGGGGATCGGCATCCGGGTTCTTCACAAAGGGGCCTGGGGGTTTGCGGCCACAAGCGACCTCACTGAGCAAGGGATAAGAAAAACCGCGGAGCAGGCCTTGGCCATTGCCAAGGCCACCGCCACCCTTTTGCGCGAGCCCGTGCGGCTTGCGCCCGAGCCGGTGCACCGGGGAACTTACGTGACCCCGGTGAAAAAAGACCCCCTTTCCGTGCCCATCCAGGATAAACTTGCCCTCCTTTTTGCCGCGGCGGAACGGATTTTGAAAGTCCAAGGGATCGCCATGGCCAAGGGGGGCATTTCCGCCTGGCGCATCGAAAAATGGTTTGGGAACACGGAGGGCTCGGAAATCCACCAGGTGATCGTAAGCTCTGGAGCGGGGATCGAGGCCTATGCCGCCAAACCCGGGGAAATCCAGAAGCGAAGCTTTCCCAACTCCTTCGGCGGGGACTTTGCCAATGCCGGGTACGAGTTCATCGAGTCCCTGGGGTTGGTGGAGAACGCCGAGCGCATTGCGGAGGAGGCCGTGGCCCTCCTTTCCGCACCGGTCTGCCCCACCGGCGTGTTCGACGTCATCATCGATGGCTCCCAGATGGCCCTTCAAGTACACGAGTCCTTGGGCCATCCCTCTGAGCTGGATCGGGTATTGGGAACGGAGCTTTCTTACGCCGGCGGAAGCTTTCTCACCCTGGAGAAGCTCGGTAACTTTCAATACGGGTCGGAGATCGTGAACATCGTGGCCGACGCCACCGCGCCCGGAGGTTTAGGGACCTTTGGGTACGACGACGAAGGGGTGGAGGCCCAGCGGGTGGATCTTGTGCGGAACGGAATTTTCGTGGGTTACCTTACCTCCCGGGAGACGGCAGGGAAGCTCGGTTTTCCCCGGAGCTCCGGAGCGGCTCGGGCCTCAAGCTGGGCCAGGATCCCTCTTATTCGTATGACCAACATCAACCTCCTTCCCGGAAAAGGACGACTTGAGGACCTTATTGCCGACACGGAGTACGGGATCTATTTTGAGACCAACAAATCCTGGTCCATCGACGATCGGCGCGTGAACTTCCAGTTCGGGACGGAAATCGCCTGGGAGATCAAGAACGGCAAAAAGGTGCGGATGCTGAAAAATGCCCTCTATACCGGGATCACCCCGGAGTTTTGGCGGTCATGTGTGGCCATTTGTGGTCCGGAGGAGTGGCGGCTTTGGGGCCTTCCCAACTGTGGGAAGGGCGAGCCGGGCCAGGTCATGCAGGTTGGGCACGGCGCCGCGCCCGCCAAATTCAAGAACGTCCAGGTGAGGGGGGCAGCATGATCCTTGCGGAGTTCTCCATCACTCCCATCGGTGTGGGCGAGTCCCTCTCCGAGTACGTGGCGGAATGCATGAGGATCGTGCGGGAAAGCGGGCTTCCGCATGAGCTCACGGCCATGGGGACCATCATCGAGGGCGAATGGGACGAGGTGATGGCCGTGATCAAGGCCTGCCACATGGCCGTGAGGAAGCGTTGCCGCCGCGTTTCCACCCTCATTAAGATCGACGATAGAGAAGCCCCGCCCGGCAGGATCAGGGCCAAGGTGGAGTCCGTCCTACGGAAGCTAGAACAGACCTAAAATATAGTGGGCCAAAAAATAATAGATCGGGGCGGAGGCGAGGATCCCGTCGATTCGATCCAGAACTCCGCCGTGGCCGGGGAAGAGTTTTCCGGTGTCTTTCACTCCCGCGGCCCGCTTCACCAGCGATTCGAAAAGATCGCCGAGTTGCACAAATGCGCCCACGCCGAATCCCATGATGAGCCCGGCCGGCCAGTTTTGCCCTAAATCCGTCAAAAATTGCGGCAGAAGAAGCCCGGCCACTCCGGCCAAAAGAAGCCCGCCCGCTACTCCCTCCCAGGTTTTGGCCAAAGAAATGCGGGGCAAAAGGCGATGTCGCCCCAAGAGACTCCCCACGAAATACGCGCCCGTGTCGTATCCCCAGACGATCAAAAGGAAATGGAGGACGTGCCAGAATCCGCCCTTACGATGGAAGACGAGGACGAAGCCGAGCATGGCCGGGATGTACAAAAGCCCGAAGATCCCAGCCAAGGAGGCCAAAAAACCCTCTTTGGTTCCACGGCGGGAGAAGCTGTAGATTACCAAAAAATAAGCGAAGGCGAAGGCCAGGATGAACGCGAATTCTCCGTCCTTGGGAAGGAGAAGGAAGAGGAACGCGGGGATGGCGAAAATGAAGGCCTCTTTGGGGAGGGTCACCCCGAGCTTTCCCACTAATCCGATGTATTCCCAGCCGGCGCCCAGGCCGACCACGGAGAGAAGAAGGGCCACGAGCCAATCCTGATGGTAATAATCGGCAAGCCAGAAGATGGCGAGGACCGTGGGGATGGCCAAGGCTGCGGTGAGGAGCCGAAGTTTGAGATTTTTCACGCGCGCACCTTTCCGAAGTTTCTCGTGCGGCCTTGGAAATCCTTGAGGGCTAAAAGGAGTTCCTCCTCCGTGAAATCGGGCCAGAGGGTTTTGGTGAAGTAGAACTCGGTGTAAGCGGCCTCGAAGAGGAAGAAGTTGGACAGCCGCTGATGCCCGCCGGTGCGGATGATGAGGTCCGGGTCGGGAAGGGCCCCGCCGGGGAGAAGTTCTCGGAATTTCTCCAAAGACAGCTCTTCTGGAGCCAGTTTTCCCGAGCGAGCCAATTCCATGGCCCGCCTCGCGGCGCTGAGCACGTCCCATCTTCCCCCAAAGTTCAGGGCCACGGTGAACACCAGATTCTGACCCCCGGCGGTTTGGGCCACGGCGTGGTCGAGGGCCTCTCGCAAACTTTTTGGGAAAGGCGAAGGATCTCCAAGGATCCTCAGTTGCACTCCGTTTTTCCGAAGCTCTTCCCAGCGGGTGCGGGCGAACTCTTCAAGCAGGGAAAAAAGGAAATCCAGCTCGTTTTTGGGGCGGTCCCAGTTCTCTGTGGAGAAGGCGAAGACCGTAAGGTACGGAAAAAGTTTCTCCTTGGCCACGAAGCGGGCGATACGCTCCACGGTGTCCGCGCCGCGGCGATGGCCCTCGGTGCGCGGTAGCCCCCGGGCCTTGGCCCAGCGGCCATTCCCGTCCATGATGATGGCCACGTGCTGAGGAAGGGGGCGGGCCCGAACCTCCTCAAGAAGTCCGGCCAATGACATCCCGCACCTCCCGCAGGGCCGAATGGGGCCCGAGGATCACAAGGAGGTCTTCCTCGAAAAGGCCGCGCAAAATTTGAGGGACGCGCAAAGAAAGCTCTTCCGGAGGGACACGCAAAACCCTGTGAAATGCCGGCCGGAGAAGGTCCTCCATGTCCCTTCCTAAGCGTTCCTCGATATGTACCAAAAGCAAGGTCCGGCGTCCGGGTAAAGGAGGAAGCCGGTCCAAGGAGTCTTTAACCGCTTGGGCGCCGGCCTCGTCCTGCGCAGCATCGACGACGATCCAGGGGTGCCGGTGGACGAGCTCGAACCTTCCGGGGAGCCTTGCCCGACTCAGACCCTCCCGCACGGCTTCCCGAGTGAGAGGGAGACCACCGAAAAGCTCAGCGAGGGCAGCCATGGTCAGGGAGAGATTCGCCGCCTGATACGCCCCCAAGAACTTTGTTTCGAACGGGCCAAGATCGAAGGGGTCGGAGCGGGAGCGCCACACAGCTCGATCCCAACAAAGTTCCAAAAGCTCCACGTCGGCGGGGTCCACCAGGGCCAACGCCGCGCCGGAGCTGCGGCAGGCTCGAGCCATGGCCTCCAAGGCCTCGTCCTCCAGGGCGGTGGTGAGCACAGGGATGCCGGGGCGGGCCATTTTCGCCGCCTCCCAAGCTAGGCTCACTGTGCGCTCCCCCGCCTCCACGCGGGTGAGGAGGGAAAGCCAACGCCGCACGAAGTTCGTGGGATCCCAGCGATTCCCGGTGCTGGCTTCTAACACCGCGATGTCCGTGCGGGTCCGGGCGAAATGAGCCAAGGCCACGGCAATGAGGGCCTCCTGCAGAGAAGGCCTTCCCGGGCCGAACACGAAATCCTCCCAGGGCTCCAGGGCCGCGGAAAGAAGGGCGGAGGTGACGAGGGGCGAGACTGGCTCTCCCTGTAGACGCACGGCCTCGGTTGGGTCGGAGAAATCCGGGGATGTGCACACACCCGTGCGCAGTCCCGCCGCCGAGAACACGGCCTCCAAAAACAGCGCCACCGAGCTTTTTCCATGGGTCCCGGCCACCTGAACCACGGGCAGTCCTTCTTCAGGGTGCCCCAGTCGGGAAAGGAGGAGCTCCATCCGGTCGAAGCCCGGCGCGGGTTTGTGCGCAAGCTTTCCCCAGGGATTCACCCTCATTCCTCCCAAAATCGCAGGAGTCTGGCCCTCCGGGCCCGTAACTCCTGGGCTTGGGCTTCGGTTTTGCCCACCACCTCCTCCGAAGCTTTCTCCCGGAATGCCGGGTTATTCAAGCGTGCCTCGAGGGCCGAGAGCTCCTCCTCCACTTTGCTGAGGTTCCGTTGGAGGCGGTTGCGGAGGGCACTCCAGTCCACTTCCCCGGGGAGACCGAGGAAGAACGGAATATCTCCGGCGAGGCCGCGGGCCGCCGGACCTTCCGGCCGTCCCTCTGGATCCCAGCGCGGGCGAACCCGGGCCAAGCGGGAAAGCCCCGCCCCCAATTCCCCAAGGATCGTTTGGGCTTTTTCTCCCCCCGTGACAACGAGCTCCAGCTCTTGAGCCGGATCCAAACCAAGCTCTGCACGCATGGCCCGGATCTCCCGCACAAGCTCGCAAAACGCGGAGAGCACCTCCTCCGCTTCCGGGTCACGCAGATTTTCCTCGGGTTTGGGATACGCTCCCCGGGAAACCTCCAGCCCCAAATGGTTCCCGATCTCCTCGGTGATGAAAGGCATGAAGGGGTGAAGGAGGTGGACCACATCCACGAGGACTTTGCGCAAGACAACCTGCGCGGTGCGTCGGGCCTCCGGTTCATCTCCATAAAGACGGACTTTGGAGAGCTCCAGATACCAGTCGCAAAGCTCGTCCCAAATGAAGTGGTAAAGGCTTTCTGCGGCAAGATGGAACGCATAGCGCTCCAAATAATCCCGGACCTCGCTGATGACCGCTTGAAGGCGGCTAAGGATCCAGCGATCCTCCCAGGCCAGTTTGCGACCGGAAAGGTTCGCGTCCGCGGGAAGGTCCGCGGTATTGGTGAGGACAAATCGGGCCATGTTCCAGATCTTGTTGAGAAAGTCGCGGGACTCGTCGAGGAGGCTGCGGGAAAACCTGGCGGACCGGCCCTTTCCGGAGATGTGGACCATCGTGAAGCGCAGGGCGTCGGCGCCGTGGCTCTCGATGAGCTCCATGGGGTCGATCACGTTCCCCCGGGTTTTGCTCATCTTTTGACCCCGCTCGTCCACGATGAGGGGGGTGATGAGGACCTCCCGGAACGGCACCTCCCCAAGGAAATGGAGGCCCATCATGACCATTCGCGCCACCCAGAAAAAGAGGATGTCGAACCCGGTGATGAGGAGGTCCGTGGGGTAAAAGGTGCGCAGATCCTCAGTGGAATCGGGCCAGCCCATGACGGAGAAGGGCCACAGGGCCGAGGAGAACCAGGTGTCAAGGACATCCTCATCCTGCTGAAGCTCCACATCCTTTCCGTAGCGCTCGCGCGCGATCCTTTTGGCCTCCTTTTCGTCCATGGCCACGATGATTTCTCCATCGGGACCGTACCAGGCGGGGATGCGGTGCCCCCACCAAAGCTGGCGGGAGATGCACCAGTCGCGGATGTTCTCAAGCCAATCGAAGTAGACCTTGGTCCAGCGTTCCGGAATGAACCGGATTTTTCCGTCTTTCACGGCCTGGATGGCCGGCTCCGCAAGGGGTTTTGTGCGCACGAACCACTGGGTGGAAAGGCGCGGCTCCACCATGGTCCGGCAGCGCTGGCAATGCCCTACAGCGTGCTTATAGGGCACGATTTTCTCAAGGAAACCCTCGGTCTTGAGCCGTTCCACCAAGGCTTCCCGGGCTTTGAACCGATCCAGGCCGGCAAATGGCCCGCCGTTCTCGTTTACGGTGCCGTCACCATTTAGAACGTTCACCGCCGGAAGACCCAGGCGCTGGCCGATCTGGAAGTCCACGGGATCATGGGCAGGGGTCACCTTAAGGACCCCGGTGCCGAACTCTGGATCCACTTCTTCCGCAGCCACGATGGGAAGCCTTCGCCCAAGGACGGGAAGAATGGCGATTTTTCCGATGAGATGCCGATAGCGTTCATCAGCGGGGTTCACGGCGAGGGCCGTGTCCCCAAGCATCGTCTCCGGCCGGGTCGTGGCCACCGTGACGTAGCCGCCTTCTTCAAGGGGATAGCGCACGAAGTACAGATTTCCTTGCACTTCCTCGTGCTCCACCTCGAGATCGGAAAGGGCGGTTTCGCAACGCGGGCACCAGTTGATCATGTACTCGCCCCGGTAGATCAGGCCCTCTTGGTAGAGGCGGACGAAGGCGGTACGCACGGCCCGGGAAAGCCCGGGATCCAAGGTGAACCTGGTGCGAGACCAGTCACAGGAACAACCCAAGGCCTTGAGCTGGGTGAGGATTTCGTTCCCGTACCTCTCTTTCCACTGCCAGACCCGGGCCAAGAACGCCTCCCGCCCCAGCTCCTTCCGGGTCTTTCCCTCTTTGAGGAGCTCCATCTCCACCACGGCCTGGGTAGCGATCCCCGCGTGGTCGGTGCCGGGGAACCAACAGGCTTCGTACCCATCCATGCGCTTGAAGCGGATCACTACGTCCTGAAGGGTGTTGTTGAGGGCGTGTCCCATGTGGAGCCGTCCGGTGATGTTGGGAGGCGGGATCACGATGGAAAAGGGCTTTTTTCCGCTTTTGGGATTGCAGACCCAGCCCTTTTCCTCCCAACGGGCGAGGATCTTCGGTTCAACTTCGTTGGGGTTGTACCGGGAAGGAAGGTCCATCTCAACCTCCCAGCCAGGCGGAGTCGGCCGTGTTGTAGCTCAAAAGCTCATCGTCCCGGAAGAAGAGGGCGATCTCCCGGGCCGCGGAGGCCGGGGAATCCGAGCCGTGGATGAGGTTCATGGTCACGGAAAGCCCAAAATCTCCGCGGATCGTGCCCGGCTCGGCCTCCAACGGGTTGGTCTTCCCCATCATCTTCCGCACCACCTCCACCGCCTTCGGCCCCTCCACCACCATGGCCACCACCGGCGCGGAGGTGATGAACGACACCAATTCCGGATAAAACGGCTTCTCCCGGTGCTCGGCATAGTGCTTTTCCGCAAGTTCCCGGGAGACCCGGATCATCTTGAGCCCCACGATTTTGAGCCCTTTTTCCTCGATCCGCGAGATGATGCGCCCCACAAGCCTTCGTTGGACCGCATCGGGTTTTAGAAGAACTAAGGTGCGCTCCATGGGTCCTCCTTAACGTTCGGCCGAATCGCAAGTTTACCGTAAATGCCGGGCTGCGCCGATCCTGGCCGGTAGCCGTCCTTTGTTGTAGGCTTGTACCAACACGCCCAAAAAAGGAGGTGATAGTGGCACGCAAGCTGATCACGGCGGAATCGGTCACCGAGGGGCATCCGGATAAATTGGCGGATCGCATTTCCGATGCCGTCTTGGACGCGGTCTTGACCCAGGACCCTTACGGCCGGGTGGCCTGCGAAACGTTCGTCATGCAGGGGTTGATCATCGTGGGCGGAGAGATCACAACCGAGGCTTGCATCAACCCAAGCGAGATCGCACGAAGGGTCCTTCGTGATGTGGGCTACGAAAAACCGGAGTACGGAATCTCCCCTGATTCCTGCGCCGTGGCCAACCTTATTAGGCAGCAGTCTCCCGACATCGCTCAGGCCGTGCTTCGCTCCCAGGAGGCCAAGGCCGGCTCCCAGGATCCCAAGGATCTTTTGGGCGCAGGAGACCAAGGGATCATGTTCGGCTATGCCACCACGGAGACACCGGAGCGCATGCCACTTCCCATCATCCTTGCCCATAAACTCGCAAAAAGGTTGGCCCAGGTGCGCAAAGACCGAAGCCTTCCCTACCTTCGCCCGGATGGAAAAACCCAGGTTACCGTGGAGTACGAGAACGAAAAGCCCGTTCGGGTGCATACCGTCCTTTTGGCCGCGCAGCATGCTGAAGATGTGGACCTTGAGCAACTGCGGGAGGACCTCAGGAAATACGTGGTGGAACCGATTTTGGACGGGTGGATGGACGAGGAAACGCAAGTGTTCGTGAACACCTCCGGTCGGTTCGTCATCGGCGGCCCGGCCTCGGACACAGGGATGACGGGGCGGAAAATCATTGCCGACACTTACGGTGGGTACGGATCCCATGGTGGCGGAGCCTTTTCCGGAAAAGACCCGACGAAAGTGGACCGCTCCGCGTCCTATTACGCGCGGTATGTGGCGGTGAACATCGTGGCCGCCGGGCTGGCGGAGGAGTGCGAGATCCAGGTGGCCTATGCCATCGGTCGAGCCCGGCCACTGGCCCTGAACGTGGAAACGTTTGGAACCGAAAAGATCCCGCTTTCCGCCTTGAAGAAGGCCGTGGAGGAAGTTTTTGATTTCCGGCCGGCGGCGATCATCGAGGAGCTTAATCTTCGCCGGCCCATTTATGAGCCGTTTTCCTGCTACGGCCACTTCGGCCGTTTGGATTTGGACGCGCCTTGGGAAAAACCGACCAAGGTGGAGGAGCTTCTGCGCAAGGTGGGCGCGGCGGCCAAGAAATGAGCCTCCGTATTTTCCAGCTTTATTTTTTGCCTCCGCGTTTCACGCGAAAAAAGGCGGTGGAGGCTAATTCAGCCCACCACCTTTTTCGCGAATTCCCGGGCGGCCCGAAGATCTTCCTCCGAGGGACGACCGCGGCCGATCAAACCCAAGAAGAACCAGTCCCTGCCCATACAGGAAAACCGATCCACCACTTCGGCTCCCTTCTCCCGAAGGATCTTTTCCAAGACCGCAAGCTGGCTGGGTTTTCCGCCGTAGGTTCCAAACACCGCGGCCTTGATCCCTTTGGGAAGGGCCAGGGCGCTGAGGGCCCGGCGCATGGCCCGCGACGGACGCCACCCGTAAACCCCGTCCCCCACGAAAATCACATCCCCGGGCTCCACCTTGGGCAGGGGATCGCGGCGCACGTCCACCAGGGTGGCGCCCACCGCCTCGGCTATTGCCTTCGCGACCTTCCGCGTGTTCCCCGTAAGCGACGCGTAAAGCACATAAACCTTCCCGGCCATGGCGGGATTATTTTACCATGCGGGTGATCGCCGACCTCCACCTTCATTCCCGATACTCCCGGGCCACCAGCCGGGACATGGATCTTGCGGGTTTGGCTCGCTGGGCCAGGCTCAAAGGGATAAACCTTTTGGGCACGGGCGATTTCACCCATCCCGCGTGGTTTAAAGAGCTTGTGACCGCCTTGCGTCCGGCCGGGGAAGGCGTTTACGAGTATGAGGGAACCCACTTCCTTTTCACCGCGGAGGTGGCGGCGGTTTGGAGTTATGAGGGGCGTCTGCGGCGCGTCCACTTCCTCCTCCTTGCGCCAAGTGCGGAGGATGCGGCCAGAATTTCCCGGGAGCTTTCGGCGTTCGGGAACCTTTCCGCCGATGGCCGCCCCACTTTGGGAATAAGCGGGGAGAAACTTGTGGAGGTTGTGCGGGCAGCAAGCCCCACTGCCGCAATCATCCCCGCCCACGCCTGGACTCCGTGGTGGTCCATCTTCGGTGCCAATTCCGGATTCGATTCCTTGGAGGAGGCGTTAGGAAAAGCCCGGCCCGAGGTATTTGCCATCGAAACCGGACTTTCCTCCGATCCCCCCATGAACTGGCGTATCTCCGCCCTTGATCGGGTGGCCCTGGTCTCCTTCTCCGACGCCCACTCTCCCACAAAACTCGGGAGGGAAGCCTGTGTATTTGAGCTTCCCGAGCTTTCTTATCCGGCCCTGGTGGAGGCCATTCGCACCCGCGATCCAAAGAAGTTCCTGTTCACCGTGGAGTTCTTTCCCGAGGAAGGGAAATACCACTACGATGGACACCGGGCCTGCGGCGTCGTGTTTTCTCCGGAGGAAACAAAAAGGCACGGAGGAAAGTGCCCGGTGTGCGGAAAACCCCTCACCGTGGGAGTGATGCATCGGGTGGAGGAATTGGCGGATCGACCTTCCGGGGAAAAGCCCGCGGGAGCCATCCCGTATCGGTCCCTTGTGCCTCTCTTGGAGATCATCGCTCAGGTACTGGGCCGGGAGCCCGAAACCCGCGCCGTCCTCTCCCAATATTTCAAGGTTGTGGAACGTTTCGGTTCGGAGTTCTCCGTGCTTTTGGATGTCCCCTCATCGGATGTGGAGCGGGAATTTCCCAAGCTCGGCCGGGCCTTGGACAAAGTGCGCCGCGGAGAACTCAAGATTCGGCCGGGCTACGATGGAGTCTACGGGGAGATCAAAATTGACCTTGCTGAGGAAGCTCGGGATCTTTCCCTTTTTTAGCAGAGAAGCCTCTTGAAGTGCCCAAGTTTTTGCGCCTTTCCGTGGTTTTGGCTGCCGCTATTAGCCTCGGATATCTCCTTTACGCAAAGATCGGGTAGGCTTTTGGTGTGTCGGAGAAGGTCCTCTTGGGGATGTCGGGTGGCGTGGACTCCACGGTAGCCGGGTATCTTTTGCGCCAAGCCGGCTATGAGGTCCACGGGCTCACCCTTTGGCTTTGGGATCCCCATGACCCATGGGAAAATCCCTGCTGCTCGGTGAGTGCTGCAGCCATTGCCGCCAAGGAATTGGAAATTCCCCACGAAGTGGTCCAAGCTCAAGAGGATTTTCGAAAACTCGTGGTGGAGCCCACTTTGGCCGCATACCGGCGGGGGATCACCCCTAATCCCTGCGCTTTCTGCAACCGAGAAGTGCGGTTTGCTCTATTGGTACGGGAAGCGGAGAAGCGAGGAATCCGCTGGGTGGCGACAGGGCACCATGCCCGGGTCCTGCGCGATGGAAAAATAAAACTTCTGCGTGGCCGCGATCGGGAAAAGGACCAGTCCTACTTCCTTTTCGCCCTCACCAAAGAGGAGCTTTCCCGGGCCCTCTTTCCTGTGGGCGAATACACGAAGGCGGAGATCCGCAGCATCGCCGAGAAATTAGGGCTCACCGCCGCCCGACTGCGAGAAAGCCAGGATCTTTGTTTTGCTCCGGAAGGCATTCCCGCCCTCATTCCCGATGCCGAACCGGGCCCAATTTACGATCTTGAGGGAAGGCTCCTTGGAACTCACAAAGGCCTTCCCCATTACACCGTGGGCCAGCGCCATGGCCTTGGCCTTTCCGGCCCCCGCCCCCTTTACGTGGTGGCCCTGGATCCCCAGCGAAACGCCCTAATTGTGGGGCCAGAGGAAGCCCTTTACGCCCGCGGCCTTGTGGCCCGGGAACTCCATTGGCTTGACGAGCCACCGGGCGAGAAATTCCCCGCCGAGGTGCAGGTGCGGTATCGCGCTTCCCCGGTCCCGGCGGAAGTTGAGCTACGTGGGGAAGAGACCTGGGTTACGTTTGCCAACCTCGTGCGGGCCGTGACTCCCGGACAGGCCGCGGTGTTCTACCGCGGCGAAGAGGTCCTGGGCGGAGGGATCATCGCCCGCGCGCTCTAGAGTTTCGGAGGGATCACGATTTTTCCGAAGTTTCGTTCGTATTTTTCGATGTTTTCGCCGATGGCCTCGTAGAGCCTTTTCATATGCCGCGGAGAGAGGATCACCCGCGCCACAAGGATAGCCTGGCCCCGCTCCGGGGTCTGGGCCTGAGGATCAACAAGAAGGAAGTCGATGAAAAACTCATCGGGCTGATGGCTGATGATGGCCAGGTTGGAATAGACGCCTTTTCTCGTTTCCAAATCTGCGCCCACTTGCATTTCCCGTTCCGGCATAAATCACCTCCAAAACCATCGTACCAATGAAGAACTGTTTGCACAAGGATTTCATAGCGATTCAAAAGGTTCGGTGGCTGCAAAAGTTAAATCCGTACTGAATACGAAGGCCTGCGATTTTGAAAGAACAAAGGCTCCGTACACACGGAGCCTTTTCACAACCTCTAAAGACGCTTAATGTCAACGACCAGAGCCGATAGGGCCATCTACCAAAGTTATGCGATATTCTTCGCGCACAGTCTCACCATTTTCAGCAATGGCGCCCTCAATAATTAGCCAAATTTCGCTTTCACTCGCCACCCACATCTTGCCCCAGTGGCTCCACTTCTCTCCAGAGCCGAAGGAATTCGTTTCATATTGCATGCGATAATCTGCTCGATATTCAAATACTTTGGCTTCCAGTTTTTGTCCGTGCCAATCGAGGGTCTCCGCGCCCAACTCCGTCAGGCTGACAACGAGTTTTGCCTTCCCAACCAGCTCTCCGTCTTTGTATATCGGATGTTCTCTCTCCTGAGCGCTTGTGGGCTCACCAAGGTTCGGAATCCCTACCGTTGCAAAGCTCAGCAGCAATCTGTATTGCTCAGTAGAGGAAGCGAAAATCGCAGGCAGAGGCCAACGGCGAACGGCGATGGTCTGAGGTGGCACGTAATATTCGATCGTTTCCTGGGTTTTTGAGCCATTTTTTGTCATTTCAACGGCGCAAATCCAAACTGTCCAAAGAAGCTCCCCCATCTCTTGGTGTTTGGCCTCGCCAACGCGTATCACCAAATCAAATTCTGTCCTAAATGGAGGTGTCGTGTATACCAGTTCAACGTGATACTTCCATTGCAAACCCTGAGACCATGGGAAGCCAAAAGCTAGCACAGGAAGCATCGCGAGAAATAGCACGAAACTCGTACCCCTTCTTCCCATGGTGACCTCCTTTTACGCGCGGCAAACGCAAATCTACCTCTACCACTAATTTACTTGCCCTGGGTCGCACTATCTAAATACAACAAAAGCGGCGTCTTGCGCTACACTATCGCTGGCCCGGGATGGCTCCAAAGGCAACCTGCTCCGTGACCGTCGAGGAGTTCAACGAGTTTTGCCGGGAAGGGCGTCTGGCCGGGACTAAAGGCAACCGCAAGGCTGTACTCATTCTCAAAAGACATCTTGAACAGGCGGGTTTTGTCCCGTGCGAAACCAATTTTGCGCCGTCCGGCCGCCGCCTTTTCGTCATTTTCGTGTGTATCTTCGTTGCTTACTTTGTAGCTCTGGCTGCGTTATTACGAGGCCAGGCCCTTGGCCTCCTCCTTTTGGCAGTGGGTCCGATCCTTAGAGGATGGCAAGCCATGCGCAAAGGAACGCCATTGGCCGTATACGGGGTGCGGAAGGATACGGAAATGCTTCCCGGGCAAGGAAAAGACCCCGCTAAAGAAAACGGTGAAAAGGCTCGTCCCACCGTGATCCTTTGTGCACACTATGATTCGGCTTTCGTGTTCTTTCCGTTCTCGGGCTCCCCAATTAAAGGCATCTTCAGCGTGTTTGGCGCAGTGGTCCTATCCGGCCTTCTTTCCGAGGTTGTTCATCCAATAGTCGGGGTTGCTTTCTTGTGGTTGGTGCTGGGATCTTTCGGCCTGAGCTTTCTTTTCGGGAACGCCGCGGTGGGTGCTGATGACAATGCCTCGGGTGTGTTCGCCGTGCTGGAATGTTTGCGAAGGTTCGGTCATCAGCCCGGAGTTAACATCGTACCGGTTTTCTTCAATTTGGAGGAGTTTGGGTTGATTGGCTCCCGGGCGTGGGTGAGGCGTCTAAGAAGAAAAACGGAGGGAATCCAAGGGCTCAAAGTTGACCAAAAGCATGCGTACGTGATCAACTTTGACTGTGTGGGGCGAGGAAGGCGCGTGTTCATCTCGGGAAGCAGAGAACTGCGGGAGCGGCTCTTAGCCACCAAGGCCGCGAAAGCCCTAGAAGCGACCCGGACATGGCTTTACCCCTCCGATCATCTTGTGTTCCGCTCCCCCTGGAAGGCGGTCTCCTTTGTCAGAGCCGATCGTTTCTGGGCTCTTGACCTGAGATGGGTGCACTCCCGGCGGGATGTGCCCACCGAGATCCGGCTGGAATACATTGCGGAGATAGCAACGATCGTCGAGGAGTTCGTCCAGGATCTGGCTGTTCAATATGGTTCTTAAATGCGCCCAGCCTTTGCTTGACACAAAGGTTGCCTTGGCTATGATGTAGCACCAAAACTCAAAAAGTAGCACAAGGAGGGAATATGCGTGTCAATCTTGCGTTAATTTTTGCTGCTTTCTGCCTTGCGTTCGTTGGGATGGCTCAGCCCGTGGTGATCGCCACATCCGAAGTTTTCGGATCCTTGGCCCGCACCATCGGCGGCGAGGATGTCCTCGTCATCACCATCATCCCCGCCGGATTTTGCCCGGCCCACTACGATCTTCGCCCATCTGACTTCCTTCACCTTTCCCAGGCCAAGCTGGTCTTTTACCACGGGATCGAAACGTGGATGGACCGCCTTTTGGCTAACACCAATCCCGAGGCCTTGGTGGTGAAACTCGGCGGCCCCTGGAACTATCCCGAAGCACTGGCAGAAAAAGCCAAAGCTGTAGCGGAAAACCTCTCCAAAATCCTCCCCGAAAAGGCCGATCTATTCGCGGGGCGTCTTTCCACATTCCTTGCCGAGCTCGAAGCTCTTGCCGGCGAGCTCAAGACCAGGGCCGAAGAGCTCCGCCTTTCCGAGGTGCCCGCAATTGTGATGGCCTGGCAGGAAAGCTTCGCCCGCTGGCTTGGCCTCAACATCGTCGCCACCTATCCTCCCGAGGAACGGCTCTCCGTGAAGGATCTTTTGGAGCTTGCCCAAAAGGGGCGGGAAAACGGGGTGAAGCTCGTGATCGATAACCTCCAATCGGGCGTATCCTTCGGTGGTCGTTTAGCACAGGCCATCGGTGCTTCCCACGTGGTGCTAACCAATTTCCCCGGCCCCATTCCCGGCACGGTCGATATGCTTTCCATGCTTCGGGTGAATGCCAACCTTGTGTTCTCCGCGGTGGAGGCCCTCCAAGAGGTGACGGTCCCGTGAGCTTTCTGGCCATCGATCCCAACACGAACGTACGCGAACTTTTCGCCCTGGGAGTGAGGTTCCACGGGCATCCCGGGCCGTTTTTGGCCCTGGGGATCCGCATGGGCCTTTTGGCCCTAAAACTCCTGGAAAGCTCGGGTTACTCCGGGATCAGGGCCGAAGTGGAGACAGGCACGAAGCCCCCGATCTCATGCCTGGCCGACGGCATCCAGGTTTCCACGGGTTGCACCGCGGGGAAGGGAAATCTTGTGATCCTTCCCCTGGGCCGGGCGGCGGCGACTTTCGCAGCTAACGGAAAGACTCTGCGGATCGAGGTCCGGCCGGAGTTTCTCCAACGAGTCCAGGCTGAGGGAGCCGCGGATCACCTGGCCGAGGTTGTGCTCGGAGCTTCCGTGGAGGAACTTTTCACGTGGACCCTATCCTAGAACTTTCCCAGGTTTGGGCAGCATATCCGGGCGGACGGGGGGCGGCCCTGCGCGGCGCCTCCCTCCGCCTTTTTCCCAGTGAATTGGGCCTTCTTTTAGGCCCAAACGGTGCGGGGAAAACCACGATCCTTGAGGTTTTTCTGGGCTTTCTTCCGTATCGGGGAAAAGCCCGTGTCGAGGGTCTAGAGGTGAGCCAACATCGTCGGGAAATACGCAAAAAATTGGGGTATCTGCCCCAGGCTCTGTTCTTTTCGGCCGATACTCCCTGTCACACCCTCGATCTTGTCCTGATGGGCCGCTTTGGTCTTTTTCGGCCGTGGCAGAGGTTTCCACGGGCGGAACTGGATCGGGCTTTTTCCGTCCTTGCGCGTCTGGGCTTGGCGGAGAAAGCGGATTGGCCGGTGGGACAACTTTCCGGCGGGCAGCAAAGGAAGGCTCTTCTTGCCCGGGCCCTCGTGAAAGGGGCAAAAATTCTTCTCCTTGACGAACCTTTCGCCTCCCTCGACCCCGAGGCCCGCGCGGATTTAGCGCATTCCATCCTACAGCTTCGCGCTGAAGGAATGACGGTATTGGCGGTGATCCACGAAGAAGAGATCCTTTCCCATGCGGATCGAGCTTGGTTTGTGCGGGAGGGAACAACCCAGGAGATTTCCTGGCCGTTTGACCGGCTTTCGGAGATCTGGCTCAGCCTATGTGGGCGCTGATCTTTCCCTCATTAGTGGCCGGGGCCCTGGCCGGGGCCAGCGGCGGGCTTTTGGGAGTGGTTGCCTTGCGGCTGCGTCTTTCCGCCCTGGGATACGCCATGGCCCACGCGGCCTTCGCCGGCGCGGCCTTGGGTCTTTGGCTTGGTCTTCCCCCACTCCTCATGGCCTTCCTTTTCGCCGCGGCGGTGGCCGCCCTTCTTGGCCCGATCTCCGAGAAAACCGGTCTTCCCGCCGATACCATCCTCGCCATTCTCTTTCCCCTCACCATGGCCATAGGTTTCCTGTTCATTGCCCTCACCCCGGGTTTGGCCCTCACCTCTCCGGCCTTGACCCTCCTTTGGGGAAGCCTCCTTGGTGTTGGCTGGAACGATGTTTTCCTTCTTGCCGGGATCTTTTTTGCGGCCGCCGGGTTCCTTGTGTTCTTCCGGCGGGAGGTGTGGGCCACCTTGGTGGAGCGAAGGCTTGCGGAAGAAGCCGGCATTCCCACGCGCTGGATCCTTTGGCCCCTTCTTTTCCTTTTGGGCGGGGGTGTGGCCGGATCCTTGCGATTGGTGGGAGGACTTTTGGTCTACGTCATGCTTTTTCTTCCCGCGTCTTCTGCGGCTCAGCTTGTGTTGGATTTGCGCCGCCAATTTTTCCTTGCTCCTGTTTTAGGCGTGGTCTCCACGCTGGGTGGGGTAGGCCTTTCCTTTTGGGCCGATCTTCCCGTGGGAACCGCGGTAGCCGTGAGCGCCTGCGCCGTTTTTCTCCTTTCCTGGATCATAAGTCCCCGCCGGCGTATCTCCCTCACCCCTCCCACCCCTCATTAAATCTTGCGCACAAAAACGCTGCCGAGTCTAAAACGCGAAGCTTAACAGGCGCACAAGAAGGCCTAAAAGCAAAGCAAGGCCGGTGGTGCCCAAGATGACCAAGATGGTTCGCCGCTTTCCCAATTCCCGCAGGAGCACAGCCACCGTGGCCAGACATGGCACGTAAAAGATGGTGAATACGGTGAACGTAATCATTTGCCCTGGGGAGAGCACAGCCGCGAAATTTTCATTGCCCATGGCTTGGGCGAGAAGAAGAAGTGCTAGTTCTTTCCTCAGTACACCGAAGATGAGGGGGACCCCGGCCTGGGCGGGAAGCCCGAGCGGCCAGGTGAAGATCCGGGCTGCCGCGTTGAGATAGGGCTGCCACCCCAGAGCCTCGACCAAGGCGAGGACGAAGCTGGAAACCATAAGGATCGGCCAGGCCACCTTCACGAACTCGCGGAGTCTGAGCCAAGTTTTTCCCAGCGTGGCCCGCGGGGCCGGCCAGCGATAAGGCGGAATCTCCATGATGAGGCCTGGGCCGGTGGCGGGAAACACTCGCGCCAAAATGGTGGCGGCGAGAGCCACTACCAATATGTTCAGAAGGTAAAGACCCAGTGCAACCAAGGGTCCAAGAAATCTTCCCACGAGTCCGAAGATCACCACCGTGCGGGCTGCGCAGGGGATCATCACCGCCAACGCTGCGGTGATCAGGCGGTCCCGCTCGTCCTCCAAAATTCGCGTGGCGAGCACCGCCGGAACGGAGCATCCGTAACCCAAAACGAAGGGCACCACGCTTTTTCCATGGAGTCCCAAGCGGTGCATGAACCCATCCAAAAGAAACCCGAGGCGAGGCAAATACCCAACGTCCTCCAGAAGAGCAAGGAAAAGGTAGAACGGAAGAAGGTAGGGAAGGGCGATGGCGATCCCGGCAAAAAGCCCATCCAAGGCGCCGGCCAGGGCTTGAGGAAAAACCCCGCCGCCCAAAAGCTCTCGAACTTTTTCCGAGAGCTCCTCCAGCGGCGGCAGGAGAAGCCCCTCCAAGGCCCCGCCCACCTTGAACGTGAGGAAGAAAAGAAGGAAAAGGGCGAGGATGAGGAAGGGGTAGCCCAAGACGGGGTGCATTAACACGTCGTCGAGGTGCTCCCGAAGACTGGGTTTGGTGCGTTCCACGCGAGCCACTTCCCGAAAGATCCGGGCGGCCAAGGCGGCGCGTTCGTCGGCCAAAATCATGGCCCCGCTTCTGTCCGTCCCAAAGAGAAGTTTTCGATGCACGGCCTCCGGTAGATCTTCCCCTTCGGCCAGGAAGAACACGGCCGCCGTACGTCCTGGCAAATGGGCATATCTTTGGTCTTTCTGCGCAATAGGGACGAGTTCTGTTAAAGCCTCTTCCAGCATCGGGGAATAAGAAGGCGTTTTGGGGACGCGGGCCGCGGGAATTGCGGAAAGAAGCTCCTTTAGCCCGATTCCGCGGGAGGCCACGGTGAACACCACGGGAACCCCTAAGATCTCCGCAAGTTTCTCTTTCTCGATCCTGAGGCCCTTGTGCTCGGCCTCATCGGCCATGTTCAAGACCACCACCATGGGGATCCCCAGTTCCGCCAGTTCCAAGGTTAAGGAAAGGGAACGCAAAAGAACGGAGGAGTCGACCACGTTTATGATCAGATCAACTTTCTCATGCAGCAGGAATTCCCGGGCCACGCGTTCCGCGGGGTCCTGGGCATGGAGGGAGTAGATTCCCGGAAGGTCCACGATCTCCGCAGGCTTTCCGGCGACGAACGTTCGGCCGCGCAGGATTTCCACGGTGGTGCCGGGGAAGTTGGAAGCCACCGCGCGCAGCCCTACCAAGGCATTGAACAGCGTGGATTTTCCGGAGTTGGGCTGGCCGACGAGGGCGATGCGCATGCGTCAGCCTTTCTTCTGGCTGGGGATGACCAAAACCCGATGGGCCACACCCCTCCCGAGGGCCACCCGCGTGCCATTGACCTCCACAAGGAGGGGACCATGGCCGGGGCCGCGGCCCAAGACACGCACAGTGGCCCCCGGCCGCAGGCCCAAAGAAAGTAGACGCAACTGCACCCCTCTCCCTGGCCCCAAGACGGCATAGACCTGCCCGGCCTCGCCGGGAGGAAGCTGGGAGAGAGGGATCGCCCCGGAATTGATATTCATTTTCAAAAATCCAGTTTATCCGCTTGCCGCCGAAAGTCAATTGCTCCCCCTAACATAGCCCCAACGGGCATTGGCCTAGGGACATCCATTCCGCCCAGGAAGGGAAGCCGATCCTATCATGGCCGCCGTGCAAAACATCGGCCCGCTTCTGGTGATCTTGGTTGCCGCCGCCCTGATTTTTGTGGCCGTCCTTTCCCTTCAACCCCTCCCGGAGATCGTGGTGGTGGTCGACGCCGGCCACGGCGGCCCTGACCCGGGAGCAGTGGTGGCCGAAATCCAGGAGAAGGATATCAACCTGGCCTTGGCCCTCCTCGTCCAAA
>JACIWM010000120.1 GCA_014360945.1 Candidatus Bipolaricaulota bacterium
ACCTTCTCCGCCACGAATTCGTCGGACTCCCCAAAAATGTGGCGCCGCTCAGAATGGCCGCAAATCACATATTTCACCCCGAGATCCGCCAATTGATGCATGGAGACCTCACCGGTGAACGCTCCCTCCTTTTTGGGATGGCCGTTTTGCGCGCCCAAAGCCACAGGACTTCCTTCCAAGAGCTTTGCCGCCAAGGCCAGGGCCGTGAACGAAGGAAAGACAGCAAGCTCTACCGGCGGTTCCTCAGGAATTAGCTGCAAAAGTCGGCGCAAGTACTCCTCGGTCTCCCGCAAGGTTTTGTGCATCTTCCAGTTCGCCGCTACCAATGGCCTTTGCATCCTTTCCTCCTTTGGCAAAGGGATGGTAGGCGGCTACCATGGTATGGACAAGGAGGTGCTCATGGCAGGGACGTTTTGGATCATTGTGCTCGTCGCGCTGGTTTTGATGTTTTTGGCCAGCGCCATCCGCATTGTGCGGGAATATGAACGAGGCGTGATTTTCCGCCTCGGCCGCCTCATCGGCGCCAAAGGTCCGGGCCTTTTCTTCATCATTCCCTTTGTGGACAAAATGGTGAAGGTCGATCTGCGCACCATCACCCTCGACGTGCCACCGCAGGAGGTGATCACCAAAGACAACGTGCCCGTGCACGTGAACGCCGTGATTTATTTCCGGGTGGTGAACCCCACCACGGCCGTGGTGGAAGTGCTGGATTTCATCGAGGCCACCCGGCAGATCTCCATGACCACCTTGCGCTCCATTGTGGGCAAATCCGAGCTTGATGAACTTCTGACGGAGCGGGAGCGGCTGAACCGCGAGCTCCAGAAGATCATCGATGAGCACACCGATCCGTGGGGTGTGAAGGTGATCACCGTGGAGATCAAGGACGTGAAGATCCCGGCGGAGATGCAGCGGGCCATCGCCCGGCAGGCCGAGGCCGAGCGGGAGCGAAGAAGCAAGGTCATCCACGCCGAGGGCGAGCTTCAGGCCGCGGAAAAATTGCGGGAGGCGGCGGCCATCATGCAGCAGTCGCCCGGCGCTCTCCAGCTCCGCTACCTGCAGACTCTCACCGAAATTTCCGCCGAAAAAACGAACACCATCGTGTTTCCCCTCCCGCTGGAGATCCTGCAGGCCCTCACCAGGCGCGACGAACGGTGAAACTCTGCGTTTTGGGAAGCGGTTCCTCGGGGAACGCCCTCCTTCTTGACACGGGGGAGGGCCTTATTTTGGTAGATTGCGGGCTTCTTTGGCGGGATCTGCTGGCCCGGGCCAATCGCGCCGGGCTTTCCTTACGAGGATTGCGGTACGTGTACGTGACCCACGAGCATGCGGACCACGTGCGGGGCTTGGACCAGGTCCTTCGCCATGGAGCCAAACTTGTGGGAAGCCCGGGAACATTGGCGGCCTTGGGCGTAAAAGGCCTTCCCGTCCAACCGGGCTTGGAACTCCTTGGGGCCAAATTTTTCCCGATCCCCCTTTCCCACGACGCCTCCGAGCCCACCGGACTAAGGATTGAACTCGATGGCACAAAAATCGGGATCGTCACGGACCTCGGTCGGGTTACCCCCACCGTCATGGAAGCTCTGAAGGGCTGCGAAAAGCTGGTGTTCGAGGCAAACCACGATCTCGGGATGCTTCTTTCCGGGCCGTATCCCTGGCCGCTAAAGATGCGGATCCTTGGGCCATTTGGGCACTTGGCCAATGACGAGGCGGCCCAGGCCCTGCGAAGTCTGCGGGATTGGGCGAAAACCGTGTTCCTCGCCCACCTTTCCCAGGAGAACAACACCCCTTCCTTGGCCCTGGAGACGGTGGCCCGGGCCATGGAGGACTGGAACGGCCATCTTCTTCTGACCTATCCCGATCGGCCCAGCGCCGTGGTCTCCGGCGGGTAGGCGAGGCCCATCTCCGCCATGGCGCGAATTATGCGCCCCGCCGAGGGCACGGCCGTGGTCCCGCTCCAAAAATCCTCGGTTTTGCTGGTCTGATAGACGACCACGATCGTGTAGATAGG
>JACIWM010000121.1 GCA_014360945.1 Candidatus Bipolaricaulota bacterium
TGATCGTCCCGGGGATCGGCCACGGCGCGCAAGAAGGACATGAGGAGCTTTATCTCCTCCTGATCGAACAGCCCCGCCCGATAGCCGCCGGCCAAGGTCCAGGGAATTCCCGCCTCCCCCAGGGCCAAAAGATACGGCTCAGGTCGGTAACGATTGCGGTAAAGCACGGCCATTTCCCGGTACGGGATGCCTTGCGCGTTCAGTTCTTTGATCTTTTCCGCCACAAAGGCCGCCTCCTCCATGACCGTGGGAAAGTGCCGGTGAATCGGGGCCAGCCCCTCCCCAAATGGCGAGCGAAGCTCTTTGGTGATGGCCTGAGGAATTTCTCCGCGGATGGACAGAGCCTCCAAGCGATACGCGTTTTGCCGGATGAGCCGAAGGGCACAGTCCAAAATCCTTTGAGTGGACCGGAAATTTTGGGTCAAAACCACAACCTTGCTTTGCGGGAAGGCTCGCAGAAAGGAAAGGAGGTTGTCCCAGGGCACTCCCCGGAACCCGTAGATGGCCTGATCATCGTCGCCCACCACCGTCACATTTCCGTGGCGGGAAAGAAGGAGTACTAGGCGCAGCTCCGCCCGACTCGTGTCCTGAAACTCATCGGCCAAAACAAACGGAAACCGCTCGTGATACTCGGAAAGAAGCCCAGGATGGCTTTGCAAAAGGTTCACGCACCGCAGGATGAGGTCGCCGAAGTCCACAAGGCCCTCGCGGGAAAGGAGCTCCTGGTAGGCGCGATAGATTTCCACCAGTTCCCGATGAAGTTCGCGTTCATCCGGGGCTAAGGAATCCTTGCGTTTTTCCCACCATCGCAGGTATTCCTCCGGGCTTATGGCCTCGTCCTTGGCTCGTTGAATGAAGGAAAGGACCGGAGAGAGGAAGGAGAGGGGGCGGCGTAGGGCCTGGGGACGCAATTTTTGCAAAGGAAGCTCCGCAAGGTGATCGAGGAGGAACACGCGCTGGCCCCATTCATCGAGGACCTTGAAGTCCGGGGGAAGGCCGGCCAGGGGAGCGTTCTCCCGGAGGATGCGCTCACAAACAGAATGATAAGTGGCCACCCAGGCGTCGAGGGCGGCGTAACGTACCCACTCGAAGGCTCGGTCCAGCATCTCCTCCGCGGCTTGGTTGGAGAAGGTGAAAACAAGAAGTTGGCTTGGCCTTTTCACGAATCCCTGGGCGATGAGGTAGGCGATGCGCCGGGCGATAACCGTGGTTTTTCCCGTGCCCACCCCGGCCAGAACCAAAAGGGGGCCGGATCCGTGGGTCACGGCTTTCCGCTGTTCCTCGGTCAGCCCTGCAAGGATCTCCATCGTCCGCAAGTTTACCTTGGCGGCGGGGACGGGCAGGGCTATGCTTTGGGGCCATGGGACCTTTTCACCTGTTTTTATTAGCCCTTCTTTTGGGAGCGTTGGTGGTGGTGGGCTATATCACGGTCACGGATTGCGCCCAAGCGGAATTGGTGGAGCTTCCGGGGACGGTGGTGGGAAAGACCACGGGCACAGTGGAGCGGGAGCAAACGGTGGTAGTGGGCGGCTGCCCCGCGTGCCCCGGATCCAAGCCGGAAACTCGCGTGGTGAAGGTAAGCGAAGAGGTTTATTACCTGGTGGTGGAGATTGCGGAAGCCGGAGAGACTCGCACTCAGAGATTCATGGTGAGCGAAGAGGTTTATCGGCAGACGGAGCCAGAGACACCGGTGGTGGTGCGCTATTTGCGGGGAAAAACCCGGGGGCTCATGTGCACTCCGCCCGAGCTCATCTTCGAACTTGGCGAGTGAAGCTGCTCCGGCTAAGATGCGGTAAGCTGCGCCCGTAGCTCAGTAGGACAGAGCGGCCGCTTCCTAAGCGGCAGGCCGCAGGTTCGAGTCCTGCCGGGCGCACTTTATTTTTGCCCCTTGCACCCCTTTCTTCATAGAGGTATAAAGCCAACCATACATCACCGCATGGGAGGGTTTGCCGATGTGGGTCCTCCTTCCCGCGCTGTTCATGGG
>JACIWM010000122.1 GCA_014360945.1 Candidatus Bipolaricaulota bacterium
TCCCACCCCCTTTCATTTGCGCACAATCCGGCCCTCCACTTGGGGAGCCACCGGAGAATGGGCCTGGATGTACTCCGCAAGGATTTCGTAGTCCACGAACCCTAAGTTCCACACGTTTTTCGCGGCGAGGAACATCTCGTAGCCGTCCCCACCCTGGGCCAGGAAGTTGCTGGTGGCCACGCGATAGGTGGCATTGCGGTCCAGAGGCTGCCAGGCACCATCCATGAAGACCTCCACGGA
Organism: Candidatus Bipolaricaulota bacterium; assembly: GCA_014360945.1. GTDB lineage: Bacteria > Bipolaricaulota > Bipolaricaulia > Bipolaricaulales > Bipolaricaulaceae > DTER01. The sequence continues at coordinate 241 of JACIWM010000122.1, forward strand.
AACGATGCGCGAGCCCGGGGGTTGCGCGAGGTCCCAGACAAACCGCAGCCCAGCCACATGCGGAAAGCGACCTTTCAGTTCCTCAACAAGCGACACACCGTTCTCCAGCGCTTGCCAGATTTGCTCGCCCGTGACCTCCAAAACCACAAGGTAGTTCCCAAACGGAAGGATCTGCATGCAGTCCCCGAAGGTCACGGGGCCGGCGGGAAGGGAGGCCCGGATTCCACCGCCGTTCCAAATAGCAATTTGTGCTCCGGCAACTTTGGCCTTCCACAGCATCGCGTCGGCCACAAGGTTCCCGAGGTTCGTCTCCTCGCTGCGCACCTTGGCCCGCTCCCCCTCAAGATAAACAAGGGTCTCGCCAACTACTTTGGCCTTCAGGGCCTCAATGGCCTCCCGGAATCCCGCGAGCTTCTCCTCCACGGCGGGATGAGGGGAAACGTCTTTTGTGGGCAAAAGTTCCCCTTCCCAGGCCACCACGTTTCCCGCCTGATCGAAGGTCACGGAGAGGCGCCCCAAGTACTGCGCGTATTCCCCGGCCTGAACGACCAAAGTGCGCACGGGCTCATCGCTCACGGTGATGAGATCCCGGATGGCCGCAAGCCGCGCCGGCCCAATCCCCGAGACCTGGAGCAGGTCCTCCACCTTCTGGAACGGACCCTCCGTCTCTCGCCACTCAATGATCCTTTGGGCAATGGTCGGGCCAATTCCCGGAAGGGCCTCCAGCTCCTCCTGAGTGGCGGTGTTCACGTTAAGGAGTTTTTTCTCCACCACGGTGGGGTATTCCTCGGGCAGGGTGTGGGAGTGGCCACCCACGATGACGTCGATCCCGGAGATGCTTTGGGCCAAAGCCAGGTCCTGAGGCCAACCAAGATGGCTCAAAACCACGATCACGTTCACCCCTTGGGCGGAGAGATCCGCCACAGCGGTGCGCACAGCGGCCACGGGATCGGAGAAGGTCACATTGGGCCCAGGGCTGGAGGCCCAGGCCGTGTCAGGCGTGGTCACCCCGATGATGCCCACCTTTTCGCCGGCCACCTCCAGGATCACGTAGGGCTGAATCTTCCCCGCGAGGAGAGGTTCATTGGAGACATCACAGTTTGCGCAAAGGACCGGGAAATTCACGACGTCGATGAAACGGGAAAGACCGAGCGGGCCTTCGTCGAACTCGTGGTTCCCCAAGGCCATGGCGGAAATCCCCAAGAGATTAAGGACCTCAGCGTCAGCAAGACCTTTGTGCACGGTGAAATAAAGTGTTCCCAGGAATTGGTCCCCGGCATGAAGGAAAAGGGCATTTGGATTTTCCGCACGAATTTCTTCCACCAAAGTGGCCACTTTCGCCAGCTCATCGAGCCGGGAATGGACATCGTTGACGTGGAGGATGAGCAAATTCCATTGGGAACTTCCCCAAAGGCCGAAAACCAAAACAGCCAAACTCAGAAGAATTCGCCTCATGGGCACCTCCTTTCCGCTCACTTTTGAAGGAGACGGACGAGGGCGTTCAGCGCGGCCTCGATTTCCCGCTCCACCGCCCTTCGTACCACCTCCCGGTGAGGATTATATTCGCCCAAGGCGGCGCGGCGGGCATCGCCGTCGATGGCGAGGATCGCCCCGGCTTTGGCGCCCCGAAGCTGGGCCACGCAGAAAATCGCGGCACACTCCATCTCCACGGCCAAGGCCCCGCAGCGAGA
>JACIWM010000123.1 GCA_014360945.1 Candidatus Bipolaricaulota bacterium
GCAAGAGAGCTTCCTTGGCCTGCCTGGGCCCGCACGGAGTTCCAGGAGCTTCTTGTGTTTTTGGCAAAAAGGGAGGCGTAATGGGGCGGCCCCTTTCCCTTAGTTTAGACCTTGCGCGCTACCTTGTTCCCCGCCGGAAATGGCCCGGCCGAGGAAAACTTTTTCCCATTGTGCTCATGCTCGAGCCCTTGGAAGCCTGCAATTTGCGGTGTGTTGGGTGTGGCCGGGTGCGGGAATATGCCAAAGTCATGGATCGCCGCATGTCCGTGGACGAGGCTCTGGCCGCGGCGGAGAGGGCCGGAGCTCCCGTGGTCTCCGTCTCCGGCGGCGAACCCCTCTTGCACCCGCGAATCGCGGAGATCGTACGTGGCCTCATCGATCAAGGGCGCTGGGTGTACCTTTGCACCAACGGCCTCCTTCTTCGGGAGAAACTCGCGGAATTTCCGCGCCACAAAAAACTTTGCTTTGTGGTGCACCTCGATGGAACGGAGAAAATCCACGACGCCATCACTCAGCGGCCCGGAACTTTTCAGAAAGCAATTTCCGCAATCAAAGAAGCGTTGCGGCAGGGCTTCCGGGTGGCCACGAACACCACGGTGTTCCACGGCTCGGACGTGGCCGACCTCAAAAAACTCTTTCGGCTCCTTACTGACCTCGGCGTGGAGGGCCTCATGATCTCCCCGGGCTATGCCTATGAATCCGTGCCGGAGCGCGAGCTTTTCCTGCAGAAAGAAGAAGCGATCAAGGTCTTCCGCGCCTTGCTTGACAGGAAAAACGGGTTTCGCTTCTACGACAACCCCTTGTTCCTCACGTTTTTGCGGGGAGAGCGGGAGTATCGGGAATGCGCGGCCTGGGCCGTTCCCACCTACACCGTTTTGGGCTGGCGCCTTCCCTGCTATCTCATTGCTGATCGGCACACCCAGGACCTTGAGGAGATCCTCGATCCGGCCCTTTGGCAGAAATACGGGCCGGGGCGGGACCCGCGGTGTGCGGGGTGCATGCTCCATTCGGGCTTTGAGCCCCAAACTGTCCTCGAGGCGGTGAACCGGCCATGGGCGCTCCTTCGGAGGTGATGGTGGTGGCCGCGCTTCGCACGGAGCTCCTTTTCGTCCGGGGCCCCAAGGCCGCGTTAGGAGTGGGCGCCAAGGCCCGCGCCCGCCTCCGCACAGTATTGGAACGATTCCGACCCAGGGCCGTGGCGATCGTGGGCTATGCCGGAGGATTGCGCGCGGATCTTCCCCCGGGAATTCTCATCTTGGCCGATTCTGTTCTCGACAAAGAGGGCGAAGTAAGGGCGGATGAGCGGCTCCTTTCCCGAGCCAAAGAACTTCTTCCCCATGCCCAAGTGGGTCCAATCTTCACCGACGAAAAACTTACCCCGCTCGCGGAAAAAGCGGAGTTAGAAAAAAAGGCCCTGGCTGTGGACATGGAGTCGAGCCATCTTGCCCGGGAGCTTTTCTCCCGCCGGATCCCGTTCCTCGTGGGACGGGTGGTTCTGGATGCCCGTTGGGAGGAGGCGCCGCAGGGCCCTCGCGCGCTTCTTTGGGCCGGCCGGGCCTTGCGCTGTTCCTGGGTTTTGGGCCGGGCAGCCCCTGCACTTCGCACCGTTTTGGCGGAGGCCATATGACCGAAAGACGCCTAAGCCGGGTGGTACGGGTGGGCGAGGTCCTCCTTGGAGGAGGAAATCCCGTGGTGGTGCAGACCATGACCAACACGGACACCCGGGATGTTCCCGCGACCATCGCCCAGATCCGGGCGGTGGTGCGGGCCGGCGCGGAGATCGTGCGTGTAGCTGTTCCCGATATGGCCGCGGCCCAGGCCATCCGGGAGATCAAAAAAGAGGTGAGCGTGCCCATCGTCGCCGACAT
>JACIWM010000124.1 GCA_014360945.1 Candidatus Bipolaricaulota bacterium
CCCCTTTCCCTTCCGGGCTTTGCCGTGGTCCTCATTTGGCAATTCACCTCCATTTGGAACGATTTCCTCTTCGCTGTCACCGTGGCCCAGAATCCCGCGGTGCAGCCGGTGACCGTGGCCCTCAATAACCTCGCCGGCTCGTTCATCGTGGAGTGGAACGTACAGATGGCCGGAGCGCTTCTTGCCGCCCTTCCTACCCTTTTGGTCTACATCTTCCTCGGCCGCTACTTCATGCGCGGGCTTTTAGCGGGCTCCCTCAAGGGTTGAGCCTTCCCGACCTTACCCCTAAAATGAAAGCCGCGGGCGGATAGCTCAGCAGGTAGAGCGCTCCCTTCACGGGGGAGATGTCGGGGGTTCAAGTCCTCCTCCGCCCATTTTTTATGTATGCTGCCATCGAAGGATTTCCTGCCCTGGGGAAAAGCGAGGTCCTCGCTCTCCTCCGTCTTTATTTTCCCGGGCAGGTGTTCGTCCTTTCGGAATTGGTGAAGGACGTGGTCGAGCGAGAAGATCTCGATCTTTTTCAGGACCGCCCTCGGCTCACCCAAGCCATTTTGAAAGGCCTACCCGAGAGACAAAACATCGTTCGGGAAGCCCTAAAAGACGGGAAGATCGTCGTGGAGGAATCGCATCTTGCCGTGCACGCCGCCTATTCCGCGGTCCTGGACGATCGCGAATTTCTTCAGGCCTTTCAAGAGCTGGAGCCCCGGATCCTTTGGCCGGAGATTTTCCTGCGCTTTGAGGCGCCGGTGGAGGTTTCCCTTGTGCGTCAGGCCGCGCGGGGTGATCCGAGGTACGCGGTGCCCAAGGAGATCCTTCTTCCCATGATGGCTTGGCTTTCCGCGTGGCATGCGCGCCGGGCGGATCGAGTGGAGGTCATAAATGCTGATCAAAGCCCGAGTGAGGTCGTAAGAGAAGTGCTCAAAATCCTTGGCCTGGAATACGTGCCTCATCCGCCAAACGCGGTTCTTCCGTACCTCATTCTCCTTGGCCGGCCCGCGGCGGGAAAGTCTGAGCTCATCCAATTTTTACGGTATCTTCCGGCCACGGAGCGGGCGCAGGCCTACCACATCGGGGCCATCCGGGTCTGCGACGATTTCCCTTTCCTTTGGGAGAAATTCCGGGAGGACGACCTTTGGGAAGAGCTGGGCGCAGGCCGGCGTCATTCCGTAAGGGTCAGCGAGAATTACGCCGTTTCCAACGATCAGATTTGGGATTTCCTCATCCTCCGTCTCAACGCGGAAATCGAAAAAGCACCATCTCGTCCTGGGGAAACGGTGATCGTGGAATTCTCCCGGGGCGGAGCCCAAGCTTATGGGCGAGCCCTTTCGCTCTTGTCCTCCCGCGTCCTTGCGGAGGGCGCGATCCTTTATCTGCATGTGTCCTATGCTGAATCGCTTCGGCGGAATCGGGCCCGGTACGATCGGGATCGGCGAGACGGCATCCTGACCCACTCCGTTCCCGAGGAGGAGATGGCCCGCACCTACCAAGTGGACGATTGGCTCGCCCTTGCTCCTCAGGAGGCGGGATATCTTTCCATCCGTGGTTTTCGGGTGCCGTATGTGACGGTGTATAACGAGCCTGAGCCGAAAAGTGTTTCCGATTTTTCCCGCCGGTTCAGGCCGGCCTTGGAGGAGTTGTACGCGCTATGGAAGAACCGCTGAGCGCACAGAAGTGCTATCTTCTTGTGGGTGAGGCCCCCACGGAAGCGGCCGCGGAAAAGATCGCCGAGGTTTTCTCGGGCTGTCCCTACGTCTACTTTCTTTCCGCGTTCGGGAGGATGGTGGTCGG
>JACIWM010000125.1 GCA_014360945.1 Candidatus Bipolaricaulota bacterium
AAGGACCCGCGCGGCTCCGGCCTCGCGATGGCGAAACGTGTCCTTTCCGGGCGTATCAGGCTCAACCTCCGGGCCCACGTGCTTCACCGTCCCCACCCGATATCCCCGCGCTACCAAGACGGGAATGAGCCGACAAATGAACGTGGTCTTTCCTGACCCTTTATGGCCAATGAACGCCACAGCTTTCATAGGGCTAGTTTCTCCAAAACCTCGGCCAACCCGAGTTTTCGCAAAGTTTCTGGGGTGGGGCCGCGGTCGTTCCAGCCACGCAAGCGGTAGTACTCGTCGATCTCCTTTTGGAAAAGCTCGGGATCGATGGGCCGCTCCGCGGAAGCTCCGCGAGGAAGAGGCTCATGGAACCGCCGAGGAAGCTGATCATCGGCCTTGGTGTACCCGCAAAGCCCGGAATAGAGGCGCATGAGAGCGAAATTCCGGGCGCCAATCCCCAGCATTTCCTCCGGCCCGATCTCAAGCCCCGTGGCATAGAAAAGAAGCTCCCGAATCCTAGGGAAGTTGTAGCGCGGCCCGGACTCCTTGGTGGTGAAAGCGCACATCACCAAAGAGTTCACAAACGAACGCAGATCCTCGTAAAGCACCACAAGCCTTGCTTTGCCCTCCAGAGAAAACCGGTCGTAGCGGGAGGTGACGCCGAGTTCAGGCGTGGGATTGTCCTGTTCCAGGATGGTGTCGTGGAGGCCCTCCATGTGGTTTGCCCCGCGGGGGGTGATGGCATAGGAGAGGCCCAGGCCCACTTTGCCCCGCGGCTCGTGCATGGGCACCTCCACACCCTTCACGGTCATCACAAAATCAACCCCCACCTTCCTCGCCCAGGCCTCAAGCCCTTGGGCGATCTCGTCTCCCAGGCCTTCCCGATAAGAGATTTTCTCCACCCACTCCACCAAAGCTTTTCCATCGCCCCAGGGAACGTGTTCAGGAATGAGGCCTTTCTCCGAGGCCTCCATGAGGGTGGCGATGGCCACCCCGATGGAGATCGTGTCCACCCCGTACGCATTACAAAGCTGGTTGGCAAGAGCGATGGCACGAAGATCGGAGACAAGGCATAGGGAGCCCAAGGCAGCGAGGGTCTCGTACTCCGGTCCCCCGTACTCAGGGAGCACCTCCTGCCCGAGGAATTCCGTCCTCACCACGCGCTTACAACGAATGGGGCAGCCGGCGCAGGTGTCGCGGTCCACGAGAATCGTTTGCTTCAGCTTTTCTCCCCCGATTTCCTGGGCAAAGTCAAAAACGCCCTCTTGGAAATTTTTGGTGGGAAGGATGCCCATTTCCGAAAGCCAGGTAACGCCCCGGGCCGTCCCATACTCGCCGAAACGCACGGTACCTTCGTCGCTCATGAGATCACGGGCGAAATCCGCCCGGGCTTTGGCAAATTTTTCGGGGTCAGCCAAAGGTTTGTCCGTATGGCCCTTTACGGCCACAGCCTTAAGAAGTTTTGCGCCCATCACCGCGCCCAGGCCGGGCCGGCCCGCAGCGCGATTGCGGTCGTGAATGATGCACGCTTGGGAGACGAGCTTTTCTCCGGCCGGGCCGATCGCGGCCACCCGCACCCCGGGATGGCGGCGCACAATTTCCCTTTCCACTTCGGCCGTGAATTTCCCCCAAAGATCCCGGGCTTCTCGGAGTTCTGCCTTCCCCTCGTAAACGAGAAGATAAACGGGTTCCGGTGCTTTTCCGAAAATGAAAAGACCGTCGTAGCCGGAGCGGCCAAGCTCGTGGCCTAAAAATCCGCCCACATAGGAATC
>JACIWM010000126.1 GCA_014360945.1 Candidatus Bipolaricaulota bacterium
TGGCCGCCCTCCTCCACGACGTAGGCAAGGCCCTGTACGTGCCCACCGATATTCTGAGCAAACCCGGAAAGCTTACGGCGCTAGAAATGGCACTCATTCGCGAGCATCCCAAGGCCGGGTACGAGATCCTCACCCGCGTGAACTTCCCTTGGCCGGTGGCGGAGATCGTGTACCAGCATCACGAGCGCCTCGATGGCTCAGGCTATCCGCGGGGCCTTAAGGGCGAGGAGATCCTCCTCGAGGCACGGATTTTGGCCGTGGCCGACGTGGTGGAAGCGATGAGCTCCCACCGACCGTATCGGCCAGCCCATCCCCTGGAAAAAGCCTTCGCGGAAATTCGGGAAAACGCTGGGAAACTCTACGACCCCGACGTGGTGGAGGCCTGCCTCCGCGTGTTCCAAAAAGGTTTTCAGTTCCCCACGAATTCCTAGCTCAATCCTCGTCGTCCGTGGTGGGTTCGATGTGCACCACCACCGAGGCCCGGCCACCCAAAGCCTTTCGCACCGCTTCCTCTACCCGGGAAGCGATGGCGTGGGAATCGGAAACGGAGAGCTCTGGATCCACCTGGATGTGCACGTCCACGAACGCCTCTTGTCCGGCGTAGCGGGTGCGCAGTTTGTGCCAGCTTTTCACTCCTTCCACACCCTCGATGGCCGTGATCACCCGTTCCCGATCGCGCGGGGAAAAAGCGCCCTCCGTGAGCTCGTGCAGGGCCCGGCGCAGGATTTTCCAAGCCGCCCAGCCGATGAGCCCGGCCACGAGGATCGCGGCGATCCCGTCCACTTTACCAAGGCCGAAGCTCGCGCAGATTCCGCCCACAAGCACGGGCAAAGAGGAGAGGGCGTCGCTCCGGTGGTGCCAGGCATTGGCCAAAATGGCGGCGCTGCGCAACTCATTTCCCATCCGCACGGTCACCTGATAAAGCCACTCTTTTAGGACCACGGAAAAGGCGGCCGCGAGGGCCACGGCCCAGCCCAGGCGAGGAAGAACCCCTTCCCGCAAAGATTGCACGGCCTCAAGAACGATGAAAACCCCAACTCCAAGGAGGGCCAGGGCCACAATGGTGCCGGCCAGGGTCTCGAATTTCCCGTGCCCATAGGCATGGGTTTCATCCGGGGGTTTCTTCGCCATGCGCAGCCCGCCCAAGGTCACAAGATCCGTGGCTAGATCGCTTAGGGAGTGGATTCCGTCGGCAAAAAGGGCCGTGGAACCCAAAGTCAAGCCCAATCCCACCTTCAGGCCCATCAGGCCCACATTCACGCCGAGGCCGAGGAAGGTGATCCCCTCCGCGGACCTACGCTTACGCCAAAAGGATTTCGATGGGGTCTCCATCCCGAACCTGGTCGAAGATCTCCGGGTCGCCGAGGACGCGGCCCACCACGGTCACCGGGCTTGCCGGCCGGATCTCCTGGGGGTTCCTAGAGGCCGGGGTCGGCCCAAAGAAGATGCATAGGGCCTTTCCCGGTGGCCAATACCCAATGGCCCCTTTATCCACCACCTCCGCGCCCGCTTCCAATTCCACCGCCACCGGTGTGGAAAAATACACCTCTTTTCCCCACCGATTGGCCGTGCTCTTTATGGGCAGGGCCTTTCGGATGGCCTCCACCGTGCGCGGCGCGCCGGAAAGCTCGGCCCGCACCTCCCCAAT
>JACIWM010000127.1 GCA_014360945.1 Candidatus Bipolaricaulota bacterium
AGCCGCCAGTTATCCGGCTCAAAGGTGACCTCGTGCTCCACAATTTTCAGCTCCGGATACTCTTGGGCGAGCTCCGCAAGCCAAGCTTTCATCACGTGGCAGTCCGGGCAAGTGGCGGACCAAAAAAGGTGAAGTTCCACCTCTGCCGCCCAACCGGACAAGGCCAAAATCCCCACGGCCAACAATCCCAAAATTTTCCGCACTTCTTACCTCCTTGTGTGCACAGGCTCTTTTGCGTACGCAAACCCGGTGAACCAGCGGCGGGTACTGTTGGCGATGGCCACCAGGGTCAACATCACTGGAACCTCCACGAGCACCCCCACAACTGTAGCCAAGGCCGCGCCGGAACCAAAACCGAAATAGCGCCCATGGTAAAGTCGGTTTTTCTCCCTCCGCTTGAGGAGCTTCGGAAAAAGCCAGCCAATGCCGATCCCAACGAGGATGCAGATCGCTACCCAAAGGCTGAGATAGCGCTCGAAAAAAGGCAAACCCTTGCCTTGGGCCATGCGGCCTCCTTTTTCGTTAAAGTCGTGGCTCAAAGTTCAGACCAGACGAGCTCTCCTCCGTATTGATTCGTCCAGGCCCGCATTCCACCGAAGAGGCATTTGGCTTCGGAATAGCCGTGGTCCCGAAGGTAGCTGGCAATGGAGCAGGCGCGGGTTCCATCCTCGTCGACGATCCAGAGGGTGAGGACGTAGCCGGGGCGCAGGGTGGGAAGGGTCTGGGCCCAGGTGGCAAGCTCGTTTTGCGTGAAAAGCGGAACGTTTATGGCTCCGGCAATATGGCCCCGCTGGAAATCCTCGGGCCGACGCACGTCCACAATCACCACAAGATTTCGAGCCACCTGCGAGGGGACCACCGTATAACCCGGGGACGGGAAGGGCTGCCCTTGCGGCGCTACGGCCTCTTCGGATTTGATCAGGAAAAGATCACCAAGTTCCTGCCACCAGCCCACCAGTCCCCCGCGGATGGAGCGCACCAACATGAACCCCTTTCGCTGCAAAATTGACACGGCTTGTGCTCCCTTCTCTCCGGTTTCGTCGTAAACGTAAATCACATGGCTTTTTGGGAGTTTTTCCGCCCAGGCCTCGAGTTCGCCAAGGGGCACGTTCACCGCGCCAAAGATGTGCATCTTTTCGTATTCCTCAGGCTCGCGCACGTCCAGAAGGAGGTAAAAGCTTTGGTAAAGGCTTGTGGCCGGGGCCTCGTGGGCGGACATGGTGCGCACCGTTCCCCGCACGGTGATCACCACCTGCGGCCGTGCCGGATCATTGGTGTAAAGAGTGACCGTCTGGGAAACAGGTTGCACATAGCGGCTATAGCCGCGGGTGTTGAACCGGATCTTCATCTTCACCGACTCCCCGGGGGCAAGGTCCCGCTTGGAAAGCTCATAACTTGTGCACGAGCAGTTGTAGGAAACGCGGGTGATGGTGAGGAGCTGATCCCCGGCGTTGGTGATGGTCACGAAGAACTCCACCACCTCGCCATCCACGGCCACGCCGAAGTCGTAAACCTCCAAGTCCACCTGGATTTTTGGGGCAGAAAACCCTACCCACGCTGCTCCTAAAAG
>JACIWM010000128.1 GCA_014360945.1 Candidatus Bipolaricaulota bacterium
AACCGGTAATTGCCACAACAGGCCGGACCACAGAACACGAGCTTCAGGTATTCGAACTCGTCCTCCCGAAATCCTCCGGGAACGCGGCCCGGGTCTAATGCCGTGAGGAATTCTACGGTGCCACCTGGCCCGGCTGGACAGCAGCTCGGCCAAAACAGCAGCGGATCCGGTACCCATAAAGGGCGAGACCCTCAAAGCGCCCTTCATTCCAGAGAACGTCGCCATACAGGGTGAGGCAGGCGTCGCAAAGGGGAAGCCACCGGGGGATGAACTCCACGGTTTTTGCCTCCGCGGTGAAGGTCACGCTTAAATCCGCGCTGAGCCCACAGCAAAAGAGAGGGATGTTCGTTGCGGAAAACCGAGCGTAAGAGAAACCTTCTTCCTTTGCCCAAGCTAGGGTGGCTCCAAGCGAGATGTCGCAGCACAGACTCAGGTTATACAAGGAGAGCGTGGCATCCTTGAAAATCAGGGCTTCTTTTTCCTCGAAGCGGGTGGTAAGGTAGGTACCGGCGGCGCTCAAGGTGAGGTTGTAAAGAACAGCCGGACTGGGTGGTGTTCCGTAGCTGGGATAGTGAGTTAAGCGCAGGCCGAGCCTCATGTCCCCAAGAGGGGCAGAGAACATAGCGTAGGCGGAGCGGTAGGCCGGGCCGGAGGGCGTGAAAAAGAGGCCGCCGCCGAAACGAGCTTTGTCCCAGGCGCCGGTGAAGTGGAATTGAAGGTCGCTCCAGGTATTGCCGGAGAAGGCGGCCACGACCCGAAGGTCCCAGGAGTTCAGGCCGAACCGGAACCGCGGCCGAAGCTCAAACCGCAGGAGCTCCACACCCGGTGCGGGGAGAAAGGAAACCCTGCCCTGGCTTTGCCAGCCCAATTCCACAAAGGTCAAAACCGGTCGGAACCGGGCCACGAGGACCCGATCCCGCTCAACCAAAAAATCGTAGAACGGAGCGAGAGAAACCTCCTCCCCGTCCTCGAACCAGCCCACGAACTCGAATCCCGGATTGGGCAGAGCTGAGATCTGCACGAGTTCCCCGGCCTTATAAGTCCCGGCCCCAAAAAGGACGCCGGCCCCTGGCGGCTCGCTCACCAAGGTCACGGTGTACCGGGTTTCCTGGGAATGGGCGAGAAGGCCCACACCCGCAAGGAGAAGAAGGAGGCTCAGGCCAAGGAAGCGGGAGCGGCGGAGGGCACTGAGGAAGGCGCCGAAGCCGGCCAGACCAAGGAGGGCCATTCCCGCGAGCCGCCGGGCGGAAGTCGGGGGCACAACGCTGCCACTGGGCCCCGGAAGGATCTGGAGCTTGAGGATGGCCTTGTCCTCGGGATCGGTATCCTCGGGAACGTACATGCGGGAATCCGGCGGGATGGGCACGTGGAAGAAGTCCACGCCTTCGGCGCGCATCACGTTCACCACTTCCTCGCCTACGGAAGCCTCCTCTGTGACCCGAGCGCTGAACACAATGGAGAGGCTTTCCCCCGCATCCAGGGAAAGGCCGGTGACCCAGGTGAGGACAGAGTTTTCGCCCAGGACAGGCTCGAGCTGGAGCTCGCC
>JACIWM010000129.1 GCA_014360945.1 Candidatus Bipolaricaulota bacterium
GAGGAAGAATTCCAGGATGAGATAGAATCCTACACGCCTAAAGAATCCAATTTTAGCAATTCAAGGAAACTATTATCCCGGAGGGAACCCGAAACCCCAATCCTCAATAAGTTCAGAGGATTATTTCAAAACCTCATCTTCCTAGTCCTATTAGTAGTCGGCCTTTCAGTTGGACTCACAAAACTTATAGAAACCTTCATCCAATTAGACGGTAGGATTCTAGGAATATTAAAAATATTCTTTTCATTTATCTTATCCTATGGTGTAACACCCCTCGGAGAAAAGGAAAAAGTGCTCATATTACTAAGGGGCACCGTAGTCTTCTTCATATCCCTACTAATACTCATAATCATAATACTTATATAAAAAAAGAAGAATGGGTTTATTTTATTTTTGGTATTATTAGGCCGCCGAGTGTCATGAGTACTGAGAGTATTGCGAGTGCTAATGGTGCTCCTGTAGGTTGCATTGGAACTTTCTCGGCGCTTGCTGTGACGCTTGGTGTAACTGGTCCTATAATGTCGATGACGTATTCGTCTTCATTGTTTGTTAAGTCTGGCTCGTATTGGTCGCCTTCTATCCCTGCGCCAAGGATCCCGGGTCCTGCTGTTTTTGCCGTGAAACCGATTAGGAGTGCGTAAATGTCACCGGCTGGCATGTTACCAATATCCCATATACCTTCTACTGGATCAAAGGAAGGATCAGACTCAATCCAATTGATACCATCCCATGAAACTGCCCACCAGTTTACAATGTTTTCCACATCAGGGTTTCCGAAGCCTTCTTCCCAAAGTTCAACAACCACTCCTGTTGCATCATCAGGACCAAGATTTGCTGCTTCAACCACGCCAACGACTTCATCACCGACCGTGGCATTATCAATAGGGTTGCCCTCAGAATCTGTTAACATGACATCTACTGCAAGATCAGATTCACCCGTTTGATCAACATCATCTTCTTGCGCCGTAACCGCCCCAGCGCCAATCACTGAAACCAAAACAATCAGTGCAAGTAATGGTACGATTTTCCTCATCATTTTTCACCCCCCCAAGTTTAGTATAAGGAAACTAGAGATGTCCCCCCATCCGAATACAATTTTTATATCTCATGGTATATACTTTTATCTTTTCCAGGAAAAAATAAGAAAAAGGTAGGGAGTGGGCCGGGCGAGATTCGAACTCGCGACCACCTCGTTGTAAGCGAGGTATCCTAACCCCTAGACCACCGGCCCTCGTATTAAAAAAATACTATATTTAATCTATATAAAGTTTCCCCCTAAATATACCATTGATATAATACACTTGCTCTATAGCTTATATATACCAAGTAGTGAATAATTAAAAAGAATAAGCTTGAGGTTTTGCTTATGTTATCTAATAAAGGGAAGATATGGTTCAACAATCGTTTTATAGAATGGGATGAAGCAAAAATACATGTGCTCTCACACGTAGTACACTACGGATCAAGTGTATTTGAAGGAATTAG
>JACIWM010000013.1 GCA_014360945.1 Candidatus Bipolaricaulota bacterium
GCCCTCGATGGCCCGGCGAAGTTTGGCGAGCTTTTCGTTGGGCATCAGGAGATTTTCAGGTCGCGCCAGTGCTCCCACCAGGTCGCCTGTCTTGTTTGGGCTTGAACCCTGGCCTCCAGGGCCCGTAGGCGCTCTGAAAGCTCCCGCACCTCCGCGGCCAGGTGTTCCACCAGGGCTTTCCAGCCCTCGTCCTGGCTTTCTCCGGGTTTTTCCCGGTTTTGTCGCGTTTTGTCAGAAGGTCTTTCCACTTTTTCCTCGTTTGTTTCAAGACGAAAGCGCAAGATGTTGGCCGCTTCCTTTAGGGTGTGTCCGGTTTCGCACAAAGTTTGAAGGTCGCGGAGGAGCTGGAGGCCTTGGTCCGTGAGGAGGAGCTGGTTATTGGGCCCGCGCCGAAGATGGGGAAGGAGGAGGTCGCGGATGGCCTCGATCCTGTTTCGCACCTGATTTTCCGTGGAAAGCCCCAAAATGGACACAAGCTCGCGTACGCTGTACACGGCCTTTCCTCCTTTTGCCCGGTTTTATCCAAAGGTAGAGCGGAGCGAATCTTCTGGCAAGTGGCGGCGGTACAATGCCGGCGGGGCAACGGAGAAGGAGGTGATTCCGGTGCTTAAGGTGTTCCCAGTTTTGTGCGGTCTTGTCCTGAGCCTTTTGGCCTTGGCGGAGGAAGTCCCCGGGCTTCCGCCCGGCGCGGTGGATCGGTTAGGCCTGGGGATTCCCACGGGCCTCGCTCTTTCTCCGGATGGTCAATTCCTTGCCGTGGCCACAAATATCGGCGTGGAGATCCGCGATCCCAAATCGCTCGAACTTCTTGCTTTACTTTCGCCCCATGAGGCCTGGGTCACCGCCATCGCCTTCTCCCCGGACGGGAAGAAGCTGGCTGCGGCCTTCGCCAACGGCGCGGTCGCCATTTGGCGGCAAGCCTGGTACGAAATGGAAAGGTTTTCTTTTGAGTGCCCGGTGACGGCCCTGGCCTGGTCTCCGGAAGGGGGTTTCTTGGCCATAAGCGTTGGCGACGAAGTGTATTTGGTGGACCTGGACAAACGCTTTGCCCAAAAGATCTGGTGTGAGCCGGAAAAGAAAGTTCAGAGCCTAGCCTTTTCGCCCTTCGGGGAACTCGCTGTGCTCGCGGAAAACGAGATCTGGCTTTTGGAGCCGTCCGCATGGAATGTCCGCTGGCACCGCGTTTTCGTCACATCGCTTGGGGCCATGACCTTCCTTCCAAGCGGGGCGCTTTTTGTGGGCTTTCCCGTGGCCAGAACCCTTGATCCTCGTACCGGCGAAGAAATCGAAAGCATACCAGGACTAAGCATCGAAAGGGTGGCTTCCGGGCATGGAGAGCTTTTGGTGGGAAGCTCCGGGCCCTCCATTGTTCTTCTGGGCCCCGAAGGGCCTGAATGGATCCTTGCCGCCCATCATAGGCCGATTCGCTACATTGCTTTGGGCGAAGGGGTCGTGTACTCCATAGGCGAGGAGGGAACTCTCAAAGCCTGGGATATCCGGACCAAAGCTTTTCTTAGGTCCCTTGTGCGCATAACCCATCCGGTCACCGCGTTGAGCCTCTCTCCATCGGGAAGGAAGCTAGCCGTTGGTTCCGAAGGCGACCTTGCCATTTGGGATCTTGCGACCGAGGAGGCGCACCTAATCACCGACAAGTTTTCGCTCATTTCCGATGTTTACATCGACGAGGAAAAGGCTATTGTTGTGGACCAAAACGGGCTGCGGGTCATCGATGCAAAAACTGGGCAGACGCAACGTTTCTTTGGAGCCATTCGCGGCGTTTTCTTGTCTCCTTTGAGGACCGCGAGGATCAGCGCCGATGGCCGGGTGGCGGCAAGCGTGTTGATGCCGGCTCCCATAGTGCTGCCCTCGGTTTATGTTGTAAGCCTTGCGGACCTTTCCTCCCTCTTTTCCCTGAAACTTGAGTTCTTGGCCGCCGTTAGGTACCTCGCTTTGAATTCCGAGGGCCGAAATTTGGCCTTTGCCACGGAAAACCGGGCGGAAGTTTGGGATATCCGGTCTAGCATGCTCTTAGCCAACTTTGATATTGACCAAGGCCGGTTTGGTCCATTGGCGTTGTCGCCCAGCGCGCGGTTTTTGGCTTTGGCGGTGACGGACGACGAGACCAGGGAGGAATGTCTGCGGGTTGAGATATGGGATGTGCCGGCGAAGACGCGCCTTTCCCGCATCGACGGGGTTCTTGCCAATTCCTTTGCCTTCTCCCCAGACGAGAAGACGCTGGCCGTAGGCACGGCCCAGGGAGAAATCCTCCTCTTTGATCTCGCTGAGCCAAGCCGGGCAAAGAAGATTTTGCGGGGCCACACCGCTCAGGTTTTTGCCCTCGTCTTTTCGCCGGATGGCACGCTCCTTTACTCCGGCTCCTCCGACGGCACCATCCTCATCTGGGACCTGAAAGAAGAACAGGAATCGATCGCCCATCGCTTGGCGTGGGAATAGCAGCAAAGTGCAGGGTTTATCCTGCGAGCGTTAGTCAAAACAGGTAACCGCGGTGTTTCCTCTTAAGCAACTCAGGCCCGGGGAAACGTTCCCGGGCGCCTCCGTCCGCGGGGGCTGGCAGGAGCGTGGCCAGAAATGCTGCCCGACAGGCAACCACGGGCCGGTTAGCCACCAGACGTGAAAAGTTTATAGGTGCCCTTTCTGGACGTTGTGGCCCCGTCGGACATGCTCGGAGATGGCAGCGGTGGACAGATTAGTTTCAATCAACCAGTGCAAGTTGTTGCATCTGTCTTTGCAGTATTACCCTCCCCTCCCAATTTCTAGGGCCAACTCCACCATTTGTCGCAACTCTGCATCGGGCGGTGGCAGCGGACGATCTGATGCCAAATGAGCATACGGACTTGAAAAATCGTTCAATTTGGTCAGATCATCCAATCTTTCCACAAGCCTACCAAAACGCGTAGGCTCACTACGGATGCGGCGAATCATCTCGCCAAGGTTTCGTGAGCCTTCTAGTTCGGTTGGGAATCGGTTACGAAGATTATGTTCAAGATACTTCCTGATATTCTCCGCAATCCTGGCCTTGTCGCCTACAGGTCCTTTTTCCAAATACTGAACCAGTGATTCATAAATCTCGTAGTACTCCTCACGGCATATCCGAAAAATATCGCACTCCTCAATAATGCTGTACTTACCCTCCCGTCTTAGGCGCAAGGAACTGATGAGGTTATCCTGATCATAATTCACTCGCTGCAGCAGATCTCTTAGGAACAGGGCGTCATGGGACAGAACGATGAGTTGGGCGCACTTCTGTGCTAGTTTGGCCAATTCATCGCAAGTAGCCCTTCTTCTGGCAGCGTCCAAACTTGATACTGGGTCGTCTATAATGACAATGCGTTGGTTGAGTTGCGGATCAAGTTTTAGGCGTGCTAAAAAGAATGCAAGTGCGAGAGTCTTCCTATCACCGGAACTCAATGTAGCGCTGAACTCTCGACCCGATTGAGAGGAGACCGAGATCGTCTTACCCATTACTTTCAAGCCGTATTCTGTTCGCGGTGTGCCCTTCACATGTCTCACTCCCATTTCACTGATAGTGAATCCGGCGTTAAATTTACGAAGCAGGTTGTTGATTTCGTCTTTATAGCGCTGAAGGAGTTCATCCGTATATGAATCAAGTTTTTGGCGCTTCTGGCTCTTGGAGTTCTCGAGCTCGGATTTTTTCTTCTGTAGTTCTTGATACTCGTGGCAATAGTCATCGACTTCAGGCTGAGAGCGTCTCTTCTCTGCCTCGAGCCGTTCTATCTCATTTCGCAACTGCTGCTTATCTACTGTTCCAAGCGAATCCTTTAGTTTTCTTATACTCAAACGAACGCTCTCTACCGCTTTATTGTACCGCTCAACCTGCGTACGGACGGTCGCGTATTGCTTAGTGACTTGGTGAAGCGCTTCGGGCACTGGAATGTTAGAAAGGGGGGCTGACAGTTTCTGCTTCAGGACGGCTAGCACTCCGTCTCGAAGTGCTGTGAAAATCGACCTTAAGGTGTTTAGATCAAGGTCTTCTGGAAATTTTAAGTCTGGCTTATCTGCCCACGCGCCTTCAGCACTCCTATTCAATCTTAGTGTACCTTCAATCGAGGCCCATATACTCTCCCCTAATTGCTTCTCGACCCCGTGCAACGCTTGTTCAATTTGACACTTGAAGTCGTCATAGGCTTTGCTGAAGTATTGCTTATAAGCCTCGACGAGGTCCAAACCACGGACATTCTGGCCGCAGAACGGACATATAGCTGTCTTTTCCAAGTAGCCAAGACCTTGCCGCAACCACTTCTCCCCGTCAGCATCGAGGTGTCGTGCAACGTGTTCTTTAACTTTTCTTTCAGCCTTCTCAGCTACTGTTTCCAACGAACCCGCAAGCAATTGTTCAATACGAGAAAGATCGAACTCGGGTAGCTGGATGCATTCTGGAACCGGTCGCTTGCGGATAGCCTCGACATTTTCCGCATGCTGTAGCTGTTGCTGTATCTCTTTTAGTCTTACATCGACATCTGGTGCGGGCTTGAGTTGAATAAACTGTTCGAGGGTGAGCGGTCCCTTATGCTGTGAGATGACTTGCCCAAGGTTCTTTAACTCTCGATTAACGGCCTCAATATTTTCATTGATTTTGTCTATCTCGCCCTTCAAGCGGACGCCTTGCTCTCCGATGGCGAACTCCAGGAGATTCTCCCGCTGCGGAGGCTCTATACGGCTGCCGATACACACGTTGGTTTCTACAAAGTGATCATCGAAAACGACGATGTTAGGATATGGGTTACTCCACTCACCATTATGAAATTGGTAGCTCTGGTTGTTGATCCGGAAGTGTACTGTTGGCGCCAAGGTACCCCCAATCGTTCTTCTCTCTTCAATTACTTGCCCATCTCCGGTAGCTAGGGAACGGCAAATAGCAGCGAAAGTGGACTTCCCCCGTCCATTTTCGGCGTAGATTACGGTCACACGCTTCAAGCAAAGTGCTCCGGCGGGCAATGCGTTGTGAAGCAAACCAATCCCCCGAAGCTGTATCATTTTTTCAATCATGCTCTCCCCTCAAATTGATCTTGCTCCTACGCGCTTCCTTACAATTGTTTTCTGGGCATGTTCTGCCGACAATAAACGTGAGCACAAGACTTACTAAAATAAAGGGAAACTTTCCCATCTGTTCCAATGTAAAAGACTTCTCATGTTCATCAAACATTTTATAATTACTTGGAAAGTTTTGTGCGTTCAGGTAGTTTCTCAAAAAGTGAGGCCTGCACCCTTTAACCGAAACCACCCGGGCCTCCTGTTTTGACTGGCGCTTGGGGGGACGAACTCTGCACTGTGGGGATGCTCCCAGGGTGAGCGGCAGGCAAGATAGGGATGCCTACGCTCGTAGTTACATAGTAGCTCACCTGTCTCACCATGACTTCCTTCTGTCCTCCCACCTCTCCACCCCCAAGAATGGCGAGGTGTCCTCCCATAGTCTCTTGTAAAGCGTGTCTAGCCAGCATAGTAGCTCCTCGTCTCTAATGCCGGAAATCCTCGAGGTTTTCTGGCTCCCCACACCTCCTTTAGTTAACACAAAACTAGGTGGAGAAGCTTTTCCACTGCCTCCTCCCCGCGAAATACCTCCACCACCTTCGTTGTCTTCTTCGCCTTGTTGGCCAAGCCGTTGTTGGTCCAAGGCAGGACGCGCGTAATCTTTGGGCAACACTCCTTTAAGCGATGGGTTTTCCCGTTCCACCGCTTCCATGGCCTTGTCCACGAGTTGGCCGATGTTCGGCTGCCTCGCGTTTTTCTGCAGATTGGACCAGCGGGCTTCCTGGGGAACCCAGAAGATGTTTTCGGCGCGGTACTCGTCGGGATCCTCGGGGTCAGCGCCCAAGGGGCGTTCGGCCTCAAGCTTCGCTCGGTGGGCCTCGAACGCATCGGAAATATATTTCAGGAAAATAAGCCCCAGGACCACGTGCTTGTACTCGGCGGCGTCCATGGATCCACGCAGGGCGTTGGCCGCCTCCCAAAGTCTGGCCTCGAAACCTAAAGTAGCCGAGGACCTGTCCGTTCCCGAATTCTTCGGTTTTGACCTCCTCGGCATTGCTTCCTCCCTGTTCCCATCATACCCTCACTGCCCTTTAGCACGTCTTACGGCACAAAAATTTATAAAAACTGGGACAAGAGAGCAAGTGTGGCAAGGTATCTCCCCGGGGCCGAATTGCCTCAATGAGGCGATTCAGAAATCTGGAAGGACGCATTAGGTGCGCTACCCTTAGAGAAATGAAAGAAAGCCTGCGAAAGCCGCCGATTTTGCTTGTGGCCGAGGACGACCCGAGCTTCGTGGAGCTTGTTCGCCAGGTGTTCCAAGAGCCCCCGGCCTGGGAAATCTTTTGGGTGTTGGACGGGGAGGCGGCCCTGGATTTCTTGTTGCGAAGAAGGGCTTACGCCCAGGCCGCCCGGCCGGATGTCTTCCTTCTTAGCATCCGCATGCCCAAGAAAACTGGGTTGGAAGTGTTAGAGGAGATCAAGGCCGTGCCGGAACTCGCCTCGATCCCGGTGGTCATGTGGACGGTTTCTACTTGCCCCGAGCACATTGCCTTGGCCTACAAACTCGGGGTGGCGGGGTACTTCGCGAAGCAGGCTTTGCCGCAGGCCATGCTCGCCCAGCTAAGGATCATTAAGGCCTACTGGGATTCAGCCATGCTCCCCCACGAATGCCAAGCGTGAGCTCGATCCGTTCCCCCGCCATGCCCCGCACGGGATCTGACAACCCAAGGCCTGGGAGACTCGCACCAGGACGAGGAGGGCCCTAAAGTTAAGGGGCGATGGGGCGGATTCGCCGGCTTTCCGAAGAAGTTATCCAGAAGATTGCCGCGGGTGAGGTCGTGGACCGCCCGGCCTCCGTGCTCAAGGAGCTCGTGGAGAATAGCATCGATGCGGAAGCCCAAAAAATACGAGTGGAAATAAACCAGGGAGGGATTGCACGCCTTCTTGTCTCCGACGATGGTCTGGGCATGCCCCCTGAGGACATGAGACTTGCCGTGGAGCGGCATACCACAAGCAAGATCACAACTGAAGAGGATCTCCGGCACATAAAAACCTTGGGCTTTCGGGGCGAAGCTCTGGCCGCAATTTGCGCGGTATCCAAAGTGCGACTCATCTCCCGCACGCCCGATGCACCCGCCGGATACGAAATCTTCGTCGAGGGTGGGAGAATCGTTGAGGAGAAACCGGCGCCGCACCCGGTGGGAACGACGGTAGAGGTGCGGGATCTTTTCTTCAACGTTCCGGCCCGAAGGAAATTCCTGTCCACCCCGGGCGCGGAGGCCCGCAAATGCCTGGGACTTCTTCGCCTTCTCGCCTTGGCCCACCCTAAGCTGGGCTTTTTTGTTCTTTCCGAGGGCAAAAAGGTTCTGGATCTTCCGGCGGCGAAAAATGAGGGAGAGAGGCTTCGTCAGGTATACGGCGAGGCCTTCGTGCGCAGGCTCATCCGCGTGGAAATGGTGGAGCCGGGTTTTCAGCTCCTTGCGTTCTTCTCCCCTCCAGAGCTTTCCCAGGCCACCCGCACCGAGCAGCACCTTTTTCTCTCCCACCGCCCGGTTAAGCTCGGAAATTTGGCTGTTCCCATCTACCAGATCTACAGCCGCGTTCTTCCCCGCGGACAGCATCCTGTGTTCTTCCTCTATCTCGATGTCGATCCAGAGCTCGTGGATGTGAACGTGCACCCCAAAAAGGAAGAGGTGCGGTTCCAAAACGAGGAAGCTGTGTTGGACCTTCTTCGCCGTGCGGCTTTGCGCGCGTTAGGCCGCTTCACCCCCACTTGGGAGGGAAAGCCCGTGCCTACGGCCACAGGCCCCACACTCGTGCCGGAAAAGTTCGCGGAAACTGAAACGGAGCTCATAAGCTTTGCGCGGCCGCGGTCGTGGCGGATCCTGGGCCAGGTACAGCGGGCATTCATCGTTGTGGAAGAGGAGGACGGGCTGGAGCTGGTGGACCAGCACGCCGCCCACGAACGTGTTCTTTTCGAGCAGTACCAGGATGGTCAAGAGATCCCGGTTCAGCGCTTCCTAATCCCAGTTCAGGTGGAGCTTCCCTTTGATGCGGCCGAAGCTTTGCGCGCGGCGATTCTAACGTTGCGAAAGATCGGGGTGGAATTGGAGCCATTTGGGCAGAATGCGTTCCTTTTGCGGGGCTGGCCGGCAGTTTTGGCCGAGCGCCAGGCAAAGCTCGGGTTCCTCGAGCCCCTGAAAGAGGTGGCGGAAACGTGGCGCGCGGGAAATCGCGCGTTTTTGGAGCTTTGGCGAAGGGTAGCTTGCGCTGCAGCCATACGGGCTGGGGAGGAACTCTCGCCCACGGAACAGGAGGCCTTAATTACGGCCTGGAAGGAAACCCGCGAGCCCGCGCGCTGCCCTCATGGCCGGCCGGTGGCGGTGAAGATCACGTTTGAGGAGCTTGCCAAAAAGCTTGGGCGCTAAGTACGCAGGACCCAGCGCGTTCCCTCCGGGCTGTCCCGGAGCTCCACGCCCAGCTTCCCGAGCTTTTCCCTGATCATGTCCGCAAGGGCAAAATTTTTCTCTTTTCGCAAAATGGTGCGCAGCTCAACGACGAGGTCAAGGAGCTCCTCGGAAAGTTTTCCGAGTTCGGCGGAGGCCCCCTCCCCTTGGAAAAGTCCCAGCGGTCTTCCGAGTTCTCGCACGACCTGGGCGGCCTGGCGCATGGCGCCCGGATCATTGCGGCGATAAGCCTCGCCGATGATTTCCTGGATCACTGCGAGTCCCCCGGGGGTGTTGAAATCGTCCTGAAGCTCCGCGTGGAACCGCTCTTTTTCCTTGGCCAGGAATTGCGGGAATTCCGGATCTGCGGGATTCACTTCGGCGGGGATGCGTTCCGCCTCGGCCAAGAAATTGTATACCCGGGCCACCGCGCTTTTCGCCTCCTCCATGGCTTCAAACGAGAAATCCAAGGGTTTTCGCCAGTGTCGGGACAGGTAGAAATAACGGACGGCTTCAGTGCCGAAGAGCTTCACCACGTCGCGGGCGTAGTAGAAATTTCCCAATGATTTGGCCATTTTTTCTCCGCGCACGGTGAGCATTCCGTTGTGGAGCCAAATACGGACGAACGTTTTTCCCGTAAGGGATTCGGCTTGGGCCCGCTCGTTCTCGTGATGCGGGAAGATGAGGTCGTTTCCGCCCGCGTGGATATCGAGGGTTTCGCCAAGGAGGTACAGGGACATGACCACGCATTCCGTGTGCCAGCCGGGCCGGCCCGGGCCCCAGGGAGAGGGCCAGCTGGGCTCTCCCGGTTTGGCCTGCTTCCAGAGGGCGAAATCCAGGGGGTCGCGCTTCCGCTCGTCCACCTCCACCCGGGCCCCGGCCAGTTGCTCTTCGGCACTGCGACCGGAAAGCTCGCCATATCCGGGATAGGTGCGCACGGAGAAATAAACATCGCCATCGACCACGTAGGCATGCCCTTTTTTGATCAAGGCCTCTACGAATTCCACCATTTTGGGGACAAACACCGTGGCGAAGGGGGAGTAGGTGGGCGGCCGGACCCCAAGACGTGCGAGGTCCGCAAAATATTCTTGGGTGTAAAAAAGGGCGATCTCCTCCGCGGCCTTTCCCTCTTCCTGGGCGCGGCGGATGATTTTGTCGTCCACGTCTGTCACGTTTTGCACGTACACCATGCGAAATCCCTGCTCCTCAAGGTAACGTCGCAGGGCATCGAAGACGATGAAGGGCCGGGCGTTTCCGATGTGGATGAGGTCGTAAACGGTGGGACCGCACACGTACATGCGCACCGTTTTCTCCCCGGGCACGAATTCCTCAAGCTTTTTGCTCAGCGTGTTGTAAAGGCGCATCAAAGCTGAATGGTGCGGGGTGAGGAGGGCCTGGTCAAGTACAATCGCCGGCCGTGGAAGCCCTTTTGGTGGTGGGAATCTCGGCCCTGCCCATCGCGGAATTGCGTGCAGGAATTCCATTGGCTCTCTCCCTGGGCTTTTCCCCCGCAAGCGCGTTCCTTTTGGCCATTTTGGGGAACATTCTTCCCCTTCCGCTCCTCCTTTTTCTTCTGCCCCGGGTCATCGCCGTCCTGAGCGGCCTTTCCGGCCCTTTGGGAGCATGGGTACGGCGGTATCTCGCCTGGCAAGCCCGTCACCAACGCCTTTTCTCCCGGTGGGGGCCCTGGGCCCTTTTTCTTTTCGTGGCGGTCCCCTTTCCCGGGACGGGGTTGTGGACGGGTGCGATTATTTCCAGCATTTTCCGCGTCCCGCCCAAAAGGGCGGCTCTCCCCTTGATCTTGGGCGTGCTCATCGCCGGAATCCTTGTGATCCTCGCGAGTCTTGGAGTTTTTCGCCTTTTTAGCCTCTGAGCGGGTAAACTTGTTGGTCATGCCGGAGAAGGTCGAGGAGAGGTATCAACTGCACGAGCTTTTGCGCCGCCATCCCGCGGACGTCGCCGATCTGCTTTCGGCGTTGCGGGAGGAGGAGGCGGTGGAGCTTCTCCGTCGGCTTTATCTCCGGCGGGCCGCGGCCGCGCCTCTTGGGGAGATGGACCCCGAGGAGGCCGCGCGCCTTCTGGCCGAACTCAACCGTGATGAGGCCATCCACATTCTTTCCCACATGGATCCCGATGACGCTGCCGACCTTCTGGCCGAGCTTCCCGTGGAGACGGTCCGGGAGATTCTTTCGCGTCTGGAAGCGCGCAAGGCCCAGATGCTGCGGGCCCTTTTGGCTTATCCCCCGAACACCGCCGGCGGCCTCATGTCCCCGGAGGTCCTGGCCCTTCCCCCGCATCTTTCCGCGCAGGAAGCCATTGAGGAAATCCGGCGCCGGGCGGAGGAGCTAGAGACCGTGTATTACGCCTACGTTGTGGACGAGAAAAACCGGCTTTTGGGCGTCCTTTCCCTGCGGGATTTGGTGCTGGCCCGGCCGGAGACCCCCATTGAACAGATTATGAACCGGGAGGTCGTGAGCCTTCCCGCGGAGATGGACGTGGAAGAGGTGGCCCGGATCTTCGACAAGTACAACTATTTGGCCCTGCCCGTAGTGGACAAAGAAAACCGGCTTTTAGGGATCGTCACCGTGGACGACGTCATGGATGTGATGCGGGAGGAGGCCACGGAGGACCTTCTGCGCGTGGGCGGAATTCCCGCGGGCGAGGATCTCCCCTTGGATCCGCCCCTTCTTTCCGTGCGGCGGCGCCTTCCCTGGCTCATGGGGTTGGTGCTCCTCAACATGAGCGTGGCCTCATTGGTGCGGCACTTTGAGGGGATCATCTCCCATCTTGCGTTCGTGGCGGCCCTGATGCCCCTCATTGCCGATATGAGCGGGAACGCCGCGTCCCAGGCCCTCACGGTGGCCGTGCGAGGAATGGCCCTGGGTGTGGTGGACTGGCGGGATCTTCCCCGCATCCTTTGGAAGGAAATCCGCGTGGGGCTTTTGGCCGGGCTTGGGTTGGGCCTGCAGATCGGCCTCATTGCCGCGCTTCTTTGGCGTAAGCCCCTGTTTGGAGTTGTGGCCGGAGTGGCCCTGGCCGGAACCACTGTTGGTGCCTGTCTCACCGGCGCGGCCATCCCGTTTTTGTTCAAGCGCATCGGCCTCGATCCGGCCATGATGTCCGGGCCAGTGGCCACCACCGTAGGCGACCTCATCGGAATCAGCCTTTTCCTTTCCCTTGCCGCCCTCTTCCGGGCCCAGCTTGCCTAGGGCGACCTGCTCCGTCCTGGGTTATACTCGCCTGTCCTTTTCTCAAGTCTTTGACGAAAAAGGGGTGATGCGATGACGGCTTTTGCACAAGGGACCACGGGCACGGACGCCAGTCAACAGCTTATCTCCCTGGTCGTAATTTTGGTCATTTTCTTTGCGGTCTTCTATTTTTTGCTCATCCGTCCGCAGCGACGTAGACAGCGGGAGCACGCGGCCCTTCTCAGCTCCCTGAAACGGGGCGATCGGGTGGTGACCATCGGCGGAATAATCGGGACCATTGAGGACATCGACGAAAACGAGATTGTGCTTGTCGTAGAGGACGGGAAGCTGCGGATCACGAAATCCAGTATTGCCGAAAAGCTGAAGAGGTGAGACAGCATGAAGCGCAGGGACTGGATTTACCTTGGCGTCACGTTAGCTGTGATCTTCGCGGCCATCGGCCTTCTTTACCCGTTCTGGCCCTTTAACCAGGTGATAAAGCTCGGCTTGGACTTGCAAGGCGGGGTGAGGTTGGTCCTCCAGGCCCAAGGGCTCGAGGAGATGACCCCGGCCCAGCGCCAGGATGTGGTGGACCGCCTGGTTACGATCTTCGCGCAGCGCGTGGACCAGTATGGCTTGGCCAACGCGGAGATCCGGCCCATGGGAAACGATCGAGTGGAGGTGAAGATTCCCGGCGCGGCCGATCCCGAACAGGCCCGGGAGCTTCTGGGCCGCACGGCCATCTTGGAGTTCCGGAAGGTCATCGATGAGGCCACCAACCCCGATGTCCTCGCGGCCAAGAGGGTTGTGCCACAGGAGATCCTGCCCGGGAAGGACCCTAACCAATATTTCTTGGTGGAGGGCGACCCCCTTCTCACTGGGGATGTTTTGGATAACGCGGAGGTTCGGGTCTCCCAAGATCCCCGCAATCCTGGCCTTTACATTCTTCTTACGTTCAACCGTGCTGGTGCGGAGAGGTTCGTGGAGGCCCTGCGCAGGCTGCAGGTCGGGGATCGATTGGCCATCGTCCTGGACGGCGTGGTCTACTCCGCCCCGGCCATTTCCTCCTCCATCAAAGAGGCGGCGGCCCAGGGCTGGCGGGCTGTACAGAACTCCACCACCATCACCGGCCGCTTCAGCTACGATGAGGCCAAGCTCCTTTCCGTGGTCCTCCGGTCCGGTGCCCTTCCCACCCGGGTGACAGTGATCGAGGAGCAGCGGGTTGGCCCCACTTTGGGCGCGGAATACGTGCGCCGCGGAGCCCTTTCCCTCCTCATCAGCTTCGTCCTCGTCGTCATCTACATGCTCCTCTACTACCGGTGGTACGGGATCATCGCCGCGTTGGGCATTGCTTTGACCATGCTCATTCTTTTCGCGGCCCTGCGGGCCTTCCATGCCACCCTGACCCTTCCCGGGATCGCCGGTTTGGTCCTGACCCTGGGCATGGCCGTGGATGCCAACGTCCTTATCTACGAGCGGATAAAGGAGGAGCGGCGGGCAGGGAAGGCCGTGAGGGCCGCGGTGCCCGCTGGTTTTCAGCGGGCCCTTTCCGCCATTGTGGACTCCAACATCACCACCCTTATCGCCGCGTTGATCTTCTTCCTCGTGGGCTCCGGACCAGTCCAGGGGTTCGCCATCACCCTGAGCTTGGGCGTGGTGAGCTCCATGTTCGCTGCCCTCGTCTTTTGCCGGCTTCTTTTGGAGAACACGGTCTTGGGGGAGAGGGTCCCGCTCAGGGTTGTATCCACCGCCAAATGAAGAGGTGGAGAGCGTCTTCAGCCTCGATTTCCCCGAGTTTTATGCGCACATCCAGTTCTTGGAGGAGCTCCAGGGCCCGGATGAGGCGGGCTTCGCCGTGGCGACGGGCCTGAAGGAGACGCCGCCGCACCAACCACTCCGGGCCCTCCGGCTCCTCTCCGCTTTCCACCGCGCTCAGCGTGGCTAACAAGGCGCGGATGTGGTTCACCAAAAGGTAAAAAACGACCTGGGGATTCCAGCGGGTGCGAAGAAGGGTATCCAAAGCCCGCAAGGCTCCCGAAAGGTCGCCATTTCCCACGGCATCCAGAAATTGGTAGGGCTGAGGCTGGCTGAAAAAGCAAAGCTCCTGAAGGCGCCGGGGTGGAAGCTTTCCGCCCTTCCAGATCCGGAATTTCTCTACCTCCTGTGCCAGGCGCAACGTGTCCCCACCGCAGGCCTCCACAAGGAGATCCACCACGAAGGAATACGCGGGAAGCCCGGCTTCCTGCATGAGGGTGGCGCAAAGCTCGTGGAGGGCGCGGCCGGTGGGGCGGGGAAAGTGCCGGGTCTCTTCGGCGGCCTCGGCCAAAGGCCCGCGCAAATCCTCGCCCAAAAAGAATACAGCCACCCCTTCTGGAAGCCCTGTTCGCAGGGCTTGGGCCAATTCCCGCTCCGTCCGCCATGGGTCCGCCCAGCGCACCACCACCGCCCGGCGCGGCGCAAAAAGATCGGCCGTGTTGATCTCTAAAAGCAGGCGCTCAGGGTTTATTTCGTCCCCAAAGAACACAAGCTTTTGGGTTGGCTTTATTTCCGCAAGCCTTTTTTGTAATGCGCGTTCGGCAAGGAGGGGGTCTCCGGAGTACACCCCGAACCGGACCATGGCCACACAACCTACACCGCATCCAAAGGGCCGGCAACCCTTGACCGGGAGAGGGGCCGTTCCTAACATTGGTGTCGGGCCGAGGTGGCGGAATTGGCAGACGCGCTGTCTTGAGGGGGCAGTGGGCTTCGGCCCGTGCGGGTTCGACTCCCGCCCTCGGCACCAGCCCCTTTCCTCCTTTTCTTTTTTCCTTCCCCGTGGAAAATCGGGCTCGTCATGGCCCGGAAAAAGAGAGACCAGCCCCTGATCCCCTTGAAAATAATGGGGACAGGCGCGTACTTGCCGGAGAGGGTTCTCACCAACCACGATTTGGCGAAGTTTTTGGACACAAGTGATGAGTGGATCCGCACCCGCACGGGGATTCGAGCCCGTCACCTCCTTTCGCCTGAGGATGTGCCCTCCCAAATGGGAGTAAAAGCGGCGGAGGCTGCTTTGGCCCAGGCCAACCGAAGTCCAAAGGACGTGGACCTCCTTCTTGTGGCCACAAACGTCCCAGAGGAGCCCATCCCCGGCACAGCCGCGCACATCGCCCGGGAACTGGGCCTGGGCAAAGGAGCTTTTGCCGACGTGACCGCAGGTTGCGCGGGATTCGTGTATGCCCTGGCCATGGCTGGAGCCATGATCCACGCGGGATTGGCCAAAACGGCCCTGGTGGTGGGAACGGAAGCTCTCTCTCGCTTCGTCAACTGGCAGGATCGCTCCACCTGTGTGCTTTTCGGGGATGGTGCGGGAGCAGTGTTGACGGAGAAAAGCCGAGGCCAGGCGGGGATTCTTGGGGTAGCCTTGCGCGGGGATGCTACAAAGCTTGAGCTCCTACGGATCGAGGCCGGCGGGGTGAGACTTCCGGCAAGCTGCGAGACAGTTCAAGCGGGAAAACATTTCCTCAGGATGGAGGGGAAGGGCCTTTTTCGCGCAGCAGTGGGGATGATGGCCGAGGTCACCCGCGCCGCGGCCGCCCAAGCCGGCCTGAACCTTGCGGAGATCGATTGGCTCATCCCTCATCAGGCTAACCTTCGTATCATTGAGGCTTTGGTGAAGCGCCTCCGCATCCCCGAAGAGAAGGTGGTGGTGAACATCGATCGGGTGGCCAACACCTCCACGGCCTCCATTCCCATCGCCCTCGATGAGTTGGTGCGGGCGGGGAAAGTGGAGGAGGGGCAGATTCTGGCCCTTACGGCGTTCGGCGCCGGGGCTTGCTACGGCACGGTGATCCTACGATGGTAGCCTTCCTTTTTCCCGGACAGGGCTCTCATGAGGTGGGCATGGGCCGGGAGCTTTTCTCCTTGCCCCAAGGCCGGGAAGTCCTGGCCGTTGCTGCAGAGCTAGGTTGGAATAAAGCGGTGCCGGAGCTTTCCGCCGCGGAGCTTTCCCAAACGAGTGTGGTCCAGCCTGCCATCTTCCTTGTGGAGTGGGCAGCATTTTTGGTGGCGCAAGGATTACGGAAGCCGGAGGCCGTGGCCGGCCATTCCCTTGGGGAATTCGCCGCCCTGGCCGCTGCCGAAGTCCTGGATTGGCCCACGGCCTTCTCCCTCGTGATCCAGCGGGGAAGGCTCATGGAGGAAGCGGCCCGGACCAAACCGGGCGGGATGCTGGCTCTCTTGGGACTCCCCCTCTCCGAGGCCGAGTCCCTGGCTAAGGAAGCCGGCTGTTTCGTGGCCAACTTGAATTCACCCGAACAGGTGGTTTTGGCCGGGGATCTTTCGGCGTTAGCGAAAGCGGAGGAGCTTGCGGCGGGGCGCGGGGCTCGCGTCATACGGTTGAACGTGGCCGGAGCGTTCCATTCGCCGTTCATGGCCGAGGCCGCCCAGCGGTTCGCTAATCTCCTCGAGGACGTGACCTTTCGACCACCCAAGACCACGTTCGTCTCCAGCGCCACCGGCCAGGTGGAAACCGACCCTCAAAGGATCAAGGAAATCCTGCAAAAGCAGATGGCCTCACCGGTGCGGTGGGTTCAGACCCTGGAGACCCTGGTCGCCCTGGGAGTGGAGGAGGCTTGGGAAATCGGACCTGGTCAGGTCCTCACCAAACTTGGCAGGCGCACCACCCCTCGGATACGCTTCCGCGCCCTGACGGAGGTTTTCGCATGTTTGAGGGAAGGGTAGCTCTTATTACGGGCGGGACTTCCGGGATCGGGCTGGCCACGGCCAAGCTGTTTGTGGAGCGGGGCGGGCTGGCGGCGGTAGTGGGACGGGATGCGGCCCGCGGTTCTCAAGCCGAGCGGGAACTCGGCGAGCGCGGGAAATTTTTTCCCGCGGACGTGGCGGACCCCGTTCAGGTAAAGCGGGTTTTTTCTGAGGTTTTGGCTTGGGCGGGGCGCCTCGATTACCTCGTGCATAGTGCCGGACACACCCGCGACAAACTCCTTGTGCGCATGGAGCTTGCGGACTGGGAGGAGATCCTTCGTGTGCACCTTACCGGCGGTTATCTTTGCGCCCGGGAGGCGGTGCGGATCATGATGAAGGCCCGCTCCGGGGCCATTGTGTTCGTGGGCTCGGTGGTGGGGCTCACGGGGAACGTGGGGCAGGCCAACTATGCCGCGGCGAAGGCAGGGCTGGTGGCCCTCACCCGGACCCTGGCCCAGGAGGCGGCACCGTGGGGGATCCGGGTGAACTTGGTGGCTCCGGGGTTCATCGAGACCCCCATGACCGAAGCCCTGCCAGAGAAGGTCCGGGAACAATACCTTTCGCGGGTTCCCTTGGGACGGGCAGGCCGGCCGGAGGAGGTGGCCGAGGCCATCCTCTTCTTGCTCTCGCCCCAGGCCTCCTATATAACCGGCCATGTCCTCTGCGTGGACGGGGGACTTGTCCCCTGCAATTGAGGAGGTGAAAGGATGAGCGACGTGGCGAATCGGGTGAAGGAGATCATCGCCGAGCAGCTCATGGTGGAGTTGGACGAGATCACCGAGGACGCGACATTCGTCGATGACCTCGGCGCGGATTCCCTCGATCGGGTGGAGCTGATCATGGAGTTCGAGGAGGAGTTCGGAATCGAGATCCCTGACGAGGACGCGGAGAAGATCACCACCGTGGGCGAGGCCATCGCCTATATCGAGCGGAGGCTGGCGGAAAAGAGTGGTGAGCAAAGCGGGATTGAGACCTGACATGACCCACGTCTACGTGGAGGAGCTGGGCCGGCACCTGGGAAAAGAGGTTCTCATCCAGGGCTGGCTTTATAACAAG
This sequence comes from Candidatus Bipolaricaulota bacterium, assembly GCA_014360945.1. Classification (GTDB taxonomy): domain Bacteria; phylum Bipolaricaulota; class Bipolaricaulia; order Bipolaricaulales; family Bipolaricaulaceae; genus DTER01. The sequence goes on from JACIWM010000013.1 coordinate 17,441, forward strand.
CGCTCTTCGGGGAAGGTCCGGTTTGTTCTTGTACGGGATGGCACGGGGATCGTCCAAGGGGTGGTCACTCCCGAGGCCGATCCTCAGACGTTCGAGTTGGCCGAGCGTCTTCCCCAAGAAAGCTCCTTAAGGGTTTGGGGGACGGTGCGGGCCGATCCCCGCGCGCCCGGCGGCTACGAGATCCTTGTGCGCAAAATCGAGCCCGTCCATATCCCGAAGGAGCCGTTCCCAATCGGCTTAAAGGAGCACGGGGTCGGGTTCCTCATGGATCACCGCCATCTTTGGATCCGCATGCGCAAACAGGTCCCCATTTTGCGCATCCGCGACGCCGTTCTTTGGGCCATCCGCGCCTTCTTCAAAGAGCGGGGATTCGTGGCCACAGAGGCCCCCATCATCGTGGGCACGGCGGTGGAAGGAACCACCACCCTTTTCCCCCTCGATTACTTCGGCGAGCCCGCTTATCTTTCGCAGTCCGGCCAGCTTTATTTGGAGGCCACCTGCATGGCCCTGGGGCGGGTGTACTGGATCGGCCCGTGTTTCCGCGCGGAAAAATCAAAAACTCGCCGGCATCTCACGGAGTTCTGGATGGCCGAAGCCGAGGTAGCCTTCCTCGACCATGAGGGGAACCTCCGCCTACAAGAGGACTTGGTTCGCTACATTGTGGAATACGTGGTGGCCGAAAGAAAACGGGAGCTGGAGGTGCTGGAACGGGACCCCGAAGTCCTCCTTTCGCAGGTGCGGGAGCCTTTCGTGCGCATCACCTACAAAGAGGCCGTGGAAATCATCCGCTCCCACGGCGTTCCCATGGAGTACGGCGACGATTTCGGCGCTCCCGCGGAGGATGCTCTCTCCTTCCATTTCGGAAGGCCGGTGTTTGTGGAGCGCTATCCCAAGGAGATCAAACCCTTCTACATGAAGCGGGACCCTCACGATCCTTCGGTGGTGCTCAACGCTGACCTCATTGCTCCGGAGGGCTATGGCGAGATCATCGGCGGCTCCCAGAGGGTGGATACGGAGGAGGAACTTTTAGCACAGCTTCGGGAGGCCAATCTTCCCCCGGAACCTTATCGGTGGTACATTGATCTAAGAAAGTGGGGTTCTGTTCCGCATTCCGGCTTTGGGCTCGGGGTGGAGAGGACCGTGGCCTGGATTGCTGGTGTGGACCACATTCGCGAGACAATTCCGTTCCCAAGGATGTTGGACCGCCTGCATCCTTGACGGGGGTGGTGGGGGAGGCTAAACTGAGGGTGGGTCGGCCGAGGCGAAAAGGCTGATCCGAACCTAATTTTTTCTAAAAGCAGGGCGGCTGCCCATTTTTGGGCAGCCGCCCAACCCCCGGTCGTCCTGACCTCAAGCCTTCTTCACTTTGAGCTCGCCCTTCTCTTCGACGGCCTTGAGCTTCTTCGCGACGAGGGTCTTCAAGTTCTTGCCGGGCTTGAAGGCCGGGACGACCTTCTCTGGGACGGTGATGCGTTTCTGGGTCTGGGGGTTGATGCGCTGGGAGCGCTTGCGCGCACGCACCTCGAACTTCCCAAACCCCGTGAGGAGCACGGGCTCGTTGCTGGCCAAGGCCTCGGTGATGATGTCCACCGTGGCGTCAAGGGCTTTCCGGGCGTCCTTCTTGGTAAGCCCGGCCCGCTGCGCGATCCGATCAACCAGCTCGGCCTTATTCACTCTGAATCACCTCCTTTCTTTTGAGTTTTGCCGAGTATATAGGGGTTCGCGTGCGGCTGTCAAGTAGGGTGGCGATCCCTTGGGGGTTCCGGGGCGCCTTGCAGGGGATGGCACCGATCGGTAAAGTCGAGCCGTATGATCGGCGAAATGCGCGCTTACGAACTGGTGTACATCCTCCGCCCGGACCTCGACGAGGCCCAGAGGCGGGAGAAAATGGCCAAGGTGGAAAACCTCATCGCCCAGGAAGGCGGCCAGGTGCAGAACACCGAGGTGTGGGGACAACGCATCCTGGCCTACGAGATCGAGCACTTCCGGGAGGGATACTACGTGCTCGTCACATTCACCCTCCCTGCCGATCGCGTGGAGGCTTTCCAGGAGCGGTTGGGCATGGATGACGCATTCCTGCGCTATCAGGTGGTGAGGGTGGACGGGAAGAAATGAGCGATGTTAACCGGGTGATTCTCACCGGCCGGCTTACTTCTGATCCGGATTTGCGCTACACCCCCACCGGGAAAGCTGTGGCACGGTTTGATCTGGCGGTGAACCGGCGGTGGATGAACCCGGAGACCGGACAGCTGGAGGAAGAGGTGACGTTTGTGCCGGTGGTGGTGTGGGGGAAGCAGGCCGAGACCTGTGCGGCCTGGCTCAGAAAAGGCCGGCAGGTGGCGGTGGACGGTCGGCTACGCATCCGCTCCTTTGAAACCCAAAACGGTGACCGTCGGCGGGTCACGGAGGTTGTAGCCCAGACCGTGCACTTCCTCGGTCCAAAGCCCGAGGCCCCGGAGGTTCCCGAGCCGCCGGCTGGGGAGGAGACGTACCCCGAAGAGGAGGTGCCATTTTGAGCGAGAAATCCAAAACCTGCCGTGTTTGTCAGCAGGGTCTAGAGCTCACGTATAAGAAGCCCGAGATCCTCCGGCAGTTCATGAACCGGCGGGGGAAGATCCTATCCCGTCGGATTACCAAGCTTTGCGCGAAGCACCAGCGGCAACTGGCCACGGAGATCGACCGGGCCCGCAAGCTCGCCCTCCTTCCCTACGAGGAGCTGCCGTAAGCCCATGCCGGGCACCACCGTCCTCCTGTTCGACCGCGGGGGGCGGGACTTGGTGTCCCGGGTGCGCACGGAAAGCGCGAAGTTTGTGGCCCGCCGCCTCCAAAAATTTCCGGAGGTGGAAAAGATCATCATCGCCACGGCGGCGCCGGAGGAGTGGGAGGATTTTGCCTGCACCTTAGTCCAGGACCCTCCAGGGGACTGGCATTTTGGGGCTCGGTTCACGGAGCTTGTGCAGGAGCATAAGCCCATACGAGTCCTGTATTTGGCGAGCGGGGCCGGCCTTCTTTTCTCCGATGAGGACTGGAAAAAACTCCTTTCCGCCAAATTTCCTGAGCCTTTTTGCGTCCTCAACAACTTCTATTCCACCGACCTCGCGTTGATCGTCCCGCCCTGGCCCATCCCCGATCTTGCCCGGGATAATCCGCTGGGGATGCGCCTTTGGCAGGCCGGCTATGCCTGCTACGAGCTTCCCCGCTCGGCCGCGACCCAGCTCGACATCGATACCCCGGGAGAACTCCAAATCCTCGCCCTTCATCCTGATCTTCCCGCGGAGGTTCGGGAAGCCCTTCGTGAAATTCCCACGGAGCGGGCCAAGGCCTTGCTTTCGGCCATCATCGATCCCGAGGCGGAGGTGGTGCTGATCGGCCGGGTGAGCGGGCATCTCCTGCGGTTTTTGGACCAGGAGGCAGCTTGTCGGTTCCGGGTGGTCTCTGAAGAACGGGGAATGGAGGCGAGCGGCCGGGCCGAGCGGGGCGCAGTTCTTTCTCTCCTTGGCCTTTGGGCGGAGCGGGTCGGCCCAAGGAATCTCGTGCGGGCCTTGGCCCGTCTGGGCGACGTGGTGGTGTGGGATATCCGCGTCCTCATGGGGCATTTCGGTGTCTGGCCCCCACCGGAGGAACGCTACGCCTGTGATCTTTTGCGCGCGGAAGAGGTGAGCGATCCGCGGCTGCGCGAGCTCGTCCAGGCCTGTGCCGAAAGTTCCACGCCGTTCCTTTTGGGCGGGCATTCCCTCGTCTCCGGTGGGATGTACCTTGCAGTGGAACTCGCCTGGCGCGGGATCGACCTGGAGAAACGCTTTCGTCCCCTTCCATTTGGAGGATAATCAGGATGGACATGGAAAAAAACATTTGGGAGCTGGGGCTGGCGGAGATCGATCGGGTGGTGGCGGAGTTGGCCGCCGCGGAGGAACGAAGACAGA
>JACIWM010000130.1 GCA_014360945.1 Candidatus Bipolaricaulota bacterium
ATCTGGAACATTACAAATGTTGTGAATGCTATTGTAGTTGCCTTGGCATCCCCAACGGATAACTTGTACATGTAAATGGCTAGTGTGCCTATCGCCATTATAATACCTGCTAATACTATCCTGAGCAAGTTCCTCTGGGGTAGTATCTCCTCTTTTTCCGGTTTCCTTGACATTATATCCCTTTCTGGGGGTTCGACTCCTAGTGACTGTGCTGGGGGTCCGTCCATGATAATATTTATCCAGAGGATCTGGATTGGATTGAATGGGAGGGGCATGTTCATCACAGAAGATGATACTATGGTGAGGATGGCTCCAACATTCGTTGAAACTTGGAATTTAACAAAACGTCTTATATTATCGAATATTGTACGCCCCTCCTTCACTGCTTTTACGATGGTGGCGAAATTGTCGTCCTGGAGCACCATGTCAGAGGCTTCTTTGGCAACATCTGTACCGCTTCCCATTGCAACGCCAATGGCCGCCCTTTTAAGTGCTGGTGCATCATTAACCCCATCTCCTGTCATTGCAACTACATGACCACGACTTTGAAGTGTCTCAACAATCCTAACTTTCTGCTGGGGAAAAACCCGTGCATAGACTCTTATATCCTCCACCATGGACTCGAATTCTTCATCACTGAGCTCGTCTAATTCTTCACCAGTGATGGCTTCACCATCCTCCATTAGGTTCAATTCTTTGGCGATTGCAACTGCCGTCTCCTTATGGTCTCCGGTTATCATCACAACTTTTATACCCGCCCTTTTACAAGTTTCTATGGCCTCTACAGCCTCTTTCCTAGGGGGGTCCATCATACCAACAAGACCGACGAAGATAAGATCCTTTTCAAGATCATCCCCCTCTAGGCTATTAAGTGGCTTATATGCTAGTGCAAGCACTCTAAGAGCCTGAGATGTCATCTCACCCAATTTGTTCTCCCAATATTCTAAATCGGCATCGTTGAATTTTCTTATTTTCCCTTCTTCTTCGATGTAAGCTGTTCTCTCCAATATTATCTCAGGCGCTCCTTTAATAAACAAGTAATATCCCGAGGTTGAGGAGTGTATAGTGCTCATTCTTTTACGTTCACTGTCAAGTGGTATCTCTTTTATCCGTGGATATTCTTCTTCAAGTTTTTCTTTTATGTAACCGTTATCCTTTGCAAAGAGCAGTAATGCAGCATCCGTAGGATCTCCTATAATTTTGTCATTGGAAAAACTTGCATTATTACAGAGTGCACAAACCTCCAATGCTCTGTTCTTCGAGGTTAATGATGATTTTCTCACTCTCATCTTGTTGAGGGTTAGTGTGCCTGTCTTGTCAGTGCATATGAAGGTGCAGGATCCTAAGGTTTCTACCGCGAGGAGTTTTCTTATAATGGCATTGTTTCTTGCCATTTTTTGCATGCCGAGTGCAAGGGTTAGTGTTAAAATTGCTGGGAGGCCCTCTGGTACAGAAGCCACTGCTAGTGAAACAGCAGTCAT
>JACIWM010000131.1 GCA_014360945.1 Candidatus Bipolaricaulota bacterium
AAAGGCGGGGGAGAGATCGAGCTTCGGGTGGAGCCCGTCGAAGGCCCCCTTTCGCCCCTTTCCCGGACGACTTTGGAAAAACCTCTGCGTTTCTTCGGAATATCCTTGGCCTCCCATCTGCGGGAGAGGAGGGTGGCGGAGCGCATGGCCGCGCGCTGCCAGGAGGAACTTGCCAAGCACGGCATTCGCGCGGAGTTTCGCATCCTCAACGACGAAACCTCGGTTCAGCCCGGCGCGGCCCTGGCTCTTTTCGTCGAGGACCAAAAGGGAGCGCGACTTGGCGCAGATCAGGCCGGTGCTCCGGGAAGGCCCGCGGAGAGGATCGCGGAGTTCGTGACCCAAAGCCTCCTTGAGGACCTTTCCTCCGGAGCCACCGTGGACCGGCACCTCGCCGATCAGCTCATCCTTTACGCCGCTTTAGCCCAGGGGGAGAGCGTATACGTGATCCCGGCGGTCACCGACCACGTGGAAGCCAATCTGTGGCTTGCGGAGACCCTCCTTGGTGCAAAATGGGAGCTTCAGGGGAAAACTCTGTGGATAAAAGGGGTCGGTTATGTCCGAGGTTAAGGTGCGGGTGCGCGGAATATACTCCACGGCCCTGAGCTTTCTCCTTTCCCAAAAGTTTCAGATCGTGGACCCAAGCGAGGTAATTCAGGCGCGGCTTGGCCTTCTCCCTTCGCCGGGCCCGGCGGAGGTGAACATCTTCGACCGACCCGATCGGCATGGTGTTGTGATCGAGGGCGTGCGAAGCGGGGTGGAGGAAGTGGTGCAATTTTTGCGCGAAAAAATTCCATGGGCCCTGTTTTTGCCTAAAGAGGTGCAGGCAAAAGGAAGCTCCCCGTTTGCCACAGCTTTTGCCGCCCTTCTTTCCCGATACGAAGGGGAATTTCCCCGGCCGGCAAAGGAGTTCCTGGATGAGGTCAGAGCCAAGGTTGTTCCCACCCTTCCCGGCCATCATCTCCTTAAAACCGTGGATCCGGCGCGGGTGGACGAGGCAGAGCAAAAATTTCCTTCCAAAGAGTTTGGAAGCATGGCCCAGAAAATTTGGGAGGAGTTGGTGGGGCCCTATTACCAACCGGGGAAGACGGTAACCGTATGGCACCTAAAAGCCGGGGAGCCACCGATCCGCCAGGTGGGCGAGGTTTTGGAGTGCACCAAGGAGATTTTGGTTTTGCGCCGAAACTTTGGGGCTGGTGGAATCTACGACGGTCTTGGCCTTCCCAAAGAAGCGGGCGACTATGGATTTTTCGAGCTTCCCATTCACGCCTGGTGGGGTCGACGCCGCTACTTTCGGGCCGACGGAACTTTTCTTGGCGAGATCTACAACATCCACACCCCGCCCGAACTTCTTCCCGACGGCGTGCGCTACCTCGATTTGGAACTTGACGTAGTGAACGTGGCAGGTGACGTACACCTCGTCGACGCGGAAGTCCTGGAGAAAAAGGTGGCTGAGGGGCTTCTCTC
>JACIWM010000132.1 GCA_014360945.1 Candidatus Bipolaricaulota bacterium
ATAATAGAAGATCTGGCGTTAATTTCCCTTAAAAAACCAAATTACAAAATCAATAAATATCTACACCAATTAAAAGAAATTTATTCAGAAAATATTTATCCATTGTTAACACCATACGAAGTTACACTGCAGGGTGATAAGAGAAGAGTTCAAAAGGAATTAAGCAGATTCCGTAAAAAGAAAAAAAGTATTTTAGAGGAAGTTTATAGTAAATTGGATAAAATATATCAATCCTTAGAAGAAGAAGAGCTTTTACCTTCATTCATAGACCTTGTAGATGATCTTGAACAAACAGTAAAAAAGCATCCTAACACCAAACCTTTAAATGATATAATCTCCCAATTTTCAAGATGGCCATGATAACCAAAAACTTCAACAAAATCGGGTTTTTCTGCGATACAGGTATTCTCCATGGATTTTGTAAAGAAGTGGATCAACATCATAAACCATGTAGAAATTTATTAAGGAACTATCCACCCGAAAAATATGATTATTTTACCTGTTCTCTTGTTGAAAAAGAGCTAAAACATCAAATAAAAAATATTGACAAAAATTTACCTGGTAAAAAGAGTTCAGATGATGAAAGGTTGATTGCTAGAAAGTTTAAAAGGTGCATTAAAAAATTTTTGCATAAACTGAAAATATTTGATGCTAAAAACAAGGAAGGTTTAAAAGAATTATTTAAAAGTTTAATTGTGAATTTACAGGAAATAATGAATTATAGATCACCTAACCAACGGAATGACATAGAAATCACTACTAACGCCATTTTATGGGGATATACTTACAACTGCAAATTTTGTTGCTTTATAACTGTCGACAAAATCGATATTTACGACAAAAGGAATAAAATATACCAAATAGCGTGTCACTTCCTTAATTCAGAGGAACCTCCAATTACTATAAAGTACATAGGCGCTTAAAATAACAGGAAAAACTAAATCCTTTCAGAAAGATTATTCTTTGGATCCTTCTATTGCCTTTCTCTTAATCAATTTTTCCAGGATGATTTCGAATATGCCCCTGTTTTGCAGTCTTTCTACCTCGTTTTGCAAATGACTGACTTCCTTTTCTCTTTTCTTGTACACTTCTTGTAAGTGCCTGTGGTCATTTTTTAGTTTGTCATAGTCAGTTTGTAGCTGGCCTAGTTGTTTTGTTAATTGTCTGTTTTCTTCTAGTATTTTTTCATATTTTTGGTATGTTTCTATTAGTTCTTGGAATTCTGGTTTGGGGATTATACATACTTCTTCGTCGCATTCGAAGTTTTGTGTTTCTACGTCGTCTTTTTTTAGGTTGATTGTGTATTGTGTGGTGGTGTATTGGCGGCTTTTACGCTTGTATCTGCGCTCATAACACCTGATCATGGATTCTAGGTATTTCATATTGTAGTCTATTGTAGATTCTACAATATAATATTGTAGTATATTGTAGAATATTTTCGTGTTACAATAAT
>JACIWM010000133.1 GCA_014360945.1 Candidatus Bipolaricaulota bacterium
AAGACCCCGTCGCCAAAGGGCACGGCGAGCTTCTGAAGGGAGCTAGCGAGGCGAGCGAATTCCGTCAGGGGTAGAGGCGGATTGCCATCCAGAAGATCGGGAAAACCGTCCTCATCGGTATCCAAAACCTCGTGTTCCTCTGCCGAACTTACACGGCCGTCGGGGAAAACCACGTATTCCCCGGCTGGCCCGGTTAAATAAAGCGCGTACAGGGAGCCGCTTCCGTAAGGACGAATGGTAAACGTCGGGGCGTCCGGAGGAAGGTAGTAGCGGCTAGTGAGGATCTCGATCACCTGGTCTTTGCGCAGGATATTGCCCGTGGCGTAGTTGGTGAAGGAGATGTACACGGTGTACACCAGGGGCAAAACCACCATGAGGATCAGGAAGACGAGCCCGGGTGCCAAATATCGGAGTGGATAGAGCCGGCGGGCGAAGGCCAGGATGTTCAGACCCAAAAGGCCTCCGCCCACGATGCCCACCAAAAACCAGCTTTTATCCCAGGCCAAAAGGACGAGGAAATAGAGAGCTACGGCGTCAAATAAAGACAAAAGCGCCACCTTGATGACGGTGGCGCTGGACACGCTTATTCGCGGAACTCTAGGCATGAAGAAATGGGGGCGGGGCAGGCCCCGCCCCCTCCGTTTTTCACTCGCAGCCCAAAGTGGCGCGGATGTTGTCGGCGGCCTGTTTCAGTGCCTCAGCAGGTTCGAGCTGCTGATTCCCGATCATGGACATGGCGTCGGACCACGCGCCCCACACCGCGGACATCTGCGGAATGTTGGGCATCGGGACACCGTTGGCGATGGACTCAGCAAAACCGCGCAGGATCGGGTCCTCGGCCACCTCCTCGTAGGCCGGAAGGAACGCGGGAATCCGCGGATCCTTGGCGTAGAGGGCGAGCATGGTTTCCTTCGTGGCGAAGTAGTTGAAAAGGAAGTCGAACACCACGGGCAGGTTGGGGGAGAACGCGGAGACCATCACACCCTGGACGCCCACGAACGGCTTGGGGTTCTGGCCCTGAATGGGCGGGATGGGGCCGACACCGATGTCGATTCCAGCTTCCTTGGCCCGGCTCACAAACCACGGCCCGGTGATGACCATGGCGATCCGGCCCTCCACGAACAGGCTGGTCCAGGTGTCCCAGTCCAGCCCGGCCGGGATCAGGCCCTCCTCGAAGAGGCTATCCAGGATCTCCGCGCCGGCGATGGCTCCGGGGCTATCAAGTCCCACATCGCAGGGGTTCAGCTTGCCCTCAGCGTCATAGCCGAAGATGTACCCGCCAAGCGCAGACAAGAACGGGAACTCATGGTACGGATCGGGGTTCTGCACGACGAACCCATACTGAGGCACGGTGGGGTCCGTGAGTTCGCGGGCAAGCTCGATGAGCTCTTCAAACGTGGCCGGAAGCTCGGGAACGAGCTTTTTGTTGTAGAGGAG
>JACIWM010000134.1 GCA_014360945.1 Candidatus Bipolaricaulota bacterium
GTTCCATAAAAATAAATTTAGATCTACAGTTTTTTAGTGTGTCGGAGGGCTGCAATAGTCCATTTGTAATTATCATGGATATGGTCGTGAGTGAGTCCTCATTTTGAGATATAGATGTCCAATTTGTAAGATGTGGGAATATTATATATTAGTTTGTATATAAAAATCTTAGGGGTGTTTTAATGAGCCTTTTGGAAACTATCAAAAATAGAAGGAGTATAAGGAAATTTAAACGGAAAAGTATACCTGAGGAGTATCTTGAGAAAATAATGGAGGCTGCAAGATGGGCTCCATCCGCTGGTAACCTCCAAAGTAGAAAATTTTTAATTGTTAAAAACCCCCAATTGAAACATGAACTTGCAAAGGCAGCCTATGGGCAACCATTCATAGAAGAAGCCCCAGTTGTTGTCGTTGCATGTGCAGATCTTGAAAGGTCTGCCCTAGGATATGGTGAACGTGGAAGAAACCTTTATTGCCTATTTGATGTCGCGGCCTCGGTTGAGAATATGCTGCTTACAATACATGAACTTGGTCTCGGAGCTTGTTGGGTAGGGGCGTTTGACGAAAGACTCGTAGCGGAAATCTTGGAAATACCCTCTACTTTAAGGCCAGTTACGTTAATCCCTCTAGGTTATCCTGCGGAGAAACCATCAGCACCTCCCAGGGTGAGTGTAGATGAAGCGTTCACTATAATAGATTAGAGTATATGTAAACTGTCGATAATAGTATCGAAGTTGCGATTTTCCTTGTTGAAATCCTCAGGAGCTGCTTCACATTCTATAATATAGAAGTAGTCCCCTTTTTGGAGGATTATCATACGAATCTGTTGTCTTGTCTGTGTTTGATCGCAACCTAAATTATATACCAGTTCGTAGGCTTTTGAGCTGTCAACTGTAAGGGTTCTATTCGATATTTTCTCATAACAGTATTTTGAAAGTTCTTCTTGCAATTTTTGGACATGTTCTAAATATCGGTCTTCAAGACTACCGTTTGCTTTTTCCTGTCCTATTATAACCATCGCTTTATTAGAGGGGGCGCTGACAATTATAAGGGCCCCTGGAAGATCCATGGGTTTATTACATTTCCATCCTATTGGATAATCAAATGACACCCTAGAACCCTCATAGTGTCCTTTATAGGTACAACCTGTCGCTAATATCACTAAAAAAATAATCAATAAATATGTTTTCACTTTAACCCTCCTATGATAAATCTTTTTAATATTTTATCATTTTCATCAAATTTTATGCCTTCGCTCTCCAGTAATCTTTTTTTCATCCATGCGCTGCCCTGATATCCTCCAAGGCTCCCATCAGATTTCACGATTCTATGACATGGTACAATGATAGGGAAAGGGTTAGTAGCAAGGGCTCTTCCTATACTCCT
>JACIWM010000135.1 GCA_014360945.1 Candidatus Bipolaricaulota bacterium
ACCCGGAAAAGGAGGATTCCGCGTACTATTCGCTCGGGAAGTGCTTCTCCCACCCCGGCGGCATGGGAACGCACAAGATTCCGCTGTAGCTCAATTAAGTCCGCTTTAGAAACGCGCACCCGGGAGAAAGCTCCCAGCCCTGTATTCACCCCATAGATGGGTGAATCCCGTTCCAAAAGAGCTTTGAGGGCTTGGTGAGAGGCAGAAAGTTTTTCCCGCGCTATTGGGGCAAGGGTCACAGGTTTTTCCCGGAAAATCACGTCCTCCGCGATTTCCACCGTCAGATGTCCATCAAGCTCGTGCACGCCGAGAGTATACCGGACGGGTAGAATCCCAGCGTGGACCTCCTTCTTTGGCGGATCGGAGAACTTGCTACTCCCCAGGGCGGTGGGGCCGTAGGCGGCGCACACCAAGGAGAAATCCGCATTCTGCGTGACGCTTACGTACTTGTGCGGGCGGGCCGGATCGCAAAGGTGGGCACGGGTTCCCCTCCGGAGTTTTCAGGACCGGTTTTGGATTGCGAAGGAAAGTGTGTGACGCCCGGTTTGGTTGATCCCCATACCCATGCGGTGTTTGCGGGAAACCGCGTCCAGGAGTTTCTTTCCCGGGCTCGGGGTGAGAAGTACACGGGCGGAGGGATCCTCGTCACCGTGGCTGCCACCCGAAAGGCTTCGGAAGAGGAACTTGTGGCTCTCGCCCGGCCCCGCCTTCGACGAATGCTGGCCCAAGGGGTGACCACGGTGGAGATAAAGTCCGGCTATGGCCTCACCGTGGAGGATGAGCTCAAAATCCTTCGGGCCATCCGGCGCCTTCAGGATGAGGTTCCCATGACCATTATCCCCACATTCATGGGGGCCCACGCTTTTCCGCCTGAGGTCTCCCGAGAGGAATATCTCCGGCTCCTTGTGGAGGAAATGATCCCCGCGGTGGCCAAGGAAGGGCTGGCCCGCTTCTGCGATGTTTTCTGCGACCGCGGCTTCTATTCCGTGGCGGAAGCGCGCAGGATCCTTTCAGCCGCAAAGACACACGGCCTAGGATTAAAGGTCCATGCCGATGAACTCGCCTATGTGGGCGCGGCCGAGCTTGCCGCCGAGCTTTCCGCCACTTCGGCCGAACACCTTTTGCATATTTCGGACGAAGGGATCTCCGCCCTGGCCCGCTCAGAGACGGTGGCCGTCCTCCTTCCCGGAACGGCGTTCATCCTGGATGAGCCCTATCCGCCGGCGCGGCGGCTCATCGAAGCCGGGGTTCCCGTGGCTCTAGGCACGGATTTCAATCCCGGTTCCTGTCCGTTGGCCTCCCTTCCCTTCGTCATGAGCTTGGCCGTGCTCAAGTTGAAAATGAGTCCCGAGGAGGTGCTCACTGC
>JACIWM010000136.1 GCA_014360945.1 Candidatus Bipolaricaulota bacterium
CCTCCATGCGGCCCGAAGAAACGCGGACCTTTTGGTGGTGATGGTGAATAACCTCGTATACGCCATGACCGGGGGCCAAGTGGGGCCCACCACGCCAAAAGATCTTCCCACGCCCACTACACCGTACGGGAATCCAGAATATCCCATGGACGTGGCGAGGGTGGTGGCCGCGGCCGGCGCAAATTACGTGGCCCGCTGGACCACTGCCCACCTAGCCCATCTGGAAAAGGCGTTGGTGAAGGCCCTGAAGAAAGAAGGGTTCCGGTTCGTGGAGGTGGTGAGCCAGTGCCCGGCCCGGGTGGGAGGAAGACTGGCCATGACCCCCGTGCAGGCACTGCATTGGCTCAGAGCACGGGCGAAAAACGTAGGCCAGGCCGGGCCTGAAGATATCGAGGTTGGGGAGTTTGCTGACCGTGATCGGCCGGGACTCCTTCGCGCCCTCCGAAGAGGAAAAAATGGCGGAGACTAAGATTCGCCTCTCCGGAATCGGCGGCCAGGGGATCGTCTTTGCCGGAAGGCTTTTGGCTCAAGCTCTGTTGGAAGCCGGAAAACATGTGGCTCTCCGTTATGCCTACGGCGCGGAGGTCATGGGGACTCCGGTCCATTCCGAACTCGTCCTCTCCGACGAGCCCATTCCCTGTCCGTATTTTCGGGAGGCGGACATCGCCGTGGTCCTGCATCCACGGGCCTTTTCCGAGGCCATAAGCGGCCTTTCCCCCGCGGGCCTTTTGGTGGCGGACTCCGCGGTGAAGGTGCATGGTGTCCCGGCTGGGGTGCGGGTGGAAGTACAGCCGTTTGTGGCCCTCTCCTCCCGCGGACGTCCCGGAGACCCCGGGAGGCTTGCACCAGTCGCGGCGCTTGGGTTCTTGGCCAAGCTTGGGATTTTCCCCGCAGAACACCTTTTCAAAGTGGCCAGCTCCGGCCGCGCCAGCGAGGAAAACATAGAGGCCCTAAAGCTCGGGTTAAACCTTTAACTTGGATTTTCCAGCTTCCAAAAAGGGGAAGCGGGGCAGCCGCGGCATCCTTTTCCGTAGCGGGGACATTCCGGACAGTAGGCACCACAGGGAGCGCGGTCCCCTTCGGGGGAGGAGATACGGGGTTCCATCCGCAGGGGAAAAGCCGGCCGGTCCGTGACGTAAACCGCGGCTCGCACTAAACCCAGCGTCACTTCTGGATTCTCCGCCACCGCTTGTAGCCACCAGACCCGCTCGTCGTCCGCGTAAAAAACACCGACCACCATCCTCCCGAACGCGGAAAGAAAGTAGACGTAGGGACAGCCCGAGAAAACCTCGGCGATCTTTTCCGCGGCCGCTTCCGTGGGGGCCTCACCCACAAGAAGATAGCACTTCTGTGC
>JACIWM010000137.1 GCA_014360945.1 Candidatus Bipolaricaulota bacterium
TCGCGGCCCTGATCCCGCCGGAGGCCGACCCCCACGCGTTCGAGCTCACCCCCAGAGACCTCCAGCTCCTTCTTTCCGCGGATTTCATCTTCGCCAACGGCGCCGGCTTGGAGGAGGGCCTGGAGCCCTTCCTGGCCCTCCCGGAGATCCGCGGAAAAGTGGTGGATCTTTCTGCGGACCTTCCTCTACGCCCCCTGGACGGCGGCTGGGATCCCCATGTGTGGCTCGACCCCACGCTGGTGATGAAGTGGACGGAGAAAATCGCGGCCGCCCTTTCCCAGCGCTTTCCGGAGCACGCTGAATTCTTCGAAGCCCGGGCGGAGAGATATCGGGCCGCGCTTGCGGCTTTGGACCGGTGGATTCAAGAAGAGGTGGAGAAGATCCCGGCCGAGCGGCGCCTTTTGGTCACCGACCATTTCTCCCTCGGGTACTTTGCTGTCCGCTATGGGTTCTCTGAGGTTGGAGCCCTTGTGCCAAGCGAATCGAGTCTGGCTGAGCCCTCCGCCCAGGCATTGGCGGAGCTTGTGCGGAAAATGCGAGAGCTCCGCGTTCCCGCAATCTTCATAAGCCCCGCGTTCAACCGAGCCTTGGCCGAGCGGGTGGCGGCGGAGACTGGGGCCCAGGTGGTGATCCTCTACATCGGGGCCCTGAGCGGGCCGCAAGGCCCGGCCCCGGACTATCTCTCCCTCATGCGGGAAAACGTGCGGCGCATCGTGGAGGCCCTAAAACCATGAGGAAGAAAACGTGCTTAGAAGAACTTCATCGCCCGGATGTTCCGGCCGTGGAGGTGCAGGCCCTCCGGGTCCTCTTGAACGGGAAAACTGTGGTGGAGGACGTTTCCTTCTCGTTGGCCCGTGGTGCGGCTCTGGCCGTGGTGGGGCCAAACGGGGCCGGAAAAACCACGCTCCTTTCCGCCATCGCCGGGCTCATCCGCCCAAGTTCCGGAGAGATCCGGATCTTTGGCCACCCGCCGGGTCGGCACCTTTGCCTTGGGTATCTCCCCCAGCGTTCTCAGGCAGAATGGAACTTTCCCGCGACGGTTTTGGACGTGGTTCTCATGGGCCGGGTGGGGCAGGCCGGCCTCCTCCGCCGCCTCACCTCCCAAGACCGAAAGAAGGCGGAGGAAGCGCTAATGCGCGTGGGCTTGGCGGATCTAGCGCACCGTAGCATCCGTGAGCTTTCCGGAGGCGAGCAGCAGCGCATGCTCATCGCCCGCGCCCTGGCCCAAGAGGCCAGAATCCTCCTCCTTGATGAACCTTTGGCCGCTTTGGACGCCGCTGCCCAAGAAGGCCTTCTATCCCT
>JACIWM010000138.1 GCA_014360945.1 Candidatus Bipolaricaulota bacterium
ATCGGAAAGCTTCGTTCCCAGGGACCAGGCGGCACGGCGAAGCTCCCTGCATCCTCGTTCAACTTCGGAAAGCGGGCGATCGGACATGAGTCCGGCGATGGGAAGGGCCAGAGCCGCGAGGATCTTCCCATCTTTGACCACGACCTGACCGCCTCCCAAGTCCACAAGGGCAGCCACCGCCGCTTGCATATCCGCATCGTTTGTCCCCACCACCACGATATGGTGGGAATCATGGGCCACGGTGGATGCCAGAGCCCCGGCCTTGAGGCCAAAGCCCTGCACCAATCCCAGCCCCACGTTTCCCGTGCCGCGATGCCTTTCCACCACCGCGATCTTGAGGATATCCTGCGCGGGATCGGCCACCACCTCCCCATTCACGATCTTCGGCGCAACCCATAGCTCCTCCGTTACAACTTGCTCGGGAATGATCCCGATGGCCCGCGCTTTTCCTTTCTGCGCGGGAATACGAAAGCCCAAGCGGGCCGGGTCCACCTGCATCGCGCCTCGGGGCGGCGGGGGTGAGGGAGGAAGGTCTACAAGAACTCGGCCGGCCTCGACCACCTTTTTTCCGGCCACGTAGACCTCCTCCACCTTGAAGCGGGAAAGATCGGAAACGATGAGGAAGTCCGCGTGATACCCGGGAGCCATGGCTCCCAAGCCCCAAAGGCCATAGGCCCGGGCGGCGTGGATCGTGGCCGCCTGGATGGCGAGCTCCGGTGAAACCCCGAGTTCAATGGCCTTGCGCAGCACATCGTCCATGTGTCCCTCGGCAAGCAGAGTTTCCGGCTCGCGATCATCGGTGCAGAAATGCACAAAAGGCGCAGAGGCCGGGGTGAGGAGGGGAATAAGGGCCTTGAGATTCCGGGCCGTGGTTCCCTCGCGGATGAGGATATGCATCCCAGCCCGCAGCTTTTCTTGTGCCTCAGAGAGGGTGGTGCACTCGTGGTCTGTTTTCGGACCGGCCCGGATATAAGCCCAAAGATCCGGCCCGGAAAGACCGGGTGCATGGCCATCGATGAGTTTTCCCTTTGCTGCTGCAATTTTCTCTAAAAGTTCCGGATTTCCTGCGAGAACGCCGGGAAAATTCATAACTTCCCCAAGGCCGATCACCCGCTCCCAGGAAAGGATCTCCCGAATCTCTTTGGGGCCCAAGATCGCGCCCGGGGTTTCCAAAGGGCTTGCCGGAACGCAAGAGGGAGCCATGAAGAAGACACGAAGGGGAAGATCGCGGGTAGCCTCGATCATCCAGCGAATCCCCTCCAAGCCATGGACGTTGGCGATTTCGTGGGGATC
>JACIWM010000139.1 GCA_014360945.1 Candidatus Bipolaricaulota bacterium
GACATGAGCGGGACCATCCCCGAGGACACCGACCCTGACGACAGCGACTCCATCTCGCACGTAGCGGCCGCGGTTCCCGCGCTTTCGGTGAACAAGGAGATCGTGGACGTCATCCGGAACGGGGTTTCTATCTGGCCAACGGACCAGGTGGAGCCGGGCGATCTCATCCACTACCGGTTCACGATCCGCAATGTTGGTGAGGGTACGGCTTACGATGTCGACTTCACCGATGAACTTCCGCCCGGCCTCGAGTATGACACGGATTACGCGGACGGCACTTACACCGTGGACGATCCGCCGGCCTCCGGATCCTTAGGAATTCCCGACGGAACTACGGGAACTTGGTATGCCGACATTTCCGCCACCATAAACGGCGGCGGGACGCTCGTGGCCGATTTCTATGCCTACGTCACGAGCGCCGTGCAGCAGGGGATAAACCTTGTGAACTACGCCACGGTCACCGGGAAGGACGGCTACGGAACGCCCATCCCGCCGGAGAACGCCCAGATCGGCGATACCTCTGACGATGACCCCGATGACCCGGATCCCGACGACACAGGCCACGAGGTGATCGGGGTCGCCGAGCCTGCCTTGGCCCTGGAGAAGGAGATCATCGACGTTCTGCGGGGCGGAGTTAGCGTTTGGCCCACGCCCTTCGTCCTTTGGGGCGACGTGATCGTGTACCGCGTCACCATCCGCAACGTGGGCCTAGGCACGGCCTACGACGTGGACTTCACCGATGAGCTCCCGCTCGGGGTGGCCTACGACACCAGCTTTGGCGACGGGACCTACGAAGTGGACGTTCCGGCCGCCAGCGGGAGCTTAGGGATTCCCGACGGCGCTACCGGTTTAATCACCGCGGACACTTCGGCCACTATCGCCGGAGGTGGAACGCTTGTGGTCGTGTACCGGGTGCGAGTTACACCGGAGGCCGTTCCGGGTTCTTGGCTCACGAACAATGCCGTTGTCACCGGCCGGGATGGTGCCGGCACGCCCATCTCCGAATTCAACCCCGACACCGCCGACGATCACCCCGACCAGGATGAGACCACCATCCGCGTGGGCGCGCCCGCTTTGGTGACGGACAAGGCCTACTACTGCCCGCCGTGTGATCCCTGCGCGCCTGAACCGGTCCCGTGCGAGCCCTGCCCGGAGGAACCTATTCCTGTACGGGTAGGCGAGATCGTGCGCTTCAAACTCGCCGTGACCAACGTGGGCTATAGCCCAGCCTACGACATCGTCGTGGAGGACACGCTTCCCAAAGGTTTCGTTTACGTGGAGAAATC
>JACIWM010000014.1 GCA_014360945.1 Candidatus Bipolaricaulota bacterium
CTGATCCGTTCAAGCTTTTGCCGGCCTGGACCAAGCCTTTTGCCTATTTTCGCCTGCACGGGGCGCCGCCGGGAACACGCATGTACCGCTACACCTACACCGATGCGGATCTCCTTGAGCTACGGGAAAAGATCGCCGCGATCCAGGCGCCCTTGGTGTACGTCCTTTTCAACAACGACACGATGATTCAAGATGCCCGCCGATTTTTGGCCCAAATCGGCGGGGTATAATGGCGCCGCCAATTTGAGGAGGTGGATGTGCACCTGATCTTAGAGGTCATAAAAGGTCGCCGAAGCGTAGTGCGGTTCAAGCCCCGCCCCATCACGGACGAGGAGCTTTCGTTGATCCTCGAGGCTGGGCGCTGGGCTCCATCCTATGCCAACTCCCAGCCCTGGACGTTTGTGGTCGTCCGGGACGAGGAGAAAAAGCGGAAACTCGGGGAATTGGTGGAGAGGATGCTCATTTTGCGGCCGGGAAGGGTGGCCCTTTCCGCACCGGGTTTGGGCGATCCGGCGGTGGTGATCGCCGTGGCCGTGGACACCCTGAAAGACCCGGATCACCACGTGGAGGCCGGGGCCGCAGCCACCCAGAACATGGCCCTCATGGCCCATGCCTTGGGACTAGCCTCGTTTTGGGCCGGAATCTACGGAACGCCGGTGGAGCGGGAGGTCCGAAGGATCCTGGGCCTTCCCAAGGGAATGCGAGTGGTATCGCTCCTTCCCATCGGAGAGGCCGCTTACGAGGCGAAAAGCGAGCGCGTAGAGCTTTCTCAGCTCGTGCGCTACGAAAAGTTCTAAAGTGGCGGAACTTTTTTGTTTTCGCTGCGGCCCATCCTCACAAGACCGCGCCGAATTCTGTGAGCGTTGCGGTGCGCCCCTTTCCTTTTCCCGTGCGCCCGAAAAAACCTTGCGCCCAGCGGATCTGCGTGGTCGCGGGGTCTGGCGGTATTCCCCATTCCTTCCGGAGGTAGAACCTCTCACCCTCGGCGAGGGCAGAACCCCGCTTATTCCCGCGCCACGCCTCGCGGAGCTTTTGGGGGTGGAGATCCTCCTTAAGCTCGAGGGCTTGAATCCCACGGGGTCGTTTAAAGATCGCGGAGCGGCGGTGATGGTGGCCGTTCTGCGGAAAAAGGGGGCTAAAAAACTCTGTGATGACTCCTCGGGCAACGCCGGAGCCAGTCTCAGCGCCTATGCCGCCCGCGCCGGAATTCCCGCAAGGATCTTCGTCCCGGCCTACGCCTCCGGGCCCAAGCTTCGGCAGATTGAGGCCTACGGCGCGGAATTGGTGCGGGTCCCGGGGCCGAGGCCCGCGGCCACCGCCGCCCTCCTTGGGGAACTCGAAAAGAATCCCGATCTGGTTTACGCTTCCCACAACCACTCCCCTTACTTCCTTGCGGGATTGCGAACCTTGGCCTACGAGATCGCCGAGGACTTGCGGTTTCAGGAAGTGGACCATGTGGTGGTACCCGTGGGCGGGGGCGCGCTTTACCTCGGGCTTTTCTACGGGTTTTCCGAGCTTCTCCGGTTGGGATGGGTGAAAAAAATGCCGCGGATCCATGCCGTGCAGGCCGCAGCCTGTGCCCCCATCGTTCGGGCGCATTTGGCAGGAGAGGAAGAGGTGGAGGAAGTGGAACTTGGGGAGACGGTGGCGGAGGGCGTGAGGATTCCCAAGCCCGCCCGAGGCGCGGAAATCCTCTGGGCCCTGCGGTCCTGCGGCGGAGAAGCTTTGGCCGTAACGGAGGAGGAGATCATGGAAGCCCAGCGGGAATTGGCGAGAAAAGAGGGCGTTTACGTTGAGCCCACCTCCGCCCTCTCCCTGGCCGGCCTCCTCCGCCTGCGGGTCCAGGGAATCATCCGGGAAGGGGAGAGGGTAATCCTTCCCCTCACCGGATCGGGATTGAAGAGCGCAAAGCCATGAAGATCGGGATCATTTCTGACAGCCACGACAATTTGGGGAACCTTAGCCGGGCCCTGCGCCTTCTTCGAGAAAAAGGGGCGGAGCTCGTCCTTCATGCCGGGGATTTCGTGTCGCCCTTCACCGCTGAGCCATTTCGCACCGCGGGCCTGCGGCTCGTGGGTGTATTCGGAAATAACGACGGGGACAAACTCTATCTCCGCGAGAGATTCTCCGGCCTTGGAGAGATCTATTTCGGGCCCCACGAGTTAGAGCTTGGGGGCCAAAAAATCCTTCTCATGCACGAGCCCCGCGGCCTTGCGGCCTTCATCGCCTCCGGAATTTACGATCTCATCGTATACGGCCACACCCACCGGCCGGAGATTCGGCCCGGCCGGCCCTTGGTGGTGAACCCCGGCGAATGCGGGGGCTGGCTCACGGGAAAGCCCACGTGTGCCCTGGTGGACTTAAGCACCCTATCCGCGGAACTTTTTGAGCTTTAACCCTCGGGAAATCTGTTCCAGCCAAGGACGGTGGAAAGGGGCTTTCGCTCCCGAGGGCCGAGCTCGATGGCCCGATGTTTCTCGCTGAGCTTTTCCGGATCACCGGGTCGGCCGATGACCACCAAGGTGATGAGGACGTAGTCCTTGGGGATTCCCAGGGCCTCCTTCACGGCGATGGGGTCGTAACCCGCGATGGGATGGGCCACAAGCCCCATTTGGGTGGCCTGGATCATGAGGAATCCCACGGCCATTCCGCAGTCGAACAGGAAGTAGTCGCGGTTATCGGAGAGGCGGCAATCCTGCTCGGGATGGGCGGCCACGGCCACGATGGCCGGCGCGGGCAGGGCCCAATAGTTCCCGCCCGGCAAGGCCTTTTTCACCCGCTCCAGCACCTCCCCTTGGGCCACCACGAACCGCCAGGGCTGGTTATTGAAACAGGAGGGCGCAAGATGCGCGGCCTCGATGAGCCGGGTCAAGATCTCTTGGGGAACGGGCTCGGAAGATATGGCCCGTTTGGCCCGGCGCACGAAGATGAGGGGGTTCAAAAACGAGTCAGTCTCGTGAAGTTTTCGCACCGCTTCGAAGACCTCCTGGGCGTGGCCCGGAACCTTGACCTTTGACCAGGCGTAGCGCACCACGCCAGCGCGATCCAAAAGGAACGTGGCCCGCTGGACGCCCTTATCTTTCGCCACCCCGTAAGCCCGGGCCAAGGAAAGATCTGAATCGGAAAGAAGGGGAAAAGTAAGGCCCTCTTTTTCCGCGAAGCGGCGGAGTGCTTCGGGACCATCCGGCGAGACCCCGACAGGGATGGCGTCAAGGGCAGAAAGCTCCGGAAGATATTGCTGAAAATCGCGGGCTTCTTTGGTGCACCCTGGAGTTCCGGCCTTGGGGAAAAAGTAGAGGACCACGTAGCGCCCCAAAAACTCGCGGAGGTTCACGGACCGGCCATCCTTATCCTCCCGCACGAAATCCAGGCCAAACCGAAAAAGCAAGACGCCTTTTTTCTTGCTATTATACGGTGGCAAAAGGAGGGGCGATGCGAAAGTTTTCATTGCTTGCGGTTTTGTTGGTCTGGGGACTGGGCGCGCTGGCTGGGCCAGCCATTTTCGTGACGGAACCGGTGTTCGATTTCGGGAAAGTGAAGGAAGGCCTCCTTGTAGTGCACAAGTTCATCCTCACCAATGTGGGCGATGCCACCCTCCATTTCACCCGCCAGCCCGGAACCTCCTGCGGATGCACCAGCGCTCCCTTGCCCAAGGATTCCCTGGCTCCCGGGGAGTTCGTGCCCCTTTTGGTGAAGTTTGAGACCACCGGCTATGGCGGGCTTTTCGCGAAAAAGTACGTGTATGTGTACTCCGACGATCCCGCAACTCCCACCCTCACCCTCGTCATCCAAGGCAATGTCCTTCCCGCCGAACCCTTCGAGGAGTCCGCGTACACCCTGAAGTATCGATATCGGCTGATCCTGGATGTGCGCGACAAGGACGCATTCCTGCGGGGGCATCTTTTGGGTGCCGTAAACGTTCCAGCCGCGGAGATCGAAAAAAATTCCGAGCTTCCTCAATGCGTGATCTACGTGTACGACGAAGCCGGGGAGACCGGAGTCTCCGTGGCGGAGACCTTGCGGCGCCAGGGCTTCTGGGCCGCCCGGGCCCTTTCCGGCGGCCTGGCCGGCTGGGCCAAGGAATTCGGAAATTACCTAATGGTGGGCCAGGCCCCGGAAACGGAACCGCAACTCTCTCCGGCGGCCATACCCGCGGCCCGCCTGGCCCAGGAATACGTGATCATCTTGGACTTCCGGGATGCCGAATCATATAAGCGCGAGCACCTTTGGGGCGCCATCCACGTAGGACCTGAGGGACTCGATGAGCTTCTTCCTCACCTCCTTCCCGCCGCGGCCCTCACCCCGGAGCTTCAGCCCTACATCTTCTGCGTGGACGAGGGCGAGGGCCTGGCCCAGGAGGCGGCGCAGTTCCTACAGGCTTTGGGCCTAACCCGCGCTTATGCTCTCGTGGGCGGCCTTGAGCAGTGGCGTCTCCGCTACGGCTCGGAGTTCATGACAACAGAGCCTTAGAACTTGAGCTCGAACCCGACCCTAAACCAACGAAGCCCGGAAAGGTCAAACTGGGTAGCGGAGTAGATGAGAACTTGAGAGAACTGGATCTTGATCCCAATCTCCTGCCAAAGGAGGCCGCTGAAATCGAAGGCCGTGGCGGAATAGAGGGAAACGGGGTCCACCGTAACGCCAAGGTAAAGTTTTACCCAGTCCAAAGCAAAGCTGCTATCGAGGCGTAGAGTGGCTCCGAGTTCCACCACGGGCTGGAGGAAACGATAGCTCACCCCCAATTCCCCGAACCCAAGGCCGGCGTAGGTGAAGGACCAGGTGGTGTAAAGACGCCAGCAATCCCCGGTCCAGGCGAAGTGGAGGAGGGCCTCCTCAAAGTACCAGCCGGGAACGAGGGTCACGTCCGTCCAAGGGTCCTCGTCGATGAGGAAGGAAAGGTCGGTGACGCCAAAGCCGACGAGGCTGCGGGCAAGGAACCCGGGCTCGCCGCCCACGCCGAAATCGAGGATGAGGCCGATTGTGTAGTCCGGAGGTTGGCAGGCTGGGGCAAGATTCCCAAGGAAGAACCAGCCGCCCAGGAAGAACGGGCAGCACCCACCGCTTAAGGCCAAGGTCCAGCGGGAAAAACAAGGATCGAAGGTGAGACCGGTTTTGAGAGTGATGCCTTCAAAATCCAACCACATCCAAAGGTGCTCCGCCTCAAGCCCGGTCAAGGAGAGGATGGTGGTGCTTTTCATTCCGCCCTTCCCTACGTCCATGGTTAAGGTGAACGCGGCATCCACGGAAAGCGGGGTGTCGGGGGCGAAGCGGAAATCCATGCCCACCGTGCCGGAAAAGGACGGCTCCTGAGCGAAAAGGGGCAGGGCCAGGGCTAAAACGGCCGCAATAGCTATCTTCATCCGCATGTTTCCGCCTCCTTGTCGAAGGAAGCCTAGGTCGGAAACGGTCGGGAAAAAAGCAAAAAAGGGCGGGCACGCCCGCCCCTTTGTCCGAACCTCTCGGGAACCTTTGGCCTAAAGGAGCTCCCGCAGGACCTCCTCCAGGGTGGGATGGCCGATCTCCTGGAGCTCGTAGCGCACGCGGGTGGCGGGTTTGGGAAGGTCGATGAGGCGGCGGAGGTCCACGGGCGTGGCGATGACGATGGCCTCGCAGGGCACGCGCCGGATGGTCTCCGCAAGATCCCGGATCTGCTCCTCCCCGTACCCCATGGCGGGAAGGACCGGACCCAGGTGGGGGTAGTGCTCGAACGTCTCGCGGATGGAGTTCACGGCGTAAGGCCGGGGATCCACCAAGGTAGCCCCGAGTTTCCGGGCGGCCACGGCGCCTGCGCCAAAAGGCATCTCGCCGTGGGTCACCGTAGGCCCGTCCTCGATGGCCAAAACCTCCTTTCCCCGTACAAGCTCGGGCTCCTCCACGAGAATTGGAGAGGCTGCCTCCACCACCCGCGCCCGCGGGTTCAACTCCGCCACGGATTGCCTGAGCCGCTCAATCGCCTCCAAGGGAGCGGTGTCGATCTTGTTGATCACCACCACGTCGGCCATGCGGATGTTCACCGAGCCCGGCCAATAGGTGCGCTCATGGCCGGCCCGTAGAGGGTCGGCCACCACGATCAGAGCGTTCGTCTTGAAGAACGGAAAATCGTTGTTTCCGCCGTCCCAGAGGATGACGTCGGCCTCCTCCTCGGCCATGCGCAGGATCTTTTCATAATCCACGCCAGCGTAGACCACGGTGCCCTCGCGCAGATGGGGCTCGAATTCCTCGCGCTCCTCAATGGTGCACCGATAGCGATCAAGATCGGCCAAGCTCTCAAATCTTTGCACCACCTGCTGGCAAAGGTCTCCGTAGGGCATGGGGTGACGAACCACCACCACTTTCTTTCCCCAGGATTTGAGGATTCGTGCCACTCTGCGGGTCGTCTGGGACTTACCGCAGCCGGTGCGCACGGCGCACACGGCCACCACCGGCTTTTTTGCGGAAAGCTGGGTGGCGGAAGGCCCAAGGAGCCAGAAGTCCGCGCCCGCGGCCTGAGCCACCGCCGCCCGCTCCATCACATACTGGTGGGAAACATCGGAATAGGCAAACACCACCCGTTCCACCTGGTGCTTGCGTACGAGCTCTCCCAAGTGTTCTTCGGGCTCAATGGGGATGCCGTCTGGGTAGAGAGGGCCGGCTAGCTCCGGCGGATATCGCCGGCCGGCAATGCCCGGGATCTGCGCGGCGGTGAACGCCACCACCTCGTACTCCGGGTTGTCCCGAAACACCACGTTGAAGTTGTGAAAGTCTCGCCCAGCAGCACCCATGATGATGACTCTGGTCTTGCGCATGAGATTCACCTCGCGTTGGCGGGGTTTTGTGCGTTCGATTATAGCCAAAATTTCCCTGGTTTTCCCGCTTCCTATGGATAACATCGGGGTTGTGACCTGGGCCAACGTTTTGACCTTGCTCCGCCTGGCCTTGGTGCCCCCCACGGTCTGGGCCGTCCTTAGCGGGCGCCTCTATTTGGGCCTGGGCTTGTTCCTGTTTGGGGTCGTGACGGATATCCTGGATGGCTGGGTGGCCAGGCGCGAGCGGCCCACTGTGGCCGGCCAGCTCCTCGACCCTCTGGCGGACAAGGTTTTCTATTTCGCCCTGGCCGTGGCCTTCCATGTGGTGGGGCGACTGCCCTTGGTTGCGGTCCTTCTCACCACCCTGCCCCAGGTGGGAATCGGACTTGGCACCCTGGTTCTTTGGCGAAGGAAACGAGAATTGCGGGCGCGCTGGCCAGGGAAGGCCGCGGCGGCCCTCACCGCCCTGGCCACGGGACTTCTCTTCCTCACCCCTCAGGGAGTGTGGGTGTATTGGGCGGCGGTGGCTGCCCAGTATGGGGCGGGACTCTACTATCTAGCTCAGCAAACCAAGCGGAAAACTCCGGAGGAGGCGGGGCCTCAAATTCCCGCCAGTCCCCGGCGCTAGGGTGCCGAAACCCCAGACGCCAGGCGTGAAGGAGAAGAGGACCGGAGGTCCGGCCATAAAGGGGGTCACCCACCACGGGATGGCCAATGGCCCCGAAGTGCACGCGGATTTGGTGAGTTCTTCCAGTGCGCGGCCGCACTAGGACGAGACTCCGCCCATCCTTCCGCGCCAGAACCGTGAACTCCGTGATCGCCTCTTTCCCCACCTCCTGGACGTCCATGCGCCAAGGCTCGTGGGGATCGCGGCCGATTCGGCCCTTGATCACCCCTTCGTCCGCGTCCACCTCGCCCTCCACCACCGCCAAATACTCCTTTCGCACCGTCCTCTCTTTGAACTGCTGAACCAAGGAGTGAAAGGCCTTCTCGGTGCGGGCCAGGACCATGACCCCGGTGACGGCGGCATCCAAGCGGTGGACCACTCCGGGCCGCTCCGGCGGTCCGCCGGCCAGGCCCCGATGGAGAAGGGCTCCCACCACCGTGGGCTCTGAGGAAGGCCCAACGGGATGGACGGGAAGGCCTCGGGGTTTGTTCACCACGAGGATGTCCTCGTCCTCGTAAATGATGGGGATGGGGAAGGGAGTGGGCATGAGGCCGGGGCCGGTCCAGCGCACCACCACTTCCTCGCCTGAACGGAGCCGGCGGGAGGGCTCAACTTTTTCACCGCCCACCGTGGCCGCGCCCTCTCGCAATAAACTCTGGGCCCAGGCCCGGGAAATCCCGAGTTTCCTGGCCAAGAACCGGTCCACCCGTTCGCCCTCCTCCCCCTCCTCCACAAAGAATCGATCTATTCGCAATCCTTGCGTTGTGCCCATTTGCAAAGAACTAGTATAATGGCAAACCATGCAGGCGCAGAGGGAGAGACTCGCGGAGATCATTCGCCAGGGTGTGGCCCTGGCCCGCGTGGAGCTGTACCACTGGGAGCTTGCCCGGTTCGGACGGGAGCTGCGCCTCACGGTGTACATCGACCGGCCGGGCGGGGTGTCCGTGGAGGATTGCGCGCGGGTCAGTCAGATCCTGAGCGATCTCCTCGACGCGGCCGACCCCATCCCCTCCGCCTATGTTTTGGAGGTTTCCTCGCCGGGCCTGGACAGAAGGCTCTGGGAGCCCTGGCACTACGAGCGCGTGGTGGGAAAGAAGATCCACGTGAAGGTGCGGGGGATGGAGCGCACAAGCTACGAGGGCCGGCTTTTGCGGGCGGCCCAGGACAAAATCGAGGTGGAAGGAAAGGCCGGACCCGTGGAAATTCCATTGTCCCAGGTGACCCAGGCCTGGGTGGTGTACGAAGGGGAGTAGGCCATGAACATTGAGTTCCTCGAGGCGCTGGAGGAGATGGCCCGGGAGCGCGGGATCGACCGGGAGGCGGCGTACGAGGCCATGGAGAAGGGCATCGCCCATGCCTACCTCGCGGAGTTCGGGGGCACCGAGCCTCCCGTGGTGAAGATCGACCGCCGCTCCGGCGATGTCTATGTGAACGGACAAAAATTCGATCTTTCCAAACTTGGCCGCATCGCCACTCGCCGGGCCGAGGAGTACTTCCGCCGGGAGATCCTGCGCCGCCGCCGCGAGGCCCTCTACGAGATGTACTCCGCCCGCGTGGGCGAGATCGTGAACGGCACCGTCCACCGCTTCGAGGGCCGCGATGTGTGGATCAACCTCGGGGATCTTGAGGCCCTCATGCCCGCCGAGGAGCGCATCCCCACCGAACGCTACGTCCCCGGAAACCGCATCAAGGCCTACATTTACAAGGTGGAGAAGACCCAGGGCGACCCCCGAGTGTTTCTTTCCCGGGCCCATCCGGGGTTCCTCGCGAAGCTCCTGGCCATCGAGGTCCCGGAGCTGGAGCAGGGGATGATGGAGGTGGTGAAGGTCGTGCGGGTTCCCGGGGTGCGGGCCAAAGTCCTCGTGCGCGGCCTGGATCCCCGCATCGATCCGGTGGGAAGCTGCATCGGGCCAGGGGGAAGCCGCATCCGCGCCGTGAGCCGGGAGCTTGCCGGCGAGAAGATCGACGTAATCAAGTTCAGTGAGGATGTGCGGGAGGTGATCAAGGCCGCGCTGGCCCCGGCTAGCGTCCTCGAGGTGGAGCTCGACGAAAAGGAAAAGAAGGCCACGGTGATCGTTCCCGAGCACGAGGTTTCGTTGGCCATTGGCCGAGAGGGGCACAATGTAGGACTAGCGGCGCGCCTCACCGGCTACGACATCACCGTGCGCACGCCCGCGGGCGAAGAGGCGAAACGCTAGAGCTCATGGGGAAAAACTCGGCCTTCGCCCGACTTGGGGGCTTTGTATGTGCCCATCCAATCCTGATCTTTTTTATTTTCGCCGCACTTGCGGGCCTTGCCGTCTACTACATCCGGGATTTTCCCCTGCGCACTTCCTACCTGGACCTCCTTCCCGCCGGCGAGCCGTTGGTGGAGAAGTACGAGGCAGTACAGGCCGAACTGGCCGGCCTGGATGTGGCCGCCATCCTTCTTTCGTTGAAGGACCCACCCGAGGATCTTGCTAAGCGCGCGGAAATATTGATCACCGCGGCCAAAAAAATCATCGCCGAGCTGGACCCCAGAATAGTGGCCCGAGCCTCCTACGCCCTTCCCGCCGATACCCCCCTTCCCCCGGAGCTCCTCGTCTTCCGTACCCTTTATCCGGAGGAACGGGAGCGTCTTTCCCAGATTGCCGCGGAGCTATTGGCCCGGGTCCCGGCGTTGGCCGACTCCCGCACGTTCTCCTTCCCTGCCGCGCTCCCTGAGGACCTGGCAGAACTCGCCCGGGCTTTAGGCGAACTTGTGGCCGCCGGGCATGCCCTCCTCAACACCCTCCCCACCCTTCCGGAAGTCCAATCCTTGGTGGAGGAGGCGCGGGAAATCCTGGGACGCGCGGAGAAACGCGCGGTGCCCAAGGAACCGGAACAGCCCCTCCTTTCCCTGGATCACACGAAACTCGTGATCCAGGTCTGGCCCACCCAGCCCGTTTACGCCTCCCAAGCGTTCAACCGGGCCGTGCGGGATGAGCTTCTGCGGGCCGTGAGGGAAGCGAAGGTGGAGGAACTCGGGGTGGAGGTCGGGATAACCGGCGGCTACGTGGTCTCCACGGAGGTGGAGGACGTCATCCGCCACGACATGGCGGTGGTGACCATCATCTCCGGCGTAGCCGTAGTCATTGTCACAATTCTTGTTTTGGGAAGCCTGGTTCTTGCCGCGCTTGCGCTCATTCCCGTCTTGGCCTCGGCCGTCCTCATCGTGGCCTGGGCCAAATATGCCGTGCACGGGTTCAACCTCCTCACCACCTTCCTTCCCGCCCTGGTTTTGGGGCTGGGCATTGACTATGCCATCCACCTTTTGGCCCGGTTTTCCGTGGCCCGCCAGGGTGGCCTGGAAATTAAGGAGGCAGCGGCGGAGGCGGTACGAACCAAAGGGCCGGCGGCGTTCGTCGCCGCCCTCACCACCACCGCCGTCTTCTGCTGCCTCCTTTTCTCCCGCTCCCGCGCCCTGGGCGAGCTGGGAGTGATCATGGCCCTGGGCGTGCCCATCTCTTTCGTCACCGTCTTCCTTTTGGGGCCAGCTCTCCTAACTGGGGCGGGAAAGATCTTTCCCCGCCTGCGCGGCCGTCCCTTCCTCGTCCCGGACCGCCTCCAACCCGCGTTCCGCCGCGTTCTTTTTTTGAGCAAGGGCATCATCCTCGTTTGCGTTGTGTTGATATTGATCTTCGTGGTCGCGGCAACGAAGGTGGAATTCAAGTTCGCCTCCGGTGAGCTTGCTCCGGCCACTCCCGGCCAAGCTGTTCTTCATACGATCTTGACCCACTTTGGAAGCGAGATCTGGCTAGGCGACACGTTCCGGGTGTTCGTGCCCCGGACCCAGGACTTGGCGGAGCTCTCCGAAAAATTGAGGGAGCACCCGCTGGTGCAGGAGGTTGTGTCCGCCCGGAAGCTTCTTCCCACGGAACTCCTTGGGCAGGCCGCGGCCCTTCGCGACATGCCCATCGCCCCCGCCCGAGAAGGGCTGCATTTGCTTTCCTCAACGTTGGAGAAATGGCCGGAACTCGCGGATCGCGCGGAAAGTATCGGCGCCGCTCTTTCCATTTTGGAACTTAAGACCCTGATGGAGGGAAGGGTCAGCCTGGCCCAAGACCTCTCCCTCCGAGCCCAGGATCTTTTCCTTCTTGCGGATGAATTGCGGGCCGTGGATCCCCAGCCGTTTGCGGAGGCCGCCGCGGCCATCGCCGCCGCCTTGCCCTCCCTGGAGAACTTTGTGCAAAAGCTCCGCACTCTCCCTCCCGAGGACCAACTCATCGACCAGATCCTGAACTTACTTCCCCAGGAGATCCGCGCGCAGTACAAGATCTCCCGTGGCTATATCATCGAGATCCGCGTCAGCCCCCATCTCTACGAAGGCCGAAACCTCCAAGAGTTTTTGCACTGGCTCAGGGGGTTCGGCGTGGACTATGTGGGCTCGCCCGAGATCCAGCTGGTGCTGGAGGAGCACATGCGCCGAGACTTCTTCCTCACCACGGGCATTGCCGTCATTCTCATCTTCCTCGTGGTCTTTGGAGGTTTTCGCCATCCTGGCCGAGCCCTTTTGGCCCTCATTCCCTTGGGCATGGGCTACACTGCGATGCTGGGAGGCATGGCCGCCCTGAAGCTCCGCTTCAATTTCACGAACATTGTGATCTCCCCCCTCCTTGTGGGCTATGGGGTGGACGGGGCCGTGTATTTTCTGCACCGAGTGGAGGAAGAGCGGACCAAGGGGCGGGAGGCGGTGGCCTGGGCCGCGGCCCACACCACCGGACCCACTTTGGGAAGCTATCTCACCACCATGGCCTCCTTCGGTGCCCTTTTGGCCGCTCAGACCCCGGGCCTCCGCTTCCTCGGCGCCTCCGCTCTTTTGGGACTGGGGTTCACCCTTCTCTGGACGGTGCTCTTCCTTCCCGCGGTAATCGGGGAGTTGCGAAAGAGCCGGGGAGGAACTAAAGTGGCTCAGTAAAAATGTACACGGCCTATGAGCTTGGCACGATCGGAATTTTGGCCTTCATTGCCGGGATAACTTTGGCCTGGCTTTTCCGCGTTCTGCGCAAAAAACAGGCTAAAAACATCCTGGAGGAGGCAAGGAGCGAGGCAAATCGCATAAAAGAAGAGGCCCTCCTTTCCGCGCAACGGGAGATCCAAGCTCTGCGGGAGCGGGAGGAGGAAAAGCTGCGCCGCCGGGAGGCCGAGCTCAAGGAGGAGGAAGAGCGCCTGCGCCAAAGGGAGGAGCGCCTCAGCAAAAAGCGCCAGTACTTGGAGATCCTCGAGGAGAACCTGCGCCGCGAGGAGGCGGAATTGGCCAAGATGATCGAGGCCGGCCAGAAACTTCTCGCCGAGGAACAGGAGCTCTTGGAGAAAATCAGCGGGTTCAATCAAGAAGAAGCCCGGGAGTATCTTCTCAAGCTGGTGGAAGCCGAAAGCGAGCGGTATTTTGCAAAGAAAATCGCAGAGGTCGAGCGCAGGACGAAACAGGAGGCGGAGCGCCGGGCCCGAAAGATTCTAGCCGACGCCATCCAACGCCTGGCCCTGGACTATGTGGAGGAAGCCACGGTCACCGCCGTGCCCCTCCCCAGCGACGAATTCAAGGGCCGCATCATCGGCCGCGACGGTCGCAACATCCGCACCTTCGAGGCCCTCACCGGAGTGGAGGTCCTAGTGGACGATACCCCGGAGGTCGTGATCCTCTCCTCCTTCCACCCCATCCGCCGGGAGATCGCCCGGATCGCCCTGGAGCGCCTGTTGGAGGATGGCCGCATCCATCCGGCCCGCATCGAGGAGATGGTGCGCAAGGCCAAGGAGCAGGTGGAAACGGTGATCCGGGAGATGGGGGAGAAGGCGGCCATGGAGGTTGGGGTGGATCTTCCTTTGGAGCTCATTCAGCTCCTGGGCCGGCTCCATTTCCGCCAAAGCTATGGCCAAAACCAGCTCCGACACGCGGTGGAGGTGAGCCTCATTGCCCGGATGCTCGCGGAAGAACTGGGGATCGATCCCCGGCCGGCTAAACGGGCCGGGCTCCTCCACGACATCGGAAAAGCCCTGGACCACGAGGTGGAAGGCCCCCACGCCCTGATCGGCGCGGACTTAGCCAAACGCTACGGTGAGTCCTGGCCTATCGTGAACGCCATCGCTGCCCATCATGGCCAGGTGGAACCGGCCACGGTGACGGCGGTTCTCATCCAGGCCGCCGACGCCCTCTCCGCGGCCCGGCCGGGCGCACGCATCGAGGCCTATGAGAGCTACATCCAGAGACTTTCGGAACTGGAGAAATTGGCCCGTTCCTATCCGCACGTGAAGGAGGCCTATGCCTTGCAGGCCGGCCGGGAGGTGCGGGTCATCCTGCGGCCGGAGAAGACTACCGATGAAATGGCAGCCAAACTCGCGTATGATATTGCTCGGCGGATCGAGGAGGAACTTCAGTATCCTGGGGAGATAAAGGTGACCGTCATCCGTCAAACCCAGTACACGGAGACGGCGCGATAAGGAGGTGGCCGTGAACGTACTGAAGGTCGCAGCGACCTCGGATCCCACGGCGGCAGCCGGGGCAGTGGCCAACACCTTCCGCGAGGAGGGTGTGGCCGAGATCCAAGCCATCGGGCCCAAGGCCGTGAACCAGGCGGTGAAATGCATCGCCATTGCCCGCGGTTATGTGGCCCCAAGCGGCATCGACCTCTTCTTCGTCCCCTCGTTTGTGGAAGTGGAGGTGAACGGGGAAATTCGCACGGGCATCCGCTTTACGGTGCGCTCGCGCACCCCGGTTCCGCCGCTTAGAGCCAGGGCCCGCCGCGGAGAGAAGGCCCCTGAAACCGAGGAGGAGTGGAAAGACATCTGATGGGTCCTTCGGAGTCCTTAGGGCCCTAGCCCTCCTGGGCCAAGTGGGCTTCATCGTGGCCGGGGGGGCGTTCGTCGGGTACGGAGTGGGCTGGCTTTGGGACCGCGCCCAGGGCGGCCGGATCGGCCGGGCCCTGGGCATTATCCTTGGTTTGGCCGGAGGAGCGTGGGCCGCCCTGCGACTCCTCCTTAAAGAAGGAAAACGAGGTGGGCCGGAGACATGAAACGCTGGCAGAAAGCGGTGATTTGGGCAGTAGTGGTGGGCTTCGCCGCCGGGGGTATCGGGCTTTTCACGTTCCAGAGGTTTTCGCCCCCACCGCGGGGTAGCACTGAGGAAGTGGTGCTCATCGTGGAGGGCCGGAAATTCACCCGGGCCCAGTTCTCCCAAGCCCTCCAAAATGTTCTGGCATACTATCGCCAGCTCTACCAGCTTTTCGGCATGGATTTTGATGCTCTTCTTCGCGGGTCCGACGGAGCCTTCCGGTCTTTCCAATATCAACGGGAGGCCGCGGAAGCTTTGATTCGTCAAGTGATCATCCAAAATGAGGCCGATCGGCTGCGCATCCGCGTTCCCGCAGCTGAGCTCGATCAGGCCGTGAAGGACCGCTACGACCAAATTGTGCAGCAGGTGGGAGGCGAGGAGATCCTCAAACTTTACTTGGAGGGCCAAAATCTAACCCTCGACGAGTACAAGAAACTTCTGCGGCAGTCGGAGGAGGCCAGACTTCGGGAGGAAAAGCTCAAAGCCGCGGTGGTGGGAGCGGTCGAGCCCACCGATGCCGATCTTGAGGCCTATCTTTCTGCGAATCAGAGCGCCTATCAGACCGAGCCTGAGAAGATTAAGGTGGCCCACATCCTCGTCAAGGACGCCAAGCTCGCCGACGAGCTTTTAGCAAAGGTTCAAGAGCCGGACGCGGATTTCGCCGCCTTGGCCCGCGAATACTCCGAGGATGCGGACACCAAAGAAAAAGGTGGGGAAACGGATTTCTTCAGCCGCTATGAGTCGCCCTTCTCCACCACCGTCACCGACGTCATTTGGGCCCTCAATCCCGGAGAAGTGCGGTTGGTCGAGGATGACCAAGGCTACCACATCGTGAAGCTTTTGGAGCGCAAACCGCCAGTGGTCCCGCCCCTTTCCGAGATCCGCGATAAAGTTCGGGAAGACTACGTTCGGGACGAGACCAATCGCCGCTGGGAGAGCTGGTACAAGGAAAAGCGGGAAAAGGTGAAGCTGGAAGTGAAGGACCCGGTGATCCTTGCCTCCCTCCTCTATCCCACCGACAAGGAAGCGGCGCTGGCCAAGCTCCTTGCCGCTCAAGAGGAGGGCTACTCGCTGGATATTTATCTCCCGTACTACATCGGTCGCATCTACGAGGACCTCTACACCGAGGTCGGCGAAAAACGCCTCTCCTTGGAACAAAAAGAGGAGAGAACCCCTGCCGAGGAGGCGGAGCTTCAAAGCCTCAAAACTAAAGAGGCCGAGCTCAAGGAAAAAGCCCTGGCCCAGTATCTCAAATTCATGGAGACCGGGGAAGGGGACGAAGCCTTCTACAATCGCGTGCTTCTTTTGGACCCCAAAAACGTGCAGGTTCTTTATCAGCTTGCGGAAAGCTACCGGGTGGCGGGAATAAACGTGCAGGCCGAGGCCCAATACAGCAAGCTCTTGGAGATCGACCCCAATTTCCTGGCCGGTTGGGTGAGCCGCGGGGACAACGCCATGGCCATGGAGATCTACGGCCGGGCCGCCGAATACTACCAAAAGGCCTTGGAACTTGCGCCCGGAAACTTGAGCATAAGGCTGAAACTCGCCGAGGCCTACGTCCGAGACAAACGTTATTCTGAGGCCAAACCCATTTTGGAGGAGATCCTCAAAACCGACGCGGAAAACACCACCGCCCTCATCCTCATGGGCGATGTTCTCATGGGTGAAGGGAACGCGGCGGAGGCTGTGAACTTCTATCAGCGGGCGTGGCAGAAATCGCCCGCGGCGGATGCGGAGCTGAAGCTAGCCCAGGCCCTGGCCGCCGCCGGCCGCACCGAAGAGGCCCTCCGCCGCTATCAAAACATCCTCCAGCGCTCCCCCTATAGCGCCCAAGCTCAGCTTGGTTACGGTGATCTTCTCTTAGCTCAAGGGCAGAAAGACAAGGCCTTGGAGGCGTACCAGAACGCTTTGCGCTTTGCCGGGGACGTGGCCACCCGCGAGCAGGCCGCCCGAAAAATCATAGAGCTCAAACCCGACGACATCGCCACCCGCTTCCGCCTCGCCGGCTACCTCCGCGAACAGTACAAATACGACGGAGCCATTGCTCAATACGAGGCCATCCTCGAAATGGACCCGCAAAACATCGAGGCCGTGATCGGCCTTGGCGACTGTTACGTGCCCAAGACCCAATACGACGAGGCTTTGGAGTACTACCGAAAGGCCCTGGAAATGGCGACAAGCCCAGAAAAGAAGGTGGAGATCTACGGAAAAATCGTGACCTGCGAGGAACAGCGCGTGGGCACCGGAAAGCCCTTGACGGAGGTCGGTCTTGAGGCCCTGTGGAACCGGGCCCTCCTTTATAAGGAACTCGGCCGCTACTCCGAGGCCATTTCCGACCTCAAACGCATTCAAAACACCGATCCTAACTTCCGCGCCCAGGAAGTGGCCGACCTCCTTGCCGAGCTGGAGAAGCCCCAGCCGCAATGAACGAGCGGGCCGCGCAGGCGTTGGGAGAGTTGGTGGCGGTGGTGGCCCGGCTGCGCGGGCCGGATGGATGCCCATGGGATCGGGCCCAAACCCACCGTAGCCTCGTTCCCTACCTTCTTGAGGAGGCTTACGAGCTGGCTAGCGCCTTAGCTGATGAGGATCCCGCAGCGATCAAGGAGGAACTGGGCGATCTTTTGCTTCAAATACTCCTTCATGCCCAAATCGAGGCCGAGGCTGGACGGTTCGACATCGCCGACGTGGCCGATGCTCTCCGGGAGAAATTGATTCGCCGCCATCCCCATGTGTTCGGACAAGAAAAAATGGAGACGCCCGAGGAAGTGCGGGCCCAATGGGAGGAGTTGAAGAAGGAGGAGGGGCGGAAAAAGACGGAGGACCGAGCAAAACCCGCCCTCATCCGCGCCAGCAAATTTGTGGAGGTTCAGGAAGCCCAGGGAAAACCCGTACCCACTGGACGCTTCATTCGGCTAGCGGATGCGGAGGACGTGGAGACAGCTGTTGCCGAGGCGTTGTTGGAAGTAGTGGCCGTGGCCCGCAAATACGGGGTGGATCCGGAGCTTGCCCTGCACCGTTTCTTGGAGACCCATGGCTGAGCGCTTTTCTTTCCTGAAAAACCTGAACCCGCCCAAGAAGATGCACGTTCTTTGGGTGGAGATGGACGAGGAAACCCTCCACACCGTGGATGGCGCCTTCGGCATGAGCGATGGCGTGGCCAACGTGCGCCGGGAGTACCGGGAAATTCAGGGCCGAAAATTCTTCAAGATCTACGTGGCTCCGGGATGTCTGGCCGAGGCCCTGGAAGTTTTAGACCGGCTCAAGAAATTTGTGAGGATCGGCGAGGTCATCGTTGAGCATGAGGCTGATTAAACCCCACGAGGAAGCGCGTTCTTTGCGGCAGGTGGATTGGCGCCGCCTTTGGGGCCGGGGCATTCGGGTCCTTCTTTTCGATCTCGACAACACCCTTTGCCTTTGGCGAACCGGGGAGTTCCCCCGTGCCACCGCCGCTTTCTTGCGCAAGCTCCAAGGTCAAGGGTTCAAGATCGCCGTCCTCACCAATGCCCGGCTTCCCAAGGATTCCCCGGTGCGCACCGCGCTCGCGGATTTAGGAATCCCCTTGGTGGAGCGCGCTCGAAAGCCTTTGCCTTGGGGATTTAAAAGAGCACTGAACCTTTTGGGAGCCAAGCCTGGGGACGCGGCGGTGATCGGAGATCAACTTCTCACCGACGTTTTAGGGGGAAAGCTTTTGGGGCTTTACACTGTGCTTGTTCCGCCCCTTTCCGGCCGCGAGGCCCGCAGGACCAAGGTCAACCGAGTTTTAGAGCGCCTTCTTGGCCGCCGCCTTCCCCACTGCTAATTTGACCTGCGAGGATTTTTGTTTATAGAGAAATAAACTGCGGTTTGCTAAGCCCTCTCAGCCGGCTGCTTGTTGTTAATCCCAAAGTTCTCTAAGATAAAATTATGGCCCTTGAGCAACGCAAGGTTTGGGAGATTGTCCATCAGGCGGTTAGCAAGCACGTGGATGTTCCGGAATTCCAACGCGAATTCGTGTGGGAACCAGAACAAGTGAAGTTATTAGCCGAATCCCTTTACCGCCACTATCCGATAGGGTCATTCCTCCTCTGGGACTCTTCAGAATATCGAGAGGCGAAAACAGCACAAGGCACACAGGCTTCCCTCTGGATCGTGGATGGCCAGCAACGCACAACGGCACTATGTCTGTTGTTAGGGCAGAAGCCGTATTGGTGGCCGAATGCAAAAGATTGGAACAGGGCGCTCGAGCGCTACGACGTAATGGCAAACATTCTGCCGGATCATGATGACAACCGTTTGGAATTTGGGTTACCCAACCCTATTCGCCGTCTTGATCCTCGCTGGATCAGCGTCCGCCGAATTCTAAGTGTGGAAAAAGTCGAAGAGTTGACCAAGCTGGCTCAAGAAATTGTGAACAAAATCAGCGATGACCCAGAAAAGAAGATGGAGCTCTTTAGCAAAGTGCACGCACGTCTTCATCGCCTTTGGCAAATCCGGGAGCGAGAAATCCCTATCATCAAGATTCAGCATGAGGTGGAAGACGTGGCCGAAATATTTGCCCGCCTCAACCAGGCCGGGACTCGTGTTAAGGAAGCGGACGTGATCCTAGCTCTGGCCGCAGTTCATAACCCTGGCTGGGTGCGCGAGGAGTACCTTCCATTTACCCACGATCTGCAGGACCAAGGCTGGGATCTGGACGCGGGTATTTTCATCCGCACGATGGCCGGTATCGGAAGGGGACGTGCCCGATTGCTTGAAGTGCCCAAGGACTTCTGGAAGCCTGAAAATTTAAAGAATGTTTGGAAGGCTACCACAAAGGTCATGTCGGAAGTGCTGTTAAAACGGCTTGCGGAGTTTGGAATAACGTCCGCCGAGCTTCTCCCATCTGCAAACAGCTTAGTCCCGCTCTTCGTGTTACACCACCGTTGGGGAGACAGCCCTTCTTATGATTTTAAGAAGGCGCTGCGCTGGTTCCTTTTAGCTAATCGAGACGGGCGTTACAGCGGGTCGGCCATTACCAGCCTAAACGAAGATGTGCGGTCCATTGTGGAGGCAAAAGGATTCGATCAGGCCTTAGAGAGCTTGTACAAGCGCCTGCGGATAGCCTCGGAAATTGCCGAGGATGAGTTCCTAAATCGCTACGACCGCGCTGGGAACCGTTTTCTGAGGTTAATGCTTTATTTATTGCTCTTCCATAAGGGGGCACGTGACTGGGTGGACGGAACTCTTATAGGATATGACACTTCCGGAGAAATAAAAACTGGTTTTGAGCCCCAATGGCACCATATCTATCCGCGCAGCTTGCTAAAGAAAGCCAACATCTCGGATGATGATATCAACGCTTTAGCCAATATAACCGTGCTCAATGAGCGTACCAATGTAAACAAGCTGGGCAACAAGAAGCCTTCGCGTTATATACACCAATTTGGCATCTCAAGAGAAGTTTTGCGCAGCCATCTGATTCCTGCCCCCTTCGTTGAAGATAGGAGTGAAGAGGTTTGGAGCGTGGAGCGGTATCCAGACTTTCTAATAGAGCGGGCAAAGTTGTTGGCAAAGGAGGCTAACGCTTTATTGCAAGAATTGGACGGTTCGTAGCCTTGCTTGTTAAAAAATCTCCATTGACCCTTTATTGAGGAGATGGCGTGCTGTTTGTCTTTTGAAACAGCATGGCCTGCGGTGGAAACCAATCTTATAGGCCGCCGGCTAAAAGCGCGCTTTGAACAAGCAACTTGCGCGGGCCGATTTATTAAAAAAGCGCATTTTGGCAAAGGAGAGCCAAACGAAGGTGGTGCACAGAGGGCCACGGAAACTTCGCGAAGCTGCAGAAATTCCAAACGTGAGCAAAAGAACAGCAACACTGGAAAAGGCTTTCTTGTTGAAAGAAGAGCCCTTGTTTATTGCACTAAAGGCGCGACAAAAGCGGGTAGTGGGAAAAACGGGAGGGTGCAGGGTATACTAGTGGTGACTTTCTGGCCAAAAGGGGCCCAAAGGCTTTTTCCTCTCGCGGCTAGATAATTTTGGCGCACTGTATTTGGGACAGTCCCGCCAAGAAGGAGATCGTCATGTCATTTAAGAAGTTTTTCCCCATGGTCTTTTTGTTCCTCGCCGGAGGCGGTCTTGCTGGTTGCTGTCTACTTAGCGGAAATCCTA
>JACIWM010000140.1 GCA_014360945.1 Candidatus Bipolaricaulota bacterium
CCGCCGAAGAGGACCCGGGCGTAGGCCGCCGCCCCGGCGGCGGTTTTACCCGTGGCTCCCATGAAGACAAAGATCTTCCCGGCCCAAGGGACGCCGAGGAGGAAAAGGAGGGAGATTCCAAGCCCAATGCCCAAGGTGAGGAGGGCGGCGCGCTCCGCCCCAGCCTTATCGCGGGCCCCGATGCGCCGGGAAACCGCAGAGCTACCTCCCACCCCAAGCCCTGTGGCCAGGGCCATCATTACCATCATGAACGGAAAAAACAGGCCCACCGCGGCCAAGGCCTCGCTTCCCAGCCCCGAGACCCAAACGGCATCCACCACGTTGTACAGGGACTGCACGAACATCGCGGCCATCATGGGCAAGGAAAGGCGTAGTACGGCGCGCTTCGGATCGCCAAGAAGGGTCTTAACTCCAGAAGTTACGTGTTCCATTTATTCCACGGTGGCGCGGAGGAAGCTCCGGCCGGCCAGGAACATCATCCCCAGGGCCAAGCCCCCGATCACCAAGAGGGAAACCCACATTGAACTCCAGTTCCAGCCGAAGAGGAGGACCTGGCGGATGGGGGTCACGGCATGGGTCACGGGGTTCACCTGGGCGATGGTGGCAAGCCACTTGGGCATGGCCTCCCTAGGGAAAAGGGCGTTGCTCGTGAACATGAGGGGCATGGTGAAGAAGTTCACCACGGCCATGAGGGTCTCCTGAGATTTGATGCGGGAGGCGAGGGTCAGGGAAAAGCCGCTCAGGATGAGGCTGAAGGCCATGGCCACAACGAGGGCAAAGAGGGCACCTGAAAAACCGGTGGCAAAACGCACACCCAAGCCGGTGGCGATGAGAAGGATGAGGAGGCCCTGGAACCCGCCTTGGACCGCGGCAGCTAACATTTTTCCAAGGGGAATAGCCGCGCGGGAAATGGGCGCCGCTAACAGTTTCTCGAGGTAGCCGATGCGTCGATCCCACACAATGGACATGCCCGCAAAAACCCCACCAAAAAGGACGGTCATGAGGATGATCCCGGGAGTCATGAACGCGAGATAACTTTCGGTCCCAAGGAGCTTAGCCACGAAGGGGTTTTGGGTGAAGCCTTGCATCATGTTCCCCATTAGGCCCAGCCAAATGAGGGGCTGGATCACGGTCACAAGGAGTCTAGTCTTGGCGCGAAAAAATTTGAGGAGTTCCCGCCATGCCACATAAGCCGCGTCCACAATGATCATCGCCGCACCCTCCTCTGCAGGATCCTGGTGCGCACATGTTCCTCGCGGCTGACCTCGGCTTCCCGAATT
>JACIWM010000141.1 GCA_014360945.1 Candidatus Bipolaricaulota bacterium
TTCGTCCTTATCTACGGCGAGGAGGCCCATCCGGAGGTGCGGGGACTTCTCTCTTGGACCCGGGGCCACGGAAAAGCCACCTTAAACCCCTCCGAGGTCCAAGAAATCGAGGGAGAGAGACTCGCTCTCATCTCCCAGACCACCAAAGGTCGTACGGAATTTTGGAGCTTTGTGGCCAATGTGGTGGCCCGGCTTGGTTCCTGGCTGCGGGAGGTGCGGGCCCTGGACACCACCTGCCCGGAGACGGGTCGACGCTACCAAGCCGTGCAAAAACTCGCGGAGAAGGTGGAGGCCCTGGTGGTCGTGGGCTCCTGTAACTCCGCAAATACCAGAAAATTGGCGGAAGTCGCCCGCCACACAGGCCTCCCCACCTTTCACATCGAGCGGGCCGAGGAGCTCCGGCCGGAGTGGTTCCACGGAATCTCCCGGGTGGGGGTCACCGCCGGCGCCTCCACCCCCGACCACCTCGTGGCGGAAGTCGTGGCCAGGCTCGAAAAGTTGGGAGGTGACTCATGAACCCGGTTTTGTCCGCCGCAATGATCGTGCGCAGCGAAACCCTTACATTCCGCACGAGGAAATCCCCGGAATTCTTGGACATCACTCCGGAGGTGGAAAAGTTCGTGAAAACTTGCGGGGTTCGGGATGGGATCGTTCTTGTCTTCTCCTGCCACACCACCGCGGCCATCCGCATAAACGAGAACGAGCCCCTCCTTCTTCGGGACATGGAGGAGTTCCTGAAGCGCCTGGCCCCGCGGGAGCTTTACTACTGCCACAATGACTTTGGGATCCGCACCCACAACATGACCCCCGAGGAATGTCCCAATGCCCATGCTCATCTCCAACACCTCCTCCTTGGGGCGAGCGAGGCTGTGCCCGTGCGCGATGGAAAGCTTTTCCTGGGACGATGGCAGCGGATTTTCCTTGTGGAGCTGGATCGGCCCAGGGAACGGAAGGTCTTGGTGCAGGTGGTGGGCTGTGTCTAGGGATTTTTCGGAGATTCCGGCGAGCGAACGGGTTCTACTTTTGCCCCACTGTCTTCGGCCGAGCGACCGCTGTCCGGGACGACCCTCCCGGGATGGTTTTCAATGCCCGCCGGATTGCCCCGTCACGGACTGCGCCATCCGGGTTTTACGGGCCGAGGCCGAGCGGCTGGGTTATAAAGGGGTGTGTGTAGCGCCGGGAGGGGCCTTGGCCCTGCGCTTCGTGGAGGAGAAAA
>JACIWM010000142.1 GCA_014360945.1 Candidatus Bipolaricaulota bacterium
GGTGGTGCGAAAGAGAACAGGGCTAAATCCGATCTCCTTGAGCCGGGAAAGGATCTCCTCAGCACGGTTCTCGGCCCGGCCGCGATCGGCCACAGGATTGAAGATGACCGGAAGCTCCCGCATGGTCCGATTTTACTCGCTTTGAGGTTGGGCAAACTTTTGGGCGAGCATTCCTACCGTATGCCGTCCCCAGGTGAAACCCACCACGGCCATGAACACGTTAGCAGCGATGATCCCCCACCACACGCCCCGTTCGCCCAGGCCTAATCCCACCCCCAACGCCCACCCACCCAGCGCTTGGAGAACCACGGTGCGCAAGACCGTGAGGAGAAGGGCGCGAACCCCCATTTTCACCCCGTTGAACATGGCGGACGTGAGCATTCCCAGGGGCACGGTAGGAAGAAAAAGACACATCCAGCGCAAGAAGGCGACCAAGTCCGGCCGGAGAGCTTGGCTTTCCGGGGCATACGTGAAAAGGAGGGAGAGCATAGGCGCAGCCAGGGCCACAAACGACGCGATCCCAACCTGGACGAGGACGCCAAAACGAACTGCGTAGAGGTAAGCTGTGCGGAGTTTTCCGGCATCCCGAGCACCAAAAGCCGCGGCGGTCACGGCCGTGACTCCCGTGGCCATCCCAGCCAAGGGGATGGTGCCCAGGGTCACCACCCGCCAGCCTGTTCCGAACACGGCCACGGCCCTCTCCCCGCCCACGCGAAGGAGAATCCCGTTCACGGCGAGCATCGCGAGCGACATGGAAAGCTGGGCCAGCGAGGCCGGGATCCCCACGGCCAGGATCTCCCAAGCGGTTGAGAAATCCCAGCGAAGCTTTCGCCAAGAAAGGCGAAGATAAGTGGTGGGGCGCATGAAAAGCCAGAAGCTTTGAAGAAGGGCGGAGGCAAAAAGGGAGGCCAGGGTGGCCCAGGCTGCGCCGGCCACGCCCAGACGAAAGGTGTAAATGAAAAGAGGATCAAGTCCGATGTTGAGGCCTGCGCCGAGGACGATGGCATACATGGCCCGGCGGGCGTCGCCTTCTCCCCGAAGAAGGGCCGTGGCCAAATTAGCAAAAAAGAGGACGGCCGCTCCGCCGAAGAGGACCCGGGCGTAGGCCGCCGCCCCGGCGGCGGTTTTACCCGTGGCTCCCATGAAGACAAAGATCTTCCCGGCCCAAGGGACGCCGAGGAGGAAAAGGAGGGAGATTCCAAGCCC
>JACIWM010000143.1 GCA_014360945.1 Candidatus Bipolaricaulota bacterium
ACCCCAAAAGTATCTAGTTTTGATAGTAACAAGAAAATACTCTTTTATTTACCATATTAAATTAGAAGAATCAGTATCCTTTGAAAGAGGTATTAGGAAGTTTGTGAAGTATCTGGACAGTTCTAACCTGCTCAGGTTTATTTATAGAGACATTGATGGATATTTCAAGATATTTGATAAAAACAACTCAAAGGGTTGGAAAAAGCTTTTAGGCATTCAACCAGAATATGAAGCGAAAGGAAATGTGAAAGTTCGAATAAAGAGAAGTGAAAAAACAGATGTTGTCGTGGAAACCTACATAGACGATATAGAAAATATTAAAGATTCTATAGAATTCAAATGGAAAGACAAAGAAGCCGATATTAAACTTGAAGGGGGAGAAATAACCAGAGTAACCTTTAGTGGAGAAAATGTGCGTCTAGAGGATGTGCCTAAAAAAATAAAATATGAAAGGCTTGGTATTAGAGAGTTTATGGCAAAATGTGGACACCAAATTAAGGACAGCGAAATAGAAGAATCTAAAGAATGGATAGAATTCGGAGACAATAGAATTCAAAAGCCCAATCAAAGAAATGCCAAGGAAATATTAAATGGAAAAGAAGAAACATTTTTTATCTTCGGCGGTAGTGCAAAAAGTGAAAAGCTGACGAAAGAGATAAAAGATGAAATGAAAAACGTGTTTAATCTGGGATTTGTAGAATTAAGTGGCTTTAGTAAGGAATATAAAACTGTTAAGATAGGAGATTTTGAAATATTCGGGAAGATAAAACCAAATGCCACGATGATGAAAGAAACAGAAGATACATTTAATGAAATAATATCAAAGACAAAAAGCAACCTAGCTTTAACGAAATTAATACGCTATGTTGGATTATTAACACTATGCGAAGAATTTCTTTTATCAGAAGGGTTCAGGGACAAGATACAAAAACCAATTAAAGAAAACTTAAAGGAACATTTCCGCAGATTAGACAAAAGTATAGACTTAGAAGAGATAGATAAGTTCTGCATAGAATTTAAATCAGGAGATTTCTTCGAAAATAAACCTAAAAAACTTGCAAAAGAACTATTAAAAAAATTGGGGAAAAAATTGGGGGGTAGGAAAATATGCGTTTATTTTATCGGAGTAGATGAGGATAGAAGAAAGCTTACTCCGATACGATTAACTAGGATGAGGAATGAATACCGTGAAGAATTAAAAAAGAA
>JACIWM010000144.1 GCA_014360945.1 Candidatus Bipolaricaulota bacterium
GTCGGTTGGGCGATTCTGGGGGCTGTGGCTGTAATTCTCATTTGGGTGGCGTACACCTACAACAAGCTTGTGCGGCTGCAGGTGCGGGCGGAGGAGGCCTGGCGCGGAATCGATACCCTTTTGCGCAAGCGAGCCGATCTCATTCCCAATTTGGTGGAGACGGTGAAGGGTTACGCCGGGCACGAGCGGGAGATCTTCGAAAAGATTGCCCAGGCCCGAGCCGCCTCCCTGGGCGCGAAAACCCCGCGCGAGCAGGCCGAGGCCGACAATGCCCTAAGGGAAACCCTGAAAACCTTGTTCGCTGTGGTGGAAAACTATCCGGATCTTAAAGCCAACGAGAACTTCATCGCCCTCCAACGCTCGTTGGAAAATGTGGAGGAGGAGCTGGCCCGCTCCCGCCGCTACTACAACGCGGTCGTGCGAGACCTGAACACGGCCCTCAAGGTCTTCCCTCAGAACCTTGTG
This sequence comes from Candidatus Bipolaricaulota bacterium, assembly GCA_014360945.1. Taxonomy (GTDB): domain Bacteria; phylum Bipolaricaulota; class Bipolaricaulia; order Bipolaricaulales; family Bipolaricaulaceae; genus DTER01. Next base: position 466 of record JACIWM010000144.1, read on the forward strand.
GCCCGCCTGTTCCGCCTGGAGGGCCGGGATTTCTACATGCTTCCCGATGAGGCCCTGGCCGAGCCTCCCAAGGTCCGCTTCACCCCATGAGAAAGGTTCTGCTGGTCTTAGCCCTTCTTTGGTCCCTTTGGGCCTGGGCCCAGGAGATTCAGGATTTTTACGTAGGCTTAAAAATTAACGCGGATGCAAGCCTAGAGGTGACGGAAAGGATCTCCGTTTTCTTTCCCCTTCCCCGCCACGGGATCATCCGGGAGATCCCTGTTTCCTACCGCATCACCACCGGCGAGCGTTACCGCCTGCGCCTGGAACTTCTGGAGGTCCTTCAGGATGGCCGAGCCGCTTCCTACGAGACTTATCGCGAGGGCGAGAATTTTGTAATCAAAATAGGCGACCCGGACGTCACTTTACGCGGGCTCGTTTCCTACACCATTCGCTACCGTGTCCTTCGGGCTTTGATAGCCTATGGCGATGAGGTGGAGCTCTACTGGAATGCCATCGGAACGGCGTGGACCATGCCCATCCGCCAGGCCCGGGTAGAGATCTTCCTTCCCCCGGAAGTTCCCAAGGAGAGAGTGCAGTTTTTGGGGTACCAAGGGCTGTATGGAAGTGCGGAGCCTTTCCTTTTGACCTGGACGGAGGACCGGCTTTTCGGAGAAGCGCAGGATCTCTTTCCCGGGGAAGGGGTCACCGTGGTCGTCCGCGTTCCCAAAGAGTTCATTGTTCTTCCTGGCTTCGGCCA
>JACIWM010000145.1 GCA_014360945.1 Candidatus Bipolaricaulota bacterium
AAGCTGGGCCGCGGACTCCCGCACCTGGGAGATGCTCCCCACCTCCCCGCCCTCGGGATTGGCCAAAACGGTCTGAAGGGAGTCCACCACCAAGGCCACCGGAGTGACCCGACTCACAGCGTTGAGGATTTGGAGGAGGTCCTGGGTGGAAAGGAGGTAGAGGTTCGGGCTTTCCCGGCGGAGGCGTTGGGCCCGGAGCTTCACCTGGGAGGGAGCTTCCTCGCCGGAAACATACAAAACCTTTCCGTATTGGTCAGCGATGTTGGCCGCAAGTTGTAAAAGCAGCGTGGATTTACCAATTCCTGGCTCCCCTCCGAAGAGGACCACCGCGCCGGGGACGAGGCCGCCCAGAACCCGGTCCACCTCGGGAAGACCTGTGGAAAGGCGCTCAAGGGGTGGCGCAGGGACCTCCGGAAGGGGTTTCGGCGGCTCGGTGATGGCCAACTCCGGAGGAACCTGCGACGCTTCCTTCTCCTCCTCAAAGGTTCCGTATTCTCCGCACTGGGGGCAGCGTCCGAGCCATTTTGGGGAGCGGTAGCCGCAGGCCTGGCACCGGAAGCTCATTCCGCTTTCCGGACCAGGATCTCCCCATTTTGGGCCTCGGCGATCACCTTGCAGCCGTCGGGAAATTCGTGGGACAGGATCTTCTCCGCGATGGGGTCCTCAAGGAGGCGTTCGATGGTGCGGCGCATGGGCCGGGCCCCGTATTTCTCATCGTAGCCCCGCTGGATGAGGACCTCGAACGCCGAGGGCTCCACCTGGAGCTCGATGCGATGCTCCTCCCAGAGCCGCTTGCGCAGCCGGTTGATCATGAGCTCGGCGATGGCCTTCACCTGGTCCTTGGTGAGGGAGTGGAAGACGATGATGTCATCAAGGCGGTTTAGGAACTCGGGCTTGAAGACCTTCCGGACCTCGCCCATCACCCGGCTCTTCATGTCCTGATAGGCCTCTTCGGACTCGATGTCCGCGGTGGCAAAGCCCATGGAGGTCTTGTCGGTGATGAGCTTGCTGCCGATGTTGGAGGTCATGATGATCACGGTGTTGCGGAAGTCCACCTTGCGGCCCTGGGAATCGGTGAGGACGCCATCGTCCATGACTTGGAGGAGGATGTTGAACACATCGGGGTGAGCTTTCTCGATCTCGTCGAAGAGGACCACGGAGTAGGGCCGGCGACGCACGGCCTCCGTAAGTTCCCCGGCTTC
>JACIWM010000146.1 GCA_014360945.1 Candidatus Bipolaricaulota bacterium
AGCTCCTCCTCCGCGGCATAGTGGTGCTGCTCAAGCTCCACAATGGCCTCGTAGTCCGACTCCAGACCAGCTTCCCTGGCCTCCACCCGGTAGCGATAAAGCACGTTCCCGCTGAGAGGGGAGGTGCGTTCCAGGTTAAAAACGGCGCGGTAAAGGGGCCAGACCAAAAGGGGTTCGTCCTCCACAAGACGCCAAAGTCGGTAGCTATCGAAGGAAAGGTTTTGCGGATCGGCGCCGGGAAGGAGCTCCACCAGAACTTCCTCGCCCGGCCAAAACCACTGGGCCACCGTGCCTGTCATGGGAAGCCAAAAGGACCCGGCTTCCCCGTCCACAAAAAGCGCGCCGTACCAGCGATAGCGTAAAGGCTCGACGAAAAGCGTGGTTATTCGGGCCTTTTTCGCGGAAGAAGCGGGACTCAAGGCTGAATGGAAAGCTTCACATCATGGGCCATCTTCAGGGTTTGGCTCACCACGCACCGCTCCACGAATGCCCGAGCCTTCTCGGCCTGTTCTTGAGTGAGGCCGGGGATGCTCACGCGGACGGAGAAATTCTCGACATGGGTGGGAGGCTCAGGGCTTTCCGCTTCCGCCTCGACAAGGATCGGTCCGGAGAGTCCTTCCCGCTGGGCGAAGATCTTGGCGAAGATGGCGGAACACGCGGCCAAAGCGCCAAGGAGGAGCTCCGGCGGGGTGGGGCCGGAGTCCGCTCCGCCCTTGTCCGGGGTGAGGTCCGCCCGCACCCGGTGGTGCCGAAGCGTGACCTCGGTGGTGAATCCTTGGTCTATCCTGGCCTGCGCCAAAAGTTTTGCCATTTTCTCCTCCTTTCACCGGCGGATCGTGATTTTTCGGCGATCGCCGCCGGCATGCTCCAAAATTACCCAAACCGCATCCCTGGGAATGACCGCGGGAAAACGATCGGCCCACTCCACCGCCGTCACCCCCTCCTCAGGAGGAAGGAGAGAATCAAGCCCCACCTCCAAAAGCTCTCCCACGCTCCGCACCCGATAAAGATCGAGGTGGTGCAGAACCCGTTTTCCCCGATAGGTACGGGCAAGGAGGAAGCTTGGGGAAAGAATCTCTTCGGGGATGAAGAAACTTCGGGCCAAGCCCTTCACGAACGTGGTCTTTCCCGTGCCCAATTCCCCAACGAGGGCCACCACGTCTCCGTCGCGCAGGCGCTGGCCAAGCTCCATGGCCAC
>JACIWM010000147.1 GCA_014360945.1 Candidatus Bipolaricaulota bacterium
GGATGTGCGCCTGGATTTCGATTCCCTGGCGGGCCGGGCTGCGGTCCTCGGCTCCGGCGCCGTCCTCGTCATGGACGACACCACCTGCATTGTGGACATGCTCGGCAGCATCCTCCGCTTCTTTAAGCACGAGTCGTGCGGCCAATGCGTGCCTTGTCGGGTGGGAACGGATCTCCTTGTGCGGCTTTGGGAGGGCGTGCGTGCCGGGATCGCCACCGAAGCGACCCTTGGCCGGATGGTGGAGATCGTGGAGGCCATGCGTCTTGGCTCCCTTTGCCCCCTTGGGCAATCCCTGGCCTTGCCGGTCCGCTCGGCCCTGGAGAACTTTCGGGAGGAATTTTTGGCGCACATCCACGGCGAGGGATGCGCCCGCTGTCGTGAAGAAGGAGGCCATAAATGAGGCTCACTTTCGCCGGCGCGGCCGGAACCGTCACGGGTTCTTGCTTTTTCCTCGAGACCAAAGGCGTGAAGATCCTCGTGGATTGCGGGATGTTCCAGGGTCTTCCGGAGCTTGAGGCCCGAAATTTCACGCCCTTTCCGTTCGACCCGGCGGAGGTGGACTGGCTAATCATCACCCACGGTCACCTGGACCATTTGGGGCTTGTGCCGCGTCTTGTACGTGAGGGCTTCCAGGGCCGGGGAATTTGTACCGTCCCCACGCGGGACATCGCCCAGGTAATGCTCATGGACGCCGCCCGGATCCAGGAGGAGGAAGAAGACGGGGCCCTCTACACCGTGGAGGACGCTCTCGACGCCCTGGATCGGCTCTCCGTGCTTGTGGAGTACGGAGAGGAAGTGGAGCTGGGGAAGGGAGTGAAGGTCAAGTTCCACGACGCCGGCCACATCTTGGGCGCGGCATTTGTGGAGATCCAGGCCGAGGGGAAAACCCTCGTCTTTTCTGGCGATTTGGGAAATCGAGGGAAGCCGTTGGTGGAGGATCCCTCTTATCCGCCCAAAGCCGATATTCTCGTCTTGGAGTCCACTTACGGTGACCGGGTCCACCCTCCCGTGGAAGAGTCCATCGAGGAGCTGCGCCAGGTCATCGTGGAAACCCTGCGGCAGGGCGGAAACGTGGTCATCCCCTCTTTTGCCCTGGAACGCACTCAGGAGGTCCTGTACATCCTGTTTCGCCTGTGGAAGGAGCGGAAGATCCCGCGCACCAAGATCTTCCTGGATTCC
>JACIWM010000148.1 GCA_014360945.1 Candidatus Bipolaricaulota bacterium
CCACGAACATTCAGGAAATCTTGACGAAGGTGGCCAAGGCCGTGGTGGAATATTCCCCGTTTCGCCGGGCCGTGGTGACCGTTTACGATCTACGTCACGATCCGCCTCTTTTAGGACCGGTGATGGCCCTGGCTTCGGCTGGCCTCACCCCGGAAGAGGAGGAAAAGATACGGACCCGGGGGCTTCCCCCGGAAATGCGACCCCTGGCATTTCAAGAGGAATTCCGCATCGGCCGTTCCTACTACATCCCTCACGATCGTGCTCCTTGGGGAAAGGATGTGGGCCTTCCGGGTCGGCAGGCGTCGCACGGCTGGCATCCCGACGATTTCCTCTTCATCCCCTTGCGGGGCCAGGCCGGCATAATCGGGCACATCTCCGTGGATGAGCCGGTGACCCCGAAGGAGCCGACCCTTGAGATCCTGGAACCTTTGGAGATCTTCGCGGATTTGGCAGCTTTGGCCGTGGAACGCGCCTTCCAAATGGAGGAGCTAAAACGCCACAAGGAGTGGTTGCAAGGTGCATTCAAACTGTCCCACAAACTTGCCCACTTCGAAACCGTTCAAGAAATGCTTGTTGGCGCCTTGGAAAGCCTGCAAAAGGACGTACACTACGAATTCGGCGCCATCCTCCTTATGGAGGGGGAGGAACTGGTGGTAGCCGCCGCTCACTCCGTCCTTCCCGGCCCAAGATATGTGGAAGGCCAAAGAGTGCCACTGACCCAGGGGATCGTGGGTTGGGTGGCCCGGAATCGAAAGTCTGCCCGGGTGGGCAACGTTTCGGAAGATCCCCGATATTTTCCGCTACATCCGGAGATCAAATCCGAGCTTGCCGTGCCCATCGTTCTTGGCCAAGAACTCCTGGGCGTTTTGGATGTGGAGAGCACGGAGCTTGAGCGTTTCCGCCCTGAGGACGAGGAATTCCTCTCCGCCGTGGCCGATCTTCTTGCCATGTCCATCGCAGGGCTTAAGGCTCGGGAGAGTCTGCGGGACCTGAGCTACCGCGATCCCCTCACCAACCTCTACAACCGCCGGTACCTATTCGAGGTCCTTGCGCGGGAAGTGAAGAGGGCCCAGCGTTATCGTCATCCTTTTTCCGTGGTCCTGCTGGATTTGGACAACTTTCGGCGGGTGAACAATGTGTTTGGGCACATGCGAGGCGACGCGGTCCTGAAAGG
>JACIWM010000149.1 GCA_014360945.1 Candidatus Bipolaricaulota bacterium
TGGCCGGTGGAGACAATGAGGTTCACCCGCTGGATCACCCCGGTTTCGTCCACGAAGTAATGGTGAAAGAGGGTGCCCCGGGGAGCCTCATGCACGCCCACACCCTCAAGCTCGTTCACCCCGGCCTCCGCCCGCACCCGCGGAGAAAGGATCTCCGGGTCGGAAAGGAGCTCCGCGATCTTCTCCAGCGCCCCGAGGATCTCGATGAGCCTTGCCCAGTGGTAGTGGAAGGAGGCGGTCATGGCCTTCCCCCCGGCCGCAGCTCGGAACCGGGAAAGGGCCTCATCAGCGAGTTTCGTGCCAAACCGGTCGCAGCAATTGAGGCGGGCCAGCGGGCCCACCCGATACATCCCTTCGGGATACCCGTAGGGCTTGTAGTACGGGAATTTCAGGTACGACCAAGTTTCCACGGCCTCGCCGATGTATTCCTGGTAGCGCGCGGGATCAAGGCCATCGGCCACGATCCTCCGCTCCGCGTCGACAAAACGCAGGCGTCCGCCGTAGTGCTCCCAGGAACCGTCGGGTGCGACCAAGGACATGAAGAGGCTTGGGAATTTTCCGAAGTGCTCGATCTCCTCGGCCCATTTGCCCATGTTCTTCTCGTAAAAATCGAGGGCATCCTGGGCGATGCGCATGGCCTCCAGAAGTTTGGCGGAAATTCGGTCCCGCCCTTCCTCCGTCAAGGGGTTATTCACCCCGCCAGGGACGGCCCAGGCCGGGTGAACCCTCTTCCCGCCGAGGATCTCGATGATCTCCTGCCCGAAGGCCCGAAGTCTTATCCCATCCAGAGCGAGTTTTCGGTCGAATGCCGCCACGCCGAAAATGTTGCGCGTTTTGGGATCAGCATCCCAACCCAAAAGAAGGTCGGGCGAGGAGAGGTGGAAAAAGGAAAGAGCGTGGGACTGCACGATCTGCCCCAGGTTCATGAGCCGGCGCAGTTTCTCCGCAGCCCGGGGAATGCGCACGGCGAGGATGGCGTCGCAGGCCTTGGCTGAGCAAAGGAGGTGGGAGACCGGGCAGATCCCGCAGATTCGGGCAGTAAGGGCCGGCATCTCCCACAGGGTGCGGCCCACACAGAACCGCTCGAAGCCGCGCACCTCCGTCACGTGGAACCGGGCCTCCCGCACCCGGCCATCCTCGCCTAAGTGCACGGTGATGAGGCCGTG
>JACIWM010000015.1 GCA_014360945.1 Candidatus Bipolaricaulota bacterium
CGTGGTAAAGGGGGTCGAAATCCTCACCCACAGCGGGAATGGGTTTGCACCCCAGTCGCTCCAAAATCTCCGCAAAAAGGCTGTGCACGGCGCGCAGGCCCTCCCGAAGCTGCGCGGGATCCTGGCCCGTGGAGAGGGCCCGCTCCAATGCCTCGTATATGGGAAGGAAAAGGAGCAGAGCCTCGTCCAAGGCCCGCTCCCGCCAGAGCTCCCGCTCCCGGGCCACTTCTTTCTTGTAATTGTCAAACTCCGCGGCCAGGCGCAGGAGCTCTTCCCGCCATTTCTTTTCTTGTTCCTCCACGGTGTGAAGTTCCTCGCTCATCCTGCACCTCCTTGGCGAAGGAGGGAGGCCAGGCGACTGGCCAAATAGCGTACGGCGGAGAAGGCCCGGGCGTAGTCCATCCAAAGGGGCCCGGCCACCCCCAAAACGCCTCGACCGGGAAGATAGGAAGCGGTGACGAGGGAAAGGTCCCGCAGCTCCGGGATTTCTTCGATGCCCACATGGGCGGCCAGCCCGGGTTCCCCAGCGCGCAGCTCCTCAAGGAGGGCCAAAAACGCGGCCTCATCGGCAAAAAGTTGAAGCAGAGATTGCATCTTGTCCAGGGCCCACTCCGGGGAGTGCGCACTCAGTTCCGCTAAAAGATGGGGCCAGCCTTCCACAAATACGCACGAAACAGGCGGAGTTTCCCGCATCTCCTGCAGGAGCCGATGGGCGAGGTGGACGGCTTTGCCCTCCCAAGGGGCGGGCGGCTGGTCCCACATCTCCCGGGGGTTGCGCAGCCTCTGGGACAGCCACCTCTCCGCCTCCTCGAGTTCCTCCGCATCGAGATCGGGCGGAGCGGACAGGAGGCGGGTCTCCAGAACTCCAAGCTCGGAGATTGTGGCGGCCAAAAGCAGGCCCGGTCGGACCTCCCGCAGGACCACGCCCACGGACTCCGCCTCCTTCCCGGGAGCCACCACGAAGCCCAAGCCCCCGGTCATTCCCGCAAGGAGGAGGGCGGTGCGGCGCAGAAGCTCCGGCAAAGGAGGAAGCCCGGGCATGGGCTGGGGCTCCACGGGAAGAGTAGCCTCCCTGGGCTCGTTCTCCGCCATGGCCAAAAGCCACTGGGCGAAGAACCGAAAACCTTTCACGGTGGGCACGCGGCCCGCGGAGACGTGGGGTTTGTAGAGATACCCTTCCTCTTCCAGGGCATGGAGCTCGTTGCGGATGGTGGCGGAGCTCAGACGATGCTGATAGACCTGGACGATCTCCTGGGAGGACACGGGCTTTCTCGTGCGGATGTAGCGGTCCACCACCTCCACCAGGATCCGGGCCCTCCGCCCCCTCATTAGCAATCACCTCCCTGAAGTGCTAAGCCAATGATAGGCGGATGGAGGCGAAAGTCAAGCCTGCTCAGGCTAAATTCGCAGTCCCTTTCAGCTCTTTCGCCCGCAGCAGTGCTTGTATTTTTTCCCCGAGCCACAGGGGCAAGGGTCATTACGCCCGACCTTCCCGGGCGGGGCGACTGGTTTGGACGGGGAAGGGCGCGAGGAAGGCCGAGCTGGAGAGGCTCCCGGCCTTGCGGTAGCTGCGGGGGTGGGCGCCGGTGCGCTTTCCACCCGAATCATGAGGCGCGGCGAAAGCAGAACCCGCATCACTTGCTCTTCGCTGCGCACCAGCATCTCTTGGAAAAGACGATGCGCCTCGCGCTTGAACTCTACAAGTGGATCGGTTCCCCCGTAAGCGCGAAGCCCGATTCCCTCCCGGAGATCATCAAGCTCCAAAAGATGCTGGCGCCAGTTCTCATCCACCGTGCGCAACACCACGAGCCTCGCCACCACCGGAAAGTGCGGGGAAAGCCTTTGCCACTGACGCTCAAATTGCTCCCTAAGCGCCTCCTGTACGATTTTCAGAAGCTCCTCCCAGCGCCGGGCGCGGAGCTCCGGAACCGGGTCGCAAACTTGGGAAAGCTCCCGCAGAAGTCCGGAAAGATCTCCTTCCTCGGCGCGGCCGCGCGGCACGTATCGTTCCACCAAGATTTCCGCGAACTCCTCCACCATGCCTAAGAGATGCTCTTTCAGCTCCTCATCGTTGGTGGTCTCGCCGGGCGCGGGGAGGAGGAAACGCTCGCGCAGGGCGTAGATGGCGTCGCGCTGGCGGGCCATGATCTCGTCGTACTCCAAAAGGCGCTTGCGGATCTCAAAGTTCCGCTCCTCCACCTTCTTTTGGGCCCGGCGGATGGCCCGGGTGAGGAGCTCATGGGTAATGGCCTCGCCTTCCTTAACCCCGAGCCTCTCCATGAGGGAGGCGAGGCGCTCTCCCCCAAAGATTCGGAGGAGATCGTCCTCAAGGGAAAGGAAGAACTGGGCTTCACCGGGATCGCCCTGGCGTCCGGCCCGTCCGGCCAATTGGTCGTCGATCCTCCGCGCTTCATGACGCTGGCAACCGATGACAAAAAGGCCACCCTGATAAATCTCCTGCCACTCCTCAGGTCGGAATTCCTTTCCTGTCTCCCGACACCACTTCTTGATCTGTTCCAGGACCCACTTAGCATAGGGCGAGTTCGGGTCAGCGGGCGCGACGATTTTCTTCCGCTCCTCTTCCGCCTCCTTTTTGTAGCGCTCGAGGAGCTCCCTGTACTTTTCCGGCTCTTTTTCGGGGTCCGCTTCCTGACGGGCCCGGTATTCCGGGTTTCCGCCGAGTAGGATGTCCGTTCCCCGGCCGGCCATGTTGGTGGCGATGGTGATGGCCCCAAGCCGCCCGGCTTGGGCCACGATCATGGCCTCCTTCTCGTGGTACTTGGCGTTCAAAACCTGATGAGGAAGGCCGCGCTTTTTGAGGAGCTGGGACAGGTATTCGGAGTCCTCGATGGAGGTGGTGCCGATGAGGACTGGCCGGCCTTGGCGATGGAGTTCCTCCACCTTCTGGGCCACAGCTTCAAACTTGGCCTTGCGGGTGCGGAAGATCACATCGGGATGGTGATAGCGGATCATGGGCCGGTTTGTCGGGATCTGCACCACATCCAGGCCGTAGATCTTCTTCAACTCCTCCTCTTCCGTTTTGGCCGTACCCGTCATCCCTGCAAGGCCTTTATACAAGCGGAAGTAGTGCTGAATCGTGATTTGGGCGAGGGTCTGATGCTCGCGCTGGATGGGGAGGCCTTCCTTGGCCTCGATGGCCTGGTGCAGGCCGCCGGAGTAGCGGCGATCGGGCATGAGTCTTCCCGTGAATTCATCCACGATGATGACTCGGCCGTCCTTTACGATGTAGTCGCGGTCGCGCTTATAAAAGACGAGGGCTCTCAGGGCCGTCTCCAGATGGTAGCGAGCCGTGGCCGCGCGGGGATCAGCGATGTTGTCGAATTTAAGGAGCTTTTCCGCCTTTTCCCATCCTTTTTCCGTGAGGGAAAGCCTTCTGTGCTCCTCATCCACCTCGAAGTCCTCGCCTGGCTTGAACAGGCGGGCAAGGCGCGCGAACTCCCGGTACATGCGGGCCGTCTCCTCGGTCGGGCCGGAGATGATGAGGGGGGTGCGAGCCTCATCGATGAGGATGTAGTCCACCTCGTCAATGATGGCGTAGTCCAGAGGCCCCTGAACCTTTTGATCGCGGGAAAGGACCATGTGGTCCCGCAGGTAATCGAAGCCGAATTGGGCGTTGGTTCCGTAGACGATGTCGCATTGGTACGCTTTTTTTCGCTCTTCCGGCGGGGTGTCCTCCTGAAGAAGGCCTACGGTGAGGCCCAAAAATTCGTAGATCGGGCCCATCCAGTAACGATCGCGTTTGGCGAGATAATCGTTGACGGTGACGATGTGCACTTTTCCCACGAGGGCGTTGAGGTAGGCGGGCATGGTGGCCACAAGGGTCTTCCCCTCGCCCGTCTTCATCTCCGCCACGCGCCGCTGATGGAGGACGATCCCGCCCAGAACTTGAACGTCGAAGGGATAAAGGCCGATGGTGCGGCGCGCCGCTTCCCGCACCACCGCGAAGGCTTCGGGAAGTATTTGATCAGTGGTTTCCCCTTGAGCTAGCCTTTGCTTGAACTCCTGGGTTTTGGCGCGAAGCTCCGCGTCCGAAAAGTTCCGCACCTTCTCCGACCACCGATTGACCTCCGCCAAAATGGGCAAAAGCCTCCGGAGCTTTCGCTCGTTCGATTCCCGAAAGACCTTGATGAGGCTCTTGGAGAGCGGCATGACCAGGGAGACTATACGCCCCTTAAGGCAGTTCCTCCAAGGCCTTGAGGGCCGTGGCCCTCATGCGCTCCAGGTTCTCTTTTTGGGCACGAAGCTCACCATAGTCCTTGAGGGGAAGGGGGCGAGAGAGCCGGTCGTTCACCCGCGCTAATTTTCCGTCTATGACTTTTAGGGCCTGTTGGAACGCAGTTTTCGCCTCGTCCCACAGATATCGGCGGCGTTGGATTTCCCCCAAAAGGAGCCAAGCCCGCTCGTGTTGAGGGTTCTCCCTGAGAATCTCTTCCACCGTTGTCTTGGCCGCAAGGAGGTCACCCCCTTGAAGCTCGGCCACCGCCAGGTAATAACGGGCATCCTGGGCCATGTCCTTAGGGGGAATGGTGGCCAAAAGCGTGGTCAAAAGCTTTTGCGCTTCCTCTGGATTTCCAAGCTGGAGCTCCGTCGCTGCTAAGTTCAAATAGAGGGCCTCCGGTACATACCGCGTAAGACACGTCCGAAAGGCATCCCTGGCCTCCGTAAGCTTTCCGCGCGCGGCCTTGATGAGGCCATACCAATAGAGGGAAACACGCGGGCAAAAGTCCAAATCCACGGCCCGCGTGATCTGGGCTTCCGCAAGAGGAAGATCGCCGCGGTAATAGGAGGCCTGAGCGGAAAGGAGGTATCCATCGGCGACCACATCCCGGACGGCCAAAACACCGGTGACGCCACTTAGAGCGAGGAGGCCCAAGGCCACGGGGATCCGCGATTTTTTCAAAGAGAGACGCAGATCCCCGAACGGGCCGTAGCGCGGGGAGAAGGCAAGTCCCAGGATGGCCAAAAATGCAAGGCTCGAGGCGGGAAGATGGAAGGGAAAGGTGGGCGCGGCGTGGACAAAGACGGTGATTAATCCTCCTCCCAGAAGGAGAAGCTCCCACCGTTTTTGGCTTTCCGGCAATCTTCCCAGGCGACCAAGGCCCAAATACGCAAGAAGCCCAAGGCCACCGAGAAGGACAATGGTTCCGAAAGCGCCAAGCTCCGCGGCCACTTGGACGTATTCGTTATGGGCTTGATCCGCGCGGGGAAAAGGAAAGGCATAGCCTTTGCCCTGGGGCGAGGCGAGGAATTGCGGTTTGTAGGGCACAAAGTGGATCTTGTATCCGCCAAGCCCGATGCCAAAGAGGGGATGATCGCGCCACATCTCGTAGCCGACCCACCAGTCCCAGGCCCTAATGGCCCCGGATTTGCGGGCCCAAAGGTCCCGCACGGCGGTGATGGGAGTTGTTACAGGAAGGAGGCAGACGATGGCGGCCCCCACGGTCGCCCCTACGGCCAGCCAAAGGAGAGGTTGGCGTCGCAAAGCTCGGCCAAGGAAATGTAAGCCCACAGCGCCGCCCGCTAAGGCCAGACCCGCCACAGCCCCCCAAAGGCCTAAAACTCCACCGAGTCCGGCTAGGCCCAAGACCCCCAATGTGGCCAACCTCGGCCACGGCGGAAGTCTTGCGTGCCAAAATCCAGTTCCAAAGGAAACAAAGGCGAGGGCCGCGCCTAACCCCAGCCTCACTCCAATCTGCTGGGTGAGAAGCATCACCGCGAAATTGAACCCCATGAGAATCGCCCAAATTAGCCACTCTTTTCGACGGAGAAGCACAATCCCCGGAAGCACAAGATAGGAGAGAAATCCCGCAAGGAATTGCCGGTTTCCCATGGTGGCGATCATCGCGCCCACCCCTTTTCCAGACGCTCCACCGGGGGCAATCCCCAGGTATTGAAGGAGGGCAAATAGGGCGTTGAGAAAGCCGGCGAAGACCAGGGCGCCAAGCATCCAGTCGTGGCTTTTCTCTGGAGCGTTCAAGACCAAAAAGAAGACGGCCCCGAAAAAGAGGATCATCACCGCGGATTGCAGGATCACACAGAGCGGGGTTTTTCCGGTAAGGGAAAGGAAGGCCGCCAAAAGCAGACCAAGCAAAACGGGGCTGAGCCAAGAGAGCTCCACCTGCGTTTCCCTGGCCCGCAACATCTCCCAGGCCCAAAGGATGAGGATAAGGCCCACCATGACCACGGTGTACACGCTTTTCACGTACCCGTACTCCGTGTTCCAAGGGGAGAAGAGGAGGGGCTGGGTGGCAAAAAGACCAACAAGCAGACCCAAGCGAACACGGGAAAGCCAAGAGGGACGGGCCGGCTTTAACTCCTTTTTTCCCTTCTTTTTGGGCATGGACGGATTTTAGGCCCGGGTGTGGGCGGAGAACAAACGGAAAAAAGGCCAAAGAATCGGCCAGAGGTCCGGGCTCCGCAGGACCTTTTTGGGAAGCTCCGCCAATCGGTCGATGTCCTCGATCTTCTGTAAGATCTCCGCGACCTTCTTGTGCCTCAGGACTTTTACGGTTTCTTCAAGATCTTTTGGCTCTAGCGAAAGGAAAAGTTTTCGCGCCCCTTCCTGAAAAGCAAGCTCCCGTTCGAGAATTTCCCGCCAAGTCCTCTCGTACTGGGGAATGGCCGCGGGTCCCATGGCCACGATTTTTCCGGCAATGGGCGCGCAAAGACTTATGAATGCCAAGCCTCCGCCGGTCAAGGGTTTCACCTGGGCCGCGGCGTTTCCCACAAGGATCACCCGCCTTTGAACGGTGGCGGTTGGAGGGCCAATAGGGATTAGTCCTGCCTGAATCCGCAACACCTCCGCTCCGGGAAATCTTTGGCCAAGAAAATCCCGCAACCGGTCAAACGCCGCGCGACCAGAGCACGTGGCCAGTCCTACCTTAGCCACCCCTTCCTTTTCCGGGACGGCCCAGGCGAAGAAATCCGGGACGATCCCGAGATGAATTTCCACCCAATCCTCCAGTTCCACGCGGATGTCCGCCTGGACGGCGACGAGCATCTCCCGGGGACGCGGGAGTCCGAAAGCCCGGGCCACCCCACTTTGGGCCCCATCCGCGCCCACCAAAACCTCAAACTCCACTTTACCTTTTTCCGTCAGGACGAAATCCTCCGCGAACTCCCGAGCTGAAATGGGCCAAAATGCCGCGCCTTTTTCCTGAGCCTTTTTCAAAAGCCATTGGTTCAGGGCGAGACGATCGAGAACAAGCCCTTTTGGTTCCTCTGCGCGAAGCTCCGCGACCTTCCCGGTGGGGGAGTAAACCCGCACGCCCCGAATCTCGCGGAGGATGAGGGAAGATGGAATTTGTAAGCGTTGGGCAGTTGCGGGGCTGACGAGGCCGGCGCAGCACGGAATACGGGTTGGGGCACGTTCAAGGATAAGGGTCCGAGCGCGAGCTTCCGCGGAGGCGGCTGCGGCCAGGGCTCCCGCAGGCCCTCCGCCCACAACCACTACCTCCCATTTCATTTCAGGGCTTCCTCCAGGGCCCAAGCCGCCGAAAGCAAGGTTTTCTCCCCAAGACGCGGGCCGATGAGCTGAAGCCCAAAGGGAAGACCATCGATCTTTCCCCCGGGAATGGAGATAGCGGGAAGCCCGGCCAACGCGGAAGGAATGGTGAAAAGGTCGGAAAGGTACATGGAGATTGGATCGGTCTTCTCCCCAAGACGGAAGGCCGGGGTGGGCGAGGTGGGGCCCATGATGAGGTCCACCTTTTCCCACGCCTTTTGGAACTCCTGGGCAATAAGGGTACGCACCCGCTGAGCCTTTCCGTAGTACTGATCGTAGTACCCCGCGGAGAGGGCAAAGGTCCCCAGGGCAATGCGCCGCTTCACCTCCGGCCCGAATCCCAAGGTTCGACTTTGCGCGATCATCTCCGCCACCCCGGGCGCGGGGATGCGCAGGGTGTAGCGGACCCCATCGTAGCGAGCGAGGTTGGCCGAAGCCTCGGCGGAGGCAATGAGATAATAGGTGGGAAGGGCATATTCCGTGAGGGGAAGGGAGATCTCCACCACGGTGGCTCCCAGTTCTTCGGCCGTAGCACACCAGTGATCGATGAGATTTAGCGCCTCCGGCCCCAATTCCTTCGGGGCATATTCCTTAGGCAGGCCGATTTTCAGGCCTTGCAAATTTGGGCGAAGGTTGCTCACGTAATCCTGCGGCGGAAGAGGAAGGCTTGTGGAATCCCAGGGATCGTGTCCGGCCATAAAAGAAAGAAGAAGAGCGGCATCGCGCACGCTGCGGGTGATGGGACCGATGGTGTCCAGGGAGGAAGCGAAGGCCACAAGGCCGTAGCGGGAGACAAGGCCATAAGTAGGTCGCAGGCCCACCACGCCGCACAATGCCGCGGGCTGGCGCACGGAACCGCCGGTGTCCGAACCGAGCGCGGCCAGGGCTTCGCTGACGGCCACCGCTGCCGCCGATCCGCCGGAGGACCCGCCGGGAACCCTCTCCGGATCCCATGGATTGCGGGTCGGCCCGAAGGCCGAGTTCTCCGTGGATGAACCCATGGCGAATTCGTCGAGATTCGTTTTCCCTTGAACCTGAGCCCCGGCGGCTCGCAACCGGGCCACCGCCGTGGCCTCAAACGGCGAGCGGTAATTTGCCAAAAGGCGGGAGGCGCAAGTGGTGGGAAAATCCAAAGTGCAGATGTTGTCCTTCACGGCGATGGGGACCCCGCAGAGAGGAAGCTTCTCCAACCCTTTGGGGGCAAGAAGTTTATCCTTCTCCGCAAGGGAAAGGAACGCGTGAATTGTGGGCTCGAGCTTTTCTATGCGTGCATAAAGCTCGTCTACGACATCATGAAGCCCTAAGTCTTTTCGGCGAAGACGAAGGAGGAGCGCATAAAGGTCCACGGCTGGTGCCGGGGGTGGGATTTGAACCCACACGGGGAGTGGATACCCCACTGGATCCTGAGTCCAGCGCGTCTGCCAGTTCCGCCACCCCGGCGATCCTATGCATTCTACCAAGATTTGACGCCCGACCCAAGTTCAAGGTAGACTCCTTCCCGGTGACAGGAAATGGTTGAACTCAAGGACTTCCGGGTGTTCAAGGATCTAAAGCCCGAGGAGCTCCAAAAGCTTGAGGCATTGGTGCGCAAGATCGATTACGGAGAGGAAGAGCTGATTTTCATGGAGGGCGCGCCGGCTTTCGGTTTTTATTTGGTGTTTAAAGGTGCCATCAAGCTTGTGAAGCGCAGCGCCAAAGGGAAATCCCAAATTTTGAAAATTGTTGGGCCGGGCGGGCTCTTGGGCGAAACCACGCTGTTCGATAAAGGCCTGCATAATGCCTACGCCAAAACCCTTGTCCCCTCTACGGTAGGATTCATCGAGCGCGGCGATTTCTTCTTTTTTCTCGAGCACCACCCCAAGGTGATCTTCCGTTTCTTCGAGTACCTTTCCGTTGAGCTCAAGGCCTTCCAGAATAAGCTTGCCGAGCGTTCCTATGCCTCCAGCAAGGAAAGGTTGGCGCGGCTCATCCTCGCCCTGGACCGGTTGGGCTTGGAGCTTTCGCGGGCGGAGCTCGCGGAGATGGCCGGGGTTTCCTCTAAAACCGCCATTCGCACCCTGAGCGAGCTGGAATCCCGGGGCATCATCAGCGTGGACAACCGACGCATCAACGTGCTCAAGGAGGACTACCTTCGGCGGCTGGCTGAGCCTTTCTCCTTGGAGATCGACAAGGCCATCATCATCTGAGCGTTACCTCTGTCCTTGGCAGCGCGGGAGAACCACGGTAGAACAAGACAGCCATGAGGCACGTGCGTGGGGCCCGCGGTCTTTTGGTGTTTGGATTATTTCTTGTGTGTGCATTGCTCCTTTGGGGGTTGGGCCTAGCCTTTGATCCGTTTCTTTTGATGCTCATCACCGGGGCTTGGGTGGCTGTTTCCGTTTCTCTTGTGCATTGGCCGTGGGCAGCGGTGGCGCCGGTGGCGGCCTTGGCCCTGGCCGCTCCGGCCCTTCGTGCTCAGCCCCTGCCTGTTTTCCTTTCCGAGGCCTTCCTTTTGGGCGGGATCACTTTGGTTCTGGGAGGGGCCACGTTTGTCGTGCGCCGCCAGTCCGCGCGCCGTCGGGAACACCGCCAAGTGGAGCTTTCCTACGGTCTCGAGGTATTTGAGAACTCCTTGAACATTCTGCACGTGATCGACCGCGAGGGGAACGTGCTTCGCCGAAACCGCCGCTCCTTTGAGCTTTTGGGTTGGCCCCACCGCAAGACCCTGCACATTACGGAATACGTGCACCCTGAGGATCTTGACCATTTCCGAATCGACCTGGAACGCCTGTTTGAGCGGGGGGAGCTCCGCGACCTTCGCTTGCGCTTTCTCAAGGAGGACCGGGGGTTCATCAGCGTGGAAGCTCAGGCTCGGCGAATCACCGGAAAGCTTGCGGTCTTTGAGGCTCGGGATCTCTCGGAAATTCAGCAGCTTAAAAAGGAGCTGGCAGAGGAGAGGGTGCGCTATCGGCACCTCATCGAACACGGGATAGACGCCCTGGACGTGGGCGTGATCCTTGTCGATGGCAAAGGTCAGGTCCTTTGGGCCAATAAAGCGTTGGGTAAGTTCTTTGGGCTCGACCGGGAGGAATGGATCGGTAATCCCGCCCTGCGCCTTTTGGAGCGCATCAGCATGGCTTTGGAGGACGGGGAGGACTTTTTCGCCGCTGTCAAGGAAGCCTACCATGGAGGCGGGGAAATCGCGGGTTTCTCGGTGCAGGTGCGGCCGGGAAGAGGTCGGGAGGAACGGGTCCTGCAATACTTCAGCGTGCCGTTGCAGACGTCCCGTGGTCGGGAAGGACGGGTGGACTACTTTGCTGACGTGACCGCTCTGAAAAAGCTCGAGGCCGAGCTCCGCCACCAAAAGGAGCTTTTGGAGGAAGCCAACGAGCGCCTCCGCACTTTCAACGCCGCGGTCTCTCACGATCTGCGCACTCCCGCCCGAGCGGCCTTGGGGTACATCCAGCTTGTGTTGTCCCAGCACAACGGGGCCATTCCCGAGGAGATCCGGCGGGATCTGGAGTCCGCCAAAGGGAGGCTGGAGAGAATCGACCGGATGCTGGAGGATCTTTCTCGCTACTCCAAGATGCGCCTTGATCCAACACAATTTGAGCCTATTGACCTCAACAAGCTTTTGGAGGATGTGCGAGAGGATTTGGACTTGACTCTTTCCAAGGCGGAGATTCGCCTCGCCCCTGATCTTCCGCAAGTCTACGGCCGGCCGAGCCTGATCGGGGAGCTTTTTGCTAACCTCATCCACAACGCCGTGAAGTTCAACGACAAGCCCAATCCGGTGGTGGAAGTGGGATGGAAGCCCCATCGCGGGGACACTTACCTCTTTTGGGTGCGGGACAATGGTCCTGGCATTCCCTCCGAGTATCTGGAAAAGATCTTTCGGCTGTTTGAGCAATTGGATCGGACGAAGGAGGGGACCGGTGCGGGTTTGGCCATCTGTCGCCGCATCGTGGAGGAACATGGCGGCCGGATTTGGGCGGAGTCCCAGCTCGGGCAGGGCACGACCTTCTATTTCACCCTGCCCAAGCCGCCGCTGAGAAAAGGGGTGGAGAGCGATGCCCGTTGAACGGCGAATGACGATTTTGGTGGTGGAGGATGATCCCTACCACTACGAACTCATCGAGCGCTCCGTGCGCGGTCTGGAGAAGGCCAACGTGCGCTACGATCTTTTTTGGGCCAAGGATGGGGAAGAGGCCCTCGATTTCCTGTTCCGCCGCAAAAATTATGCCCATGCTCCCAGGCCAAACCTTGTCCTTTTGGACCTGAGGCTGCCCAAAAAGAGCGGCCTTGAAGTCCTGGAGGAGATAAAAAAGGACGAAAAACTGCGGAAGATCCCGGTGGTGGTGCTGACTGTGTCCACCGATGAGGAGGACATGGTGCGGGCCTATGATTCCGGCGCCGCCGGGTTCCTGCAAAAACCGGCCTCGCCCGAGGAGTTCGATCGGCTTTTGACCACGGTTTGGGAGTATTGGCGGATCGCGAAGCTCCCCGACTAGTGTCCTCCTTTTTGGGCCCAAAGGTTTCTTGGGCCGCGGATTCTTGTCTTTGGCAGCCCGCCCGGCTCGGATTAGGTTGAGAGTGGAACGCGGCGTGCCGGGCGTGGTGCCGGCCTAACGGGGTTTCCAGCCCCACCTTCCGGACGATCCCGTCCGGCGGGCAGGTTGCCGTTCGATTCGGCAAGGCACGCCCCATGACCCCCTCCTGGCCTCCTTCCTCCTCGCCGGGGGAGGGGAAAATCCCCTCCCCCTCCTCGCCTCACTCTTGACGCATACCAAGCCCATTCGGTACTATGGCTAAATCTTCGGGCAAGGAGGGAAGCATGAGGCGTCTGGGGTTTGTGCTTTTGGCGGCGGTGTTGTTGACTTTGCCCGCTTTGGCGGGCCGGGTGGCCCTCATCCTCGACGTGGGTGGCCGCGGCGACCTTTCCTTCAACGACATGGGCTTCAAGGGAACCGAGGAAGCTTGCGCCGACTTCGGCTGGGAGATGGTGGAAATCCAGTCCGCAACCTCCGCCGACTATCTCCCCAACATCCGCAACGCCGCGCGCACCGGAAAATTTGACCTCATCATCTGTGTTGGCTTTCTCCTCGCTGATGCCCTGAACGAGGTGGCTCCGGAATTTCCCAACCAGAAATTTGCCATCATCGACGCGGTTGTTTCCCATCCCAACGTTCTTTCCATCGTATTCGAGGAGCAGGAGGGTTCGGCATTGGTGGGGGCATTGGCCGGGATGCTTGCCGCGGAGTACGGCTACCCCTACGTAGGCGTGGTCCTCGGGATCGAGATTCCCGTGCTTTATCACTTTGAGGGCGGCTACCGGTTCGGCATCGACTGGGGCCTCAAGAAGTACGAGGAAGTCACGGGAAAGAAGGCGGATGTGGGGCTCCTTTGGGTTTATACCGGGACCTTCTCGGACATCGCTAAAGGCAAGGCCGCGGCGGAGGCCCAGCTCGAGCAAGGCGCGGTGGCCGTGTACAACGTGGCCGGCCCGCTAGGCATCGGGATCCTCGAGGCGGTGACGGAGAAACTGGCCAAAGAGGGTCGGGAGGCTGGGCCACCGTTCATGATCGGCGTGGACGCGAACCAGGACTGGATGGGCGACGGGAATAAGGTCGTGGCCTCCATGATGAAGCGGGTGGACGTGGGCTGCTACACGGCGATCAAAATGGTCCACGAGGGCACGTTCCAAGGCGGTGTCCTCTCCTTGGGCCTCAAGAATAAAGGCGTGGGAATCAGCCGGTACCAGGACCTTTTGGACTTCATCGAGTTTGGCATCAAGGCCGGAGCCATCACCGAGGCGGACCGGGAGAGGATTGTCGAGAACTGGCAGGCCATGCGCGCCGCCATTCCCGGGTGGATCTGGGAGGCCGTGGATGAGCTAGAGGCCAAGATCCTTTCCGGCGAGATCGTCGTGCCCAAGCCCGAAACGCGAGAGGAGATGCTGGCGGTGCGGGCCCAGTACCCGCTTACCCGCTGAGACTCTTGACGGAGGGCCTGGGGATAGCCTCAGGCCCTCTATTTCTCTAATTCCGTGGCGGAATTTTTTCTGCGTGCTGAGCGCCTGACCAAGATCTATCCCGACGGGACGGTGGCCCTTCGGGAGGTGGACCTCACCGTCCATCCCGGGGAAATCCTTGGCCTTCTCGGCGAAAACGGGGCGGGAAAAACCACACTTACCAAAATCCTCTCCGGATTGCTTCCGCCCACCTCCGGCCGCCTTCTCACCCCAAAAGGACCGATCCGTTTCCATTCCCCAAAGGATGCGCTGGCATTGGGAATCGGCATGGTCCACCAACATTTCGCCCTTGTGGACACCTTCACCGCCGTGGAAAACGTGGCCCTCGGCTTGGGAAAACTGAGTTTTTCCGAGCTTCGCGCGCGGCTTAAGAAGCTGATGGAGGACACAGGGCTTCACGTTCCCCTTGATGTTCCCGTGGAGAAGCTCGCTGTCGGGGAAAGGCAACGCGTGGAGATCCTCAAAATCCTCATGCGGGAGGTGCGGCTCCTCATCCTCGATGAACCCACAAGCGTTCTCACCCCGGTGGAGACTGCTGAACTTTTCAAGTTCCTCCGCAACCTTCGGGACCGAGGCACCGCGGTGATCTTCATCACCCACAAGCTCAAGGAGGCCTTGGCCATAACGGACCGCATCGTGGTGTTGCGGCGGGGGAGGGTGGCGGGCGAGGCAAAAACCAGCGAGGTGAGCGCTAGTGAACTGGCGCGGCTTATGGTGGGCGCGGAGGTGGGGCTCAGCCGCCGGGCGCTGGAACTTTCCTGGGAAGGAATAGAACGGGAAGAGGAAGGAACGGCGTGCCAAGGAGAGCCGAGCCTCGTGGTGGAAAACCTCCGGGTTCGTTCGGATACCGGCGGACTCGCCGTGCGCGGTGTTTCCTTCGCCGTCTATCCCGGGGAGATCTTCGGGATCGCCGGCGTGGAAGGAAATGGACAGACGGAGCTGGTGGAGGCCATCTGTGGGCTTCGCCGCCCGGAATCCGGGGAGATTCGCCTTTTGGGCCGCAACGTGACCGGTCTTCCTCCCACCGCCCTGTATCGGCGTGGCTTGGCCCACATCCCAGAGGATCGCTGGAAGTACGGGCTTATCCTCTCTTTCACCGTTGCGGAAAACTCCATTTTGGGAAGGCAAAGGGAGAATGCTTTTCAGCGCGCCGGTTTTCTGCGGGCCTGGGCCATGCGCGCGCATGCCGCAAAACTTGTGGAGAAGTTTGGAATTCAAACGGCAGGCATTTCCGCACCGACAAAAAGTCTCTCCGGCGGAAACCAGCAAAAACTCATTGCCGCGCGGGAGCTTTCTAAAGAGCCGCAGGTGATCGTGGCCGCCCAGCCCACCCGCGGTCTGGACATCGGAGCCGCTCAGTTCATCCGCGACCTTCTTCGACAATTGCGCAAAGAGGGCCGGGCGGTTCTTCTGGTCTCAGCGGATCTGGACGAGGTTCTGGCCCTTTCCGACCGCGTGGCTTTCATGTATGAGGGGACCATCGTGGGTGAGGCGCGGCCGGCGGAGCTGACCCCGGAGAAGATCGGACTCCTCATGGGCGGGGTAAAGGTGGGAAGTGAATGAGGCGGATTGGAGTAGGTCTTCGTCCCCTTTTGGAATCCGTTTTGGCCGGGCTCATCGGGCTTGGGGTGGGAGCGATCATCATGCGGGCCTGGGGGTACAACCCGTGGCCGGCATATATGGCCCTGTTCAAGGAGAGCTTCGGGAGCGGTTATGGGCTCGCCAACGCCCTGGCCAACGCCACACCCCTCATCCTCACGGCCTTAACCTTCGCCGTGGGCGCCCGTGCCGGGCTTTTCATCATCGGGGCCGAAGGGATGATGTACATGGGGGCCATGGCCGCCGTGGCCGCCAGTTTCTTTCGCCTTCCCTCAGGCTGGCACGCCCTTTTTGCCCTTCTTGGAGCGGCTCTGGCCGGGATGGTTTGGGGGCTGATCCCCGCGGTGCTTAAGGCCTATCGCGGCGTGCACGAAGTCATCTCCACCATCATGTTCAATTGGCTCGCCCATTTCTTTGCCTTTTACCTTGTGGCCAATGTCCTTGTTGACCCAATTCGCGCGGAGAAAACGATCTCCGTGGCCAAAACCAGCCGCCTTCCCATTCTCTTCCGCGGGACTGACCTTTCCTTTGGAATTGCGGTGGCCGTGGGCTTGGCCTTCCTCTTTTACCTCCTTCTTTGGCACACCGTAGCGGGCTATGAGATTCGCGCGGCAGGAGCCAATCCCCATGCGGCCCGGTATGGTGGGGTCTCCCCGCGGAGGACGGTGCTTTTGGTATTCATCCTGGGTGGGATGGCCGCGGGATTGGCCGGCGCGGTGGAGACCATGGGTCGCCCGCCCACTTACGCCGTCTATAGCGGCCTCACCAACATCGCCGGATTCGGCTTTGACGGGATCGGGGTGGCCATGATCGGTCGGATTCATCCTTTGGGGATCATCCCCGCCGCCATTTTCTATGGAGGTCTACAAGCCGGCGCGCGGCTCATGCAGATGGAGGCCAAAGTTCCGTTCGAGATGGTTCGGGCCGTACAGGGGGCCATCGTCCTGGCCTTGGCCTTGCCTGAGCTGGCCCGCCTCTTTCGGGTTTTCGTGCGGCGCGCTAGATTCCAGGAGAAGAAAACATGAACTGGGCCTATTTTTGGAGCCTTTTTTCCATCTCCCTTCATGCCATGGTTCCCATCACCCTCACCGCCGTAGGCGAGGTGATCGGGGAGTCCGCCGGGCTTTTCAACATTGGTCTTGAGGGAATTCTTCTTCTTTCGGCGTTCACGGGGACGTTGGGTGCCCGGGCCGGCGGCCCCCTTCTGGGCCTGGCCGTGGGCCTGTTTACCGGCCTTGGTGTGGGCACGATCTTTGGCCTCATCTGCGCCTACTGGAAAGGAAACCAGATGATCGCTGGAGTCGGAATAAATCTCTTTGCTTTGGGATTTGTGGCCTTCGGCCTTCAGGTCCTGGGCTCACCCGGCTTTTACACCGTTCCCCGCGAGGCGAAACTTCCACCGATCCGCACCGAGGTGGGAGCCTTCTCCCCTGTGATTATTGTAGCCTTGATCCTTCCCTTCATTGTGCACTGGCTTTTGAATCACACGCGACTTGGCCTGCGGATTAAGGCAGTGGGCGAAAATCCGGAGGCCGCGGACGTTGCGGGAATCCCAGTGGAGCTGACCCAGCTTCTCTCCACGGCCGTGGGCGCGGCCCTGGCCGGACTCGCCGGAGCCTACATGTCCGTATCCTGGCTGGGTTCTGTGACGAAGGAGATCTCCGCTGGCCGGGGATTCATCGCTCTTGCCACTGTCGTTTTCTCCGGATTGCGCCCCCTTCTGGCTTTGGCCGGCGGAGTTCTCTTTGGGTTCTTCGAGTCCCTGGCCACCTGGATCCAGTCCTTGCCGGGCGTGAAGGAAGTTGTGCCCTGGCAATTCATCTCCATGATCCCTTATGTGGCCACGCTCCTTGTGGTGGCCGGGGTCATCGGCCGCGTCCGCTTTCCAAAAGGGTTGGGCGTTCCTTATCGCCGGGAGTAGCCTCAGTCCTCCTCCGTCGGCTATAATGGCTTAAAGGGAGGTGGTTCAGTGAAACGCGGAATTTTGGCGGTCTTTGTAGCGGCGGTGTTGGGGGTCATGGGATTGGCCCAGGCCTTGGGCACGCCGGAGCGGCCGATCATCATGCTCTTCGTGCCCTCGGTGAAAGTGGACGTGATTCAGGAGGTCGGCCCGAAGATCGCGGAGGCTCTCTCCCAGATGACGGGTCTTGTGATCAAACCGGTGATTGCCGCGGATTATGCCGCCATGATTGAGGCCATGATCGCTGCGGAAGGAGACACGTTCGGTATTCCCACCACGGATCAGTACTGTCGGATCACCATGGAGAACCCCGGCGTCCATGCCCGCTTGGCCGCGGTGCGATACGGCTATCCCTACTATTTCGCTTCCATTTATGCTCTGCGGGAGAAGGGCTTCACGTCCGTAAATGATCTTGCCGGGAAGGTCTGGGCCTTTGGGAGCACCAGGTCCACGTCCGGCTACGTTATCCCGAAGAAGTACTTCGACCAGCTTGGCCTAACATTTGCTGAGGAGAAGGCCGTGGGGACGCACACGAACGCCCTCATCGCCGTTTTGGAGGGACAGGCCGACTTCTGCACGGGCTACGGTTCCCCGCCCAATCCGCCGGCCTGGGTGGCCGAGACCATGCCCGGTTGGCGGTGGGAGTACGGAATGTATCCAGAGTTGTGGCTTTGGGATCCTATAGCTAACGATCTTCCGAGCCCCTACTACCGCGGGGAGTGCGTGGATCTCCGGGCAGCCATCGCCGAGGAAGTGAAGGTTTACGGAGACATCTGGGAACTGGTGCGTAAAGTGGGGATCGTGGGCACGGTGGGCCCCATGCCCAATGACTGCATCGCCTTCGCCGCGGGCTTCCCCAAGGATCTTGAGGACAAGATCGTCGAAGCTATCAAGGCCCACATCCGCTCGCCCGAGGGCTTGGACCTCTGGTCGCGCAAGGGCTTCTATGAGTGGTACGACGTGGCCGAGATCGACGACTCCTTCTATGACCCGTATCGGGCCCTCGCCGGTTATCCCATCCCCGAGCGCTAAAGGAGGGTGAGTGGAAGAGGGGGGAGCGCCCGCTCCCCCCTTTTTCGTATGCCGCACCTTGTGGTGGAAAAGCTGACCAAGGTCTACGAGCGCGGGAAAGTCCGCGCCCTCTCCAACGTAAGTTTCTCTGTGGAGAAGGGCGAATTTTTGGTTTTGATCGGGCTTTCCGGTTCCGGAAAATCCACGCTTCTTCGGTGCATCAATCGATTGGTGGAGCCCACTTCCGGCCGGGTTTTCTTAAACGGGCTTGAGCTTACGCAGCTTTCTCCGCGGGCCATGCGAAAAATACGGCGCAAAATCGGGATGGTTTTTCAGCAGTTCAATCTCGTTAAGCGCGCCACGGTCCTCCAAAATGTTCTCGCTGGAAGACTCGGCTATAACCCGACCTTGCCCACCTTACTTGGCCGTTTTCCCAAAAGGGACATCCTCCGTGCCCAGGAGTGTTTGGCCCGGGTGGGACTCTTGGACAAGATGTATATGCGCGCCGATCAGCTTTCCGGAGGACAGCAGCAGCGGGTGGGCATCGCCCGGGCCCTCATGCAGGAACCGGAGTTGCTGTTGGCCGATGAGCCCGTCTCCGCTTTGGATCCGGCCACCTCCCACTCCGTGATGCAATACATCGAGCAGATCAACAAAGAGGACGGGGTCACCGTCATCGCCAGCCTCCACTTCCTTTCTCTAGCGCGGCGCTACGGCCAAAGGATCATCGCCCTAAAAAGCGGGGAGATCGTGTTCGACGGGCTTCCCGAGGCCATCGATGACCAGAAGTTCAAGGAGATTTACGGCGAGGAAGCGGAGGAAGTGGAGGTGCGGTGAAGCTTTTCAAGGCCCGTCTCCTTTCTCTCCTTTTGGATTTAGCTCTTTGGACTTACCTCCTCTACAGTGGATTTACTTTGCATTACCTCATGACGCGCTGGCGGGTGTGGGAACCGGAGGCCAAGTTCATCGCTCCCACGCTCCCCGGCTGGGGCTGGGCCTTTGTAGTTTGGGGCATCTTGGAACTTGTTTTGCTCACCCGGGCCTTTGGCCCGAGCCTGGGCCAGCGCATCCTCGGCGTTTGGCTTGTCTCCGAAAGCGGTAGCCCGCCGAGCTTTTCCCAGCGCTGGGCGTACTTTCTTTTCGCCCATTTGGGGATTCTTTCCCTTGGGATCATCGTCTTTCTTGCGCCGGAACATCCCCGTTATGAGCGGTGGGCGGGGGTGCGGTTGGCTCCACTCCCTCCGCCGGGGAGCGGTGCCTTCCGGCGGCGTTGGTACCTCACGGCGTACGGTATTTCCGCCTTTCTCTTTGTGGGGATGACGCTGGCCTTGGGATGGCGCCTTACCGAGATCGATCTACAAAATCTCGTTCGCCGTGCTTCCCGTTCCATACGCATTTGGCGTGGCCTCATTAACCCGGACTTTCGTTACCTCTTCACTCCCGACCCGCGCATAAAGCTCTCCTTCATCGATGGGCTGGTGCAATCCCTTTATATGGCGCTTTTGGCCACCGTGGCCGGCACGGCCGTGGCCTTCCCCTTGAGCTTCGTTGGGGCCAGGAACATCATGGCCCGCGGGCCCCTGGGATGGCTCGTCTATTCCTTCACCCGTGGTTTCTTCAACGTGTTTCGCGCCGTGGAATCCGTATACTGGGCCTCCATCTTCGCTATCTGGGTGGGATTTGGTCCCTTTGCGGGAAGCATGGCTCTGTTCATCCACACCATTGCTGCCCTAGGGAAGCTTTTCTCGGAGCAGGTGGAGCACATCGACCCTGGTCCGGTGGAAGCGGTGACCGCCACCGGTGCCAATCTTCTACAGGTGGTGCGCTACGCCGTAGTTCCCCAAGTAATCCCGCAGTTTTTGGCGTTCACCCTTTATCGGTGGGACATAAATCTGCGCATGGCCACGGTGGTGGCCTTGGTGGGCGGCGGCGGCATCGGACGTCTTCTTTTCGAATACAAGGACGATTTGCAGTGGAGCCTCGTGGGCGGGGTGATCATCCTCTTCATGATCACGGTGTGGATCATGGACTACGTTTCCGGCTGGGTGCGGGAAAGGATCACTTGAGATGAAGCTGGGCGAACGAATTATTGATGTCCTCCTGCGCGTTGGCCACGCTTTGCGAACCCGCGTTCTCCCAGCCCTTTTGGATCTAGTCTTTCTTGCGTACTTTTGGGTGGCTACGAACGTCACCGTGAGCTACTTCCGTTTTGGTCTTCTGGACTACTCCCTTCTTCCCTGGTCGTGGATGGCGATTGTTGTGGTCGTTGCCGCGGC
>JACIWM010000150.1 GCA_014360945.1 Candidatus Bipolaricaulota bacterium
GCTTTCGTCCCCTTCCATTTGGAGGATAATCAGGATGGACATGGAAAAAAACATTTGGGAGCTGGGGCTGGCGGAGATCGATCGGGTGGTGGCGGAGTTGGCCGCCGCGGAGGAACGAAGACAGAAGGAAAAAATCATCCTCATCCCCTCGGAATCCCTGACACCAAAGGCCGTGCGGGAGGCCTTGGGCTCGGCGTTCACCTCCATCTACGCCGAGGGTTACCCGCGCGAGGAATGCCTGCGTTTCCCTGTGGCGCGCATTTCCGATTTAGCCGAGCAGCTTGCGTATTTTCGGCGCTATAGCGACCGTCGGTTCTATAAAGGCGTGGAACTCGCGGACGTGGTGGAGGCTTTGGCCGCGCGCCGCTGTGCCGAATGTTTCGCCACCCCCGATGTTCCCGCGGACGCGATTTTTGTGAATATCCAGCCCCTTTCTGGTGCTGCCGCCAACCTTGCCATCTACGAAGCCCTCTTGAAACCCGGCGACACCCTCATGGCCATGGACCTCACCCAAGGGGGCCACCTTTCCCACGGCTCGCCTTTTCACGTCTCCGGAAGACGCTACCGGATCGTGACTTACGGCGTTGACCCCAAGACCGAGCGGTTGGACTATGACCAGATTGCGGACCTCGCTAAGAAAACGCGGCCAAGGATGATCGTGGCCGGCTACACTTCTTATCCTTGGGCTCCGGATTGGCAGGCATTCCGGGAGATCGCGTCCTCCGTGGGCGCCTTTCTTTTTGCGGACATCGCCCACACCGCGGGGATGGCCATCGCCGGAGCCTATCCCACACCCGTGGGCTATGCCGATGTGGTCATGTTCACCACCCACAAAACTCTCTGTGGCCCACGGGGAGCGGTGATCCTCTCCTTCGATCCGGAGATCGCTGCCCGTATAGACCAGGCCGTGTTCCCCGGGGCCCAAGGGGGCCCGCACGTGAACAAGTTCGCGGGGATCGCCGTGGCCTTCGCCCTCGCCCAAACCCCAGAGTTCCGGAGGCTCATGTTCAGGATCGTGGAGAACGCCAAAGCCCTGGCGGCATTTTTGGAGCGGGAAGGCCTCCGGCTCTGCTATGGCGGGACGAACACCCACCTTCTGGTCCTGGATCTTCGGGCCATTCCCACCAAGAACGGGAATCCCCTCATGGGTGAGATCGCCGCGCGC
>JACIWM010000151.1 GCA_014360945.1 Candidatus Bipolaricaulota bacterium
GGCTGGGTGTAAAGAAGCGTCACAAGAAGTTTTAGGCGGGCTATGGATTCTGCAGATGGTACGTCGCCTAGATCACCACCGCCCAGGTCGCTCAGGATACGGGACGTATCATGGGAGGAAACAAGGTTGAACCCCATGGCCGTCACGTTCTCCCCGTAGGCCGCGTAATAGCGACTCAACCTGGCCAGGGCTTCCTCTCCAGTGAGCTCGCCCTTGGCGTAGCGCAAAAGGGTGTCCCGTCCGAGGGCGTAGTTCATGAGGGAGTCGAACATTTCTCCCCGCACCCATTCCGGGGCGATCTGCCAAATCTCGCCCACGATGTAAAACTCGGGGTTTCTAGCCTTGACCTCGGCGCGAAGGCGGGAGAAGAACTCCTTGGCGTTCCGAAGCTCGTTGGGCACATCGATGCGCATCCCGTCGAACCCAAACTCCAGCCAATAAAGGGCCACGTCCAACAGGTGCTGGAAGACCTCGGGATTTTCGGTGTTGAGCTTGGGCAAGCTTCCCAGGCCCCACCAGCCTTCGTAGGCCGTGCCATCGCCGGGGGTGAAGGGCCAGCGGCGGATGAAGTACCAATCCCAGTAAGGGCTTTCTGGTCCACGCTTTACCACATCTTGAAAAGCCCAGAATCCCACACCGGTATGGTTGGGGACGAAGTCGAAGATCACCCTCATCCCCCGGGCATGGGCCTCGCCCAAAAGGGCCCGGACTTCTTCCTTCGTTCCCAGGCGCGGCGCGACCTCCAAGTAGTCGTGCGTATCGTATCCATGAGCACTGCCCGAGACGAACACCGGGTTCAGGTAGATCAACCCGACCCCTAACTCCGCGAGATAGTCCAGTTTTTCCCGGATTCCGCGAAGATCACCGCCGAAATACTGATGGCAACAGTGAAGAGGCGTTATAGGATCGTTCCATGCAGAAAGGATTGGATCAGGAGCAAGCGGGCTGAAATTGGCCTCGTCCGTGGCCAAAGCCAACGCGTCGTTCTCGGGATCTCCATTGTAAAAGCGGTCCGGGAAGATCTGATAGCCGATGGTCTTTCCCACCCAGGCAATCTGGGGAAACGAGTCCTGGGCAGGGGCTTGGAAAGCGCTCCTCTCCGGTTCGGGGAGAAGCCTTTCCTCGCCGCTCACAAGGCGGATTTTGAAGCGGTAAGAA
>JACIWM010000152.1 GCA_014360945.1 Candidatus Bipolaricaulota bacterium
CAGGCCACGCCGCCCAGCCGATGGACAAGATAGGTGACCAAAATTGCCTCTGCGGAGAGGAAGGCGGCATGCACGTTATGGAGGGAACGGGTGCTGCGCTGGCGCCGGATGAGCCAGCCAAAGGGAAAGGTCAAAAGGAACCAGGCGAAAGGCACGGCGAAGAGGGGGTTGAAGGGAAAGCGGGGAAACCCGGTCACGGCCAGGGCCAGAAGGGAGAAAACTCCCAAGGTCACGCGCCGCACAAGGATGGTGCGCTCGATGATCGCCCGTGTTTCTTCGCGTCGATCCTCACCCATCAGCTTCAGCGTACCGCTCCCGGGCCTCAGTCTCAAAGGGTTGCCATAAGGTGAGGTTTCCGCGTAGTCTTTCCCGATGCTTCCGGAGCTTTATTGTGGGGGTGGTGCGCGAGCGGCAGCACGGCTCAGGGCCCAGGAGCTTCTTTCCGGCCGACCCGGTGTCCATCCCGATTTTTTGGGAATTGAATCGGAAGGGAAATGGCTGGGGATTGGAGAGATTCGGGCCCTCATCCTTTGGGCCCGCTATGCGCCGGTGGCCGGTTCCTTCCGGGTGGCCCTCCTCGGCCCGGCCGAGCGCCTCACCCCTGAAGCGGCCAATGCTCTTTTGAAACTCCTTGAGGAGGTTCCGCCGTATCTTGCGGTCATTCTCTACGCGGAAGCGCCCGATCGAGTGATCCCCACCGTCCGTTCCCGGTGTAGTCTGCGTTTTTCCCCTTCGCCCCGAGATGCCTGGCGGGGTGCTTTAATCCGTGCCGGATATGGCCCTGAGGAAACAGAGTTTCTCCTGAGCCTTTGCGCGGAACGCGAGGATGAGCTTGAGAATTTCCTCGGGGTCAAGCGGGAAGTGTTTGAGGAGTTCAAGGTTGCGGAGGATGAGGCCCGGGGGCTTTCTCTCCCTGAACTTTTCCTGCGATTTTCCGGGGAAGCCGCGGACCCTCTGCGCCGCCGGGCCTTCGCCAAAGTGGCCATGGACAAGATCCTTCAAGAGCCCGCGTTCCAAATTTTGCGTGCCGGAGAAGTCCTTGCTCGCACCGGCAGCTTGAAAAGCTTCCTGTGGGAGCTCCTTTGGATCCTTCGGGAAAGGCTTGGGACGGAGGAGCC
>JACIWM010000153.1 GCA_014360945.1 Candidatus Bipolaricaulota bacterium
TTCCATAAGCAGGCAGCGGTGCGCGTCCATCCCAAGATCTTTTGCTTTTCCCCGAACGTGCGGCTGGAACCGGTGGAGCGCGCCCAAACCGGCCGCCACCTTTTCGAGTTCGTCCAGCTAGACCTAGAGGTGCGAAACGCCTCGCGCGAGGAGGTCATGGAGTTAGGCGAGCGTCTTCTCCTCCACATATTGGCGGAGGTGCGACGGGAGTGTGGCAAAGCCCTGACCAAGGCGGGCCGGGAAATCCCCGAGTATTCCCGGCCATTTCCGCGTATCACCTGGCACGAAGCCCGCCGGGAATTTGGTGAGGATTTTGAACTTGTGCTTTCCCAGAAAAGCGAAACTCCCGTATGGCTCGTGGATTTCCCCATTGATCAACGGGAGTTCTATGACCGCGAGGATCCGGAGAGGCCCGGCATCCTCCGGGATATGGACCTCATTTATCCCGGGGGCTATGGAGAGGCCTTGTCCGGAGGCGAGAGGGAACACGAACTTGCCCGCATCAAGGCCCGGATTCTCCGTCAGGGTCTGTCCTTGGATGCGTACGCGCCCATTTTAGCGCTGGCTGAGGATGGGCTTCCCCCTTCCGCGGGCTTTGGGATCGGGGTAGAGAGGCTTGTGCGTTTTGTGTGCGGGTTCGATCACGTGCGGAAGGTGCGGCTCTTCCCGCGGGTTCCGGGGGAGAAGGCTCTTCTTTAGCCCAGGCGGGCCTTTTTCGTTGCGTACATCTTTTGATCGGCCTCCCGCAGGAGATCCTCGGGAGGCCGGCTGTTTTCGGGATCGTATGTCGCTACCCCGGCGGAGAAATCCAGGACGAACCCGAGGTCCAAGCTCATGCTCCAGGTCCGGAGTTTGGCGCGCACCCGCTTCACCGCCTCCTCCGCCCCAGTTTCTTCGGTCTCGGGAAGGAGGAGCAAAAACTCGTCTCCACCGTAGCGGAACACGAAATCGCAGGCCCGCAGATTCCGAAGGAGAAGCTCGCCAACTCCTTTCAGGACCGCGTCGCCTCGCATGTGCCCAAACACATTGTTCACCCGCCGAAAGTTGTCCAAATCCAGCAGGACCACGGAAAAAGGATGACGATAACGCTGGGCCCTCTTCACTTCCCGCGC
>JACIWM010000154.1 GCA_014360945.1 Candidatus Bipolaricaulota bacterium
CAGGCCCGGCCCTAGCACTTGCCCGTCTCGCCCTTTTCCGGTAAAGTGGAAAAGAGTGCGAACACGTGGGTTCCACAAGGAGGGAATGGCATGCAGGTTACCCTATACTACAGCGAGGAGGACAAATACCTCCTGGACCTTGTGGATAAGATCGCCCTTCAACAGCGCAAGTCCCGCTCGGCCGTAATCATGTCCATCCTTGAGGAGTACTTCGAGCGGGACAAACGTCTGGGCGAGATCCTCGTGGACCTTGGGGTCCTGGACGAGGCGCGGGTTCAGGAGGCCCTGGCCGAGCAGGAGAGGGAGGGAAGGCGGCGGCTCATTGGGGAGATCCTGGTGGAGAAGGGCTGGGTCAGATCCAAGGATGTAGAGCGGGCCCTCCTCATCCAGAGCCGGGTGCGTCGGAGCTGAGTCCCTCTGCGGCCCGGCGCATGGCCTGCCGGGCCAAAAGATTAGCACGGGCATTCTCCGGATGTCCGGCATGACCCTCGATCCAATGAAAACGCACACGGTGCACGCGTAAAAGCTCGTCCAATTCTTGCCAAAGATCGGCATTGGCCACAGGTTTTAAGCTTTTCCCTTCTTTCCTTTTCCAGCCCTGTTCTTTCCAGCGTGGGAGCCACTCCGTCACCCCCCGCTTGAGGTACGCGGAGTCCGTGTAGAGCTCAACTTCCGCCGGTTCTTTTAAGGCCTGCAGGGCCTCGATGGCCGCCCGAAGCTCCATGCGGTTATTGGTGGTGTGAGGCTCTTCCCCGGAGATCTCCTTCCTATGCGGGCCCCAGATGAGGATCGCCGCCCATCCTCCCGGGCCGGGATTGCCCAGGCATGCTCCATCCGTGTAGATCTGCACCTTCTTGCGCTTTTCAGCCATCGTTCCTGGGAAGCTGGGGAAGCCGGCCCTGAGCGAGCTCCGCCCGGATCCACTCCATGAACCGCACCATGAACCGGAGATTATGAAGGGTGGCCAAGCGGAAATATGAAAGCTCGCCCACCCGCAGAAGGTGGTGCAGGAATGCTCTGGAATAGCGGCGGCATGTGGGGCAATCGCAGTTTTCGTCCACCGGGCGGGGGTCGGTGCGGAAGCGGGCGTTGTCGAT
>JACIWM010000155.1 GCA_014360945.1 Candidatus Bipolaricaulota bacterium
ACCGGGCCGTCCACGGATGCCCAAGTCCTCCGGGATCTCGCGCAATATCACGAATTCCCGGCCAAGCTAATTGCCTATCGGGAGTTGGAGAAGCTCCGGAACACCTACATCGAAAAGCTTCCCCACTATGTGCACCCCAAGACCGGCCGAATCCACACTTCCTTCAACCAAACGGGGACGGCCACGGGAAGGCTCTCCTCTTCCGATCCGAACCTTCAGAACATCCCGGCCAAGACGGAGGTGGGCGTGGATATTCGCCGGGCGTTCATCGCTCCGCCGGGAAAGGTCCTTTTGGGTGCGGATTACTCGCAAATTGAACTGCGCATCCTGGCTCATTTTTCCGGTGATGAGGCTTTGATTGAGGCCTTCCGGCGCGGGGAGGATCTCCACCGCCGCACCGCCGCCATCCTCTTCGGTGTAGCCCCGGAGGCCGTGGATTCCCGCATGCGCACCATCGCCAAGCGCGTGAACTTCGGGATCATCTATGGGATCACTCCGTACGGGTTGGCCCGAGACCAGGGCATACCTCAGGAGGAGGCCAAAGCCCTCATCGAACGCTTCTTCCAGGCTTATCCGAAGGTCGCGGAATTCGTGGAGAAGCTTGTGGAGGACGCGAAGAACACAGGCTACGCGAAAACGCTTTTAGGGCGGAAGCGGCCGCTTCCGGGGCTGCGCAATCCCGATCGGCGGGGAATCGGACAAGATCGAAGGAACGCGATAAACACGCCGATTCAGGGGACCGCGGCCGACCTCATGAAACTCGCGATGCTCAGAATCCACCAAGCCTGGAAGGCCGGAAAACTCCCGGCGGAGATGATTCTCCAGATCCATGATGAGCTTGTGTTCGAGGTTCCGGAGGGCGAAGCGGAGGAAGCGGGCAAAATGGTGCGAGAGATCATGGAAGGCGTTTGGGAACTTGCGGTGCCCCTTAAGGTCGATCTGAAAGTAGGGCGAAACTGGGGGGAACTTTAGCCCCGTAGCCATGTGCCTTTTCCCACCAGGACTCCCGTGAGTTCCACGCCCTGGAGTTTCACGCCTTCGTCCACCACGCACTCGAAAAGTCGAGACTCTTCGATGAGGCAGCGACCGAG
>JACIWM010000156.1 GCA_014360945.1 Candidatus Bipolaricaulota bacterium
CTGACAAGGTGAGTTTTTGCTTGGATTTTAGGCTCCCTTTTCAAGATTTCTTCTGAATAAAAACGGACATTCTCTAGGAGTATTATATCACCCTTTTTCATCTTGGAGATTTCCTCTCGGGCAGCGCATCCGAAGATATCCTCCACATATTTTACGGGACGCCCCAGGATATCTGATAGAATTTCAGCATGCTTTTCCAGGGTTGTGAAA
This sequence comes from Candidatus Bipolaricaulota bacterium, assembly GCA_014360945.1. Taxonomy (GTDB): domain Bacteria; phylum Bipolaricaulota; class Bipolaricaulia; order Bipolaricaulales; family Bipolaricaulaceae; genus DTER01. The sequence goes on from JACIWM010000156.1 coordinate 211, forward strand.
TCTTTTTTACCTGGCCTGCTTTGGTGGGCTAATATAACCACCTTCGCATCCATTCCTGCAAGCTCATCTATGGTCTCTGAATGGAGTCTCAGACGCGTATCATCGAGTATTCTTCCTGTGTGCGGATCTACAGGCGAGTTTATATCAATTCTTAAAAGCACGGTTTTATCATTTAATTCAAGATCGTCTATGGTCTTGAAATTTAATGACATTCAATGTTCACCCCCCACATTAGTCTATATTTTACTTACCAAATCTAAGAGAGCTTCATGGGGGTTATCAGCTAATATGACGCCGGAAGCTAAGAGCACCCCTTCTGATCCAAGATCCATGGCTGCCTTAAAATCTTCACCTGTAGATATCCCAGCCCCACAGAGCACTTTGACATTGGGGTTTATGTTTTTAACAGCATCCACGGTCCCTGTGACCACTTCAGGTTCTGCCTTGGATACTGGGATGCCAGATCCTATAAGTTCTGGGGGTTCCACTGCCACGAAATCAGGGTCCATTGCAGCCGCAGCCGCGCTCGTATCTACATTATTTGTACATACTATGCTAACGAGGCCGGCCTCTTTAACTCTTCCGATAACTCTTTGGACATCTGCAAGTTTCATCCTCTTCTCTGAATGATTTATAAGGGTTCCTGTGGCCCCGGCCTCCTCCGCACATTCTAGGAGAATGCTGCCAGTGTGTCCACCAGCATCTATGGGGTCGATATGTTGCGCTGCCACTGGTATTTTAACCGTTTGAGCCACTCTAAAAAGGTCCATATGCTGTGGCGCGACCACAATATTAACACCAGTTTCATCAGCCACTTGTTCACAAGTGCGGGCTAAATTCACAGCATTTTCACCAGTAGCTTCAATATAGGTTTTAAAATT
>JACIWM010000157.1 GCA_014360945.1 Candidatus Bipolaricaulota bacterium
ACCCCTTGCCCGCAGGCGAAGCGAATGGCCTCAAGATCATTCGTGGCGTGGGCCATGAGTTCTCCGGTGGGATGCTGGATGTAGTAGCTTTGGGGAAGGCGGAGAAGATGGGCATAGAGTCGGTTCCGCAGGTCCTGCTCGATGAGGCGGGAGGTGCCAAAAATAAAATACCGCCAAATGAAACGGAATGCGAAAACAAAAATGGCGATGGCCACAAGATAGAGCGCGTAGAGCCCCAATTTCTCGCCCTTTCCGACGACGAGCTCATTTACGGCGTTCCGAACGATAAGTGGGGCGATGAGCTGGAACCCATCAACAACAAAAAGAGCGATGACGCCCAAAACCAGGCGCCATCTGCGCTTCCATAGCTCTTGGAGGATGTAGCGCATCGATGCCCAAAATCATACTTGGTCTTTCGGCGCATTCCAGGGAAGGATTAGGTTTTCCCGCTTTCGAGGGCCTTGGGATATCCTCCAGGGTCATGTGGACGGTGGACGGCGGGCAGAAATCCGGGAGCGGGACGATCGTGCGCACGGCCGTGGCCCTCTCCGCCCTCCTTGGCGAGCCTTTACGCATCCACAACATCCGGGCCAAACGCGATAACCCCGGGCTTAGACCTCAGCACCTCAAGGCCGTGGAGGCCGCGGCCGCCTTGGCCCAAGCCAAGATCGAGGGTGCAAGCGTGGGAAGCCGGGAGATTTCCTTCTTTCCCGCAAGAAAACCCGTGGGCGGCGAATTTTTCTGGGACATCGGCACCGCCGGCTCCACCACCATGCTTGCCCTCACCGTTCTTCCCGTGGCGGCCTTCGCCCAAAAGCCCTGCGTATTTCGCATCCGCGGCGGTATTTTCCAGGATTTCGCGCCCTCCGCCTTCCATACCCAGGAAGTCCTTCTTCCCGCCCTCCGGCAAATGGGTATCCATGCGGAACTGCGGATCCTCCGGCCGGGTTATGTTCCGAAAGGCGGGGGAGAGATCGAGCTTCGGGTGGAGCCCGTCGAAGGCCCCCTTTCGCCCCTTTCCCGGACGACTTTGGAAAAACCTCTGCGTTTCTTCGGAATATCCTTGGCCTCCCATCTGCGGGA
>JACIWM010000158.1 GCA_014360945.1 Candidatus Bipolaricaulota bacterium
GAGGCCCTTGGAAACGAGGAACCGGCCAATACGGCTTCCTTCCTGGCGCAGGGCGGCCAAAAGGAGGTGTTCCGTGCCGACGTAGCGGTGGCGCCACTCCGCGGCCTCCTCCTGGGCCATGGCCAAAAGCTTCATGGACTCCCTGGAGAACTTCTCGTACATGAAAGGGGCTCCTTACCTCAGTGATTATACCGGCCGCGCCGGCTTCCTCCGAGAGAAGGCATCCAGCGCGGTGGGAAGGCCTTTTTCCAGGAAAATTTTGGCCAGTTCCGCAGCGAAGTCACAGGCCTCCGCAAGGATGGGAACTTCCTCGGGCTTCGGCGGGGAAAGGACGAATTGGGCCAAATCCACGTCCGGGGGAGGTGGGCCAATTCCCACCCTAAGGCGCGGCACCTCCTCCGTGCCCAGGGCGGAGAGGACGGAGCGCATGCCGCGGTGGGTGCCGGCCCCGCCGGAAGGCCTGAGCCGCACTTCGCCCAACGGAAGGTCCACGTCGTCGTACACGATGAGAAGGGAATCCGGTGGCACTTGAAACTTTCGAGAAAACTCGGCCACGGCCTGGCCGGAGAGATTCATAAACGTGAGGGGACGCACAAGGAATGCGTCCCCTTTGCGAAAAACCTCGGCCCAGGGAAAGACTTTTCTTTCCCAGGAGCCGCCGAGAAGCCGTTCCAAAACCCAAAAGCCTAGGTTGTGGCGGGTGGCGGCGTAAGCGGGGCCCGGATTTCCCAGGCCGACGACGGCCCTCAAGAGCTCTTTTCCTCCGCGCTGGGCGGGGCAGGCGCAGCCGGCGTTTCGAGAGCCTCGGGTGCCGCCTCCGCCGGAGCCTCCTCCACCACTTCCACTCTGGGCGGCAGGACTACCACCACCGCGTCCTCCGGCGGAAGAAGGGGCCGGACCCCCTCCGGCCAGGGGATATCCCGCACCAAAATGGCTTCGTCCAGCCCGAGCTTGGAAATGTCCACCTCGATGTGGGGCGGGATCTTCTCGGGCGGGGCCTCCACGGGGATCTCCGCGTGCAAAATCTCCAGAAGCCCGCCCTCTTTCACGCCCGGGGCCTC
>JACIWM010000159.1 GCA_014360945.1 Candidatus Bipolaricaulota bacterium
TAAATTAAAGACTGGATCCTTTGAAATAGGATGATAGAATTAGTATGGCCAATAGAGCGAGTATTATACCTATAATTAAAAGTAGGAGATATTCCGTGGATTGAGCTTTTTCATCCATCATCATCACGCCTAATGTCTTAATTACTTCCTAAGATTTAAATTCTTACTTCTTGGCGTTTTTTTGATAGTTTTTGTTATTGGTTTCCTCCGGAGATTTGATGCTAGGTGTTTTATTTTTGTGTGTCTTTGTATGCTGTGGTTGCTGCTATTGCTCCTTCTGCGCATGCTGTAATCCATTGGTTGAGGCCGCCTGTTATGTCTCCGGCCGCGTAGACTCTTTCGATGTTGGTTCTTTGTTGTTTGTCGGTTATTATGTAACCGGCCTTGTCTAGTTTTATTCCTAGGTTTTTTGCGAGTTTGTTTATTGGTTCTTCCCCTATTGCTATGAATATTCCGTCGGTTTTTATTGTGCTGGTTTTTCCTGTTTTCCTGTTTTCTATTATGGCCTCTTGGACTTTTTCCTTGCCTTTGATCTCTTTTAGTGTGGTGTCCCAGATTATGGGGATTTTATATTTTTTTATTTGGTCTTGTAGGTATTTTTGCGCCCTTAATTGGTCTCTTCTGTGTATTATTGTTGGTTTGGATCCTATCTTGTATAGGAATATTGCCTCTTGCAGTGCACTGTTTCCTCCTCCGATTACTAGGACTTTTTTGTTTTTGTATAGTGGTCCGTCGCATGTTGCACAATATGATACTCCCTTTCCCAAGAATTCTTTTTCTCCTGGGATTTTTAGTCTTCGGTGGCGTGTGCCTGTGGCTAGTATTATTGTCTTGGTTGTGTAGGTGTCCTTTTTTGTTTCTATTTTAAAGTTTTTAGAGTTTTTTTCGATTTTTGTGACTTCTTCTAGTTCTTTGAGTTTTGCATGTTTTGTTGCCTGTTTTTTCATTTTTTGTATGAGTTTTTGGCCTTCTATTTTTTCGTATCCTGGGTAGTTTTCCATGAGTGGTACTTCTAGTCCTTTTCCTCCGGCTATTCCTTTTTCGAGTATGAGTGTTTT
>JACIWM010000016.1 GCA_014360945.1 Candidatus Bipolaricaulota bacterium
TTGAGCACCTCCTCCCAATTCCTGGCGCTCTCCCCCTCCGCTCCAAACAGCCAAAAGCCCAACACTTCCCGGCGCCCATCCGGCTTGATCCCCAGGGCCATGTACACCGGTTCCTTGGCCGTTTTTCCTCGGCGGATGGAAAGGAAAGTCCCATCTAGAAACACCGCGTAGTACTCCTCCCCAAGCGGCCTTTCCAGCCAGGATTTCACTTCTTCTTTGGTGACCGCGATGAGGCGGGAGATGCTTTGGGGCGAGTAAAAGGCTCCGTAGACTCCTTCCAGGAAGCGAGAGATGTTCCTCGTGCTCACCCCTACCGCGTACAGGGTGAGGATGGCTTCCGAGAGGTCTACCGAAGCGCGCTTCCGGTAAGGGAGGATCCGCGGATGAAAATCGCCTTCCCGTACGCGGGGAACTCTAAGGTTCTCAAGTGGGCCAGCGAGGGTGAGGAGGTCACGGGTGTAGTACCCGTTCGCCTTGGTAGGGTGCTCCCCGAGATAGACCTCCCTCTCCTCCCGCATAAGGCTCTCCAGAAGGTTCCGGACCAACACCTTGATCTCCTCCGCGAACGCCTTTAGGATCTTATTGCGGATTTCTTTCCGCATGGTAGCTTTCCCTCCTTTCGAAAGGCTCTTCCAACGGGAAGGCTGCCATGCGGCCCCACAGACACACTTGCCGTTACACTACCGTCTTGACAGACTCGGCTTAATGTTGTAGCTCAGAGTCGTGAGAGAGCTTGTTGGAACTAGGGCCGTGAACGGGGCGAATGGAGCTCGCCAGCCAGTCTTTTCCCACCTCCTCCATCATCCGGGCCTTTAGGCCCGGGTCCCACTTTCTGCGGAAGTCTGCCTTTACCTTTCCAAGGTATTAATCCGGTTTTTGCGGGTTTATACGGTTAGAAAGACAGACCCCAAAAGGAGGTGTGTTATGCGGTTGGTGCAAATTGTGCTTGGTTTTCTTGCGGTTATGGCTTTTGGCCTTGCGGCTGAGGAGGTGTTTGTGGTTGGGTTAGACGCAGCCTTTCCTCCGTTTACGTGGGTGGAGCAAGGGGAATACAAAGGCTTTGACGTAGAAGTCATGCGAAAAATTGCGGAACTCCAAGGATTTCGCGTGGAATTTCGCGACCTTCCCTGGGCAACGATCATCACCGCCCTGGCTCAAGGAAAAATCGACATCATCGCCAGCGGGCTTTCGGTGACCTGTGAAAGAGCGCAGGTTGTGGATTACTCGCTTCCTTATTGGGAAGTGGATCAAGCCATCCTCGTACGACAGGACTCCGAGCTTAACGCTATAACTGCCTTCTTGGGAACCGTTGTGGGGGCCCAGGCCGGAACCACTGGCTATATGTGGCTTGAGGATAACTTGGTGGCGAAGGGGGTTCCCGTGGAGCTTCGTGCCTACGAAACCTATGACATGGCCGTGAGGGACCTGGAGATCGGGCGCATCGCTGCCGTTCTTTGTGACACGGACACGGCGCTGGGTTTTGTCAACGCCGGACGCAACGTGAAGATCGTGGGTATCGTAAAAACCGGGGAACAGTATGCCTACGCGGTGACCAAGGGTGATCCTTACGGGCTCCTTCCGCGTCTGAACGAAGGGCTCCGGAAGCTTTATGAGCTCGGCATTTGGGCAGAGCTTGTGGCCAAATACTTCCCCGGGCGAGCGGTGGAACCCGTGCCCCTCGTGCCTAATGATCCTTGCCGCTAGGAGGGAACGACGGCTGTGGGAGACCTGCTTGGCGAGTGGTTTGGGTTCCTCCACGGAGTGGGAGTGACGCTCCAAGTGGTGGCGGGGGTCATGGCCTTCGGTTTTCTCTTCGGACTTGGACTGGCCCTGACCCAAGTATATGGTCCCCGCCTCCTGGCCCTCGTCGCCACCTCCTTGGAGCGGACGCTCCGGGGCATTCCCGTCATCGTTCTGCTCCTTGTGGTCTACTATCTCCCTTGGGATCTTCCGCCGCTTCTTGTGGCCATTGCTGCTTTAGGTCTTTGCTCGTCCGGATATCAATCGCAAATCTTTCACACCGCGCTCCGTTCGGTGAGGCCGGGACAGGTGGAGGCCGGGCGAGCTTTGGGCCTCACAGATCGCCAAGTCCTTGTGCACATAGTTTTGCCCCAGGCTTTCCGTCTGGCCATTGCCTCTTGGGCTAACGAATTCTCCGCTCAGATTAAGGAGACCTCCCTCGTGTACATCGTGGGCGTGGCGGAGATTCTCCGCCACGCCCGGCGCATTATCGCCTACACCTTCGGCAACTCCCTTGTCATCTATGGGTTTACAGCCCTGATTTACTTCGCTCTTACCCGTGCAGGCAACGCTTTTCTGCGGCGACTTGAGCGGCGATTAGCCATTCCGGGCTTAGGAAAGCCTCTGGCTTAAGGGAGGGACTTTGTCGCTTTTTTCTCTTTGGTGGGAGGCCTTGCCGTCCCTTCTTGTGGGACTTTTGGAGGCCCTTAAACTCACGGTTTTTTCCGTGGGATTGGGGTTCCTTCTCGGCTGGATATTGGCTTTCCTTCGGATGTATGGGGGGACAGTAGCTGCTCGTGTCAGCGGAGCTTATATCGAATTTGTGCGGGGGACGCCCCTCTTAGTGCAGCTTTTTATTGTCTACTATGGACTTCCCGAGTTGGGCCTCGTATTTTCACCTTTCGCCGCCGCTCTCACAGCCATGGCTTTGAATACCGCGGCATACCAAGCTGAGTATTTTCGCGCAGCCCTTTCTTCGATTTCCCAAGGACAGGTTTTAGCGGCATTGGCCTTGGGTCTTTCCCGATTTCAAATGCTCCGAGACGTCCTTTTTCCTCAAGCCCTGCGATTGGTTCTGCCTGCGTGGAGCAACGAGGTGGTGTACATGTTGAAATCCTCGTCTTTGGCATTCATCGTGGGCGTTATGGAGATCACCGGTCGGGCTAACCTCCTTGCGGCTCGACGTTTTCGGTATTTTGAGCTTTATTTGCTCGTAGCCGTTCTATATTTGATCGTGGTCTTTGGGGCATCTTCAGCTTTGGCTGCGGTGGAGCGTCGCCTGCGCCTCCCCGGGCTAGGGACTGAACCAGCGCGTCCAAGAATGGCGTAAGGCTCGGCTTTCCCGAGAAATGAGCTTGGCTAGCTTCACGGGATCGTGCTTCACCGTGGGCTTTCCCTCCATTTCCACTACGGCAAGAAGCGGCGCGCGAATGACTTTGAGCCCAAAGGTTTTCGCCCCGCGCAAATCATCCTTCACCGGCTCACTTCCTTCCGCTTGGTAGCGGGCGAGGATCTCCGGCGGCGGAGGCTCCGTGTTCACAATCACCCCCGCGAAGCGTCGCAGATCCAGGTACTGCGCCAAAACCTTGAGGTGATCAGAGGCCGTGTATCCCGTGGTCTCCCCAGGCTCGGTCATGAGGTTCATGATCACATATTTTTCGGCGCGTGCTTTGTTTATGGCCTCAGCGACGCCCTCCACAAGCAAATTTGGAAGGATACTGGTGTAAAGGCTCCCCGGTCCGATCAGGATCACGTCCGCTTCCTCGATGGCCTTTAGGGTCTTCTCGTACGCTTTGGCTGGCTTGGAGAGCCAGATCCGTTTTATGGGTGTGGGGTCAGCGGCGATCCTCGCCTCGCCTTCGATCACCCGGCCGTCAGCCAATTCCGCCACCAATTGCACGCTGTCCAGGGTGGAGGGCAAAACTTGGCCGCGCACGGAAAGGAAGTGGCTTGCCTCCTCAATGGCCCGGTCAAAGCCGCCCAGGGCTTCCTCCAACCCGGCCAAAAGAAGGTTCCCCAGGGCGTGGCCGGCCAGGCCCTCGCCAGCCGTGAACCGGTATTGCATGAATCTGGCCATGCGTTCCTCGTCCTCCGCGAGGGCCAAAAGGCAGTTGCGGACATCGCCGGGCGGCAATACATCCAATTCCTGCCGAAGACGCCCGGAACTTCCGCCGGTGTCCATCACGGTGACCACGGCGGTGATGTTGGCGGTGTAGGCCTTTATGCCGCGGAGGAGGTTGGAAAGGCCGGTGCCGCCGCCCACGGCCACCACGCTCGGTGCAGCCTTGAGAATTCGCGCCTGATAAAGGGCCTCCGCGACAGACCCTCCGCTTTTAGGGGAAACGGCGCGGAGGACTCCCCGGACCATCATGCTTGTTCCGAAGACAACACCGACCAATCCTCCGGCGACGAGGGCCGCGCCCACCGCCGGCCGCCACAAAGTGGGCAAGAATTTTGACAAGATCGCGTACACACTCCGCGCTCCGCTCTCGCCCAAAAGGCAAAACGCGCCGAAAGCGAGGATGGCTACCCCCGCCGCGGAAAGGAAGAACCAGCGTTTGACCCCCATGCCGGGGAGGAGGATTTTCAAGAACGCAGGAACCCTCACGTGTTCACTCCAGGATCATTTCCCCGCCCAGGCGCCGCAGGGCTTCGCCCAATTCCGGCGTGGGCAGGACCCAAAACCGCTGGCCGGCCCGGACCCGGATCTCCCGCGGGCCTTCCTGAACCACCACCCCCACCGGCACCGGCCCAAGATGCTCGGAGAGAATTTTCACGATCTCCTGGATCTTCTCCGGGCTCAATGCGTCAAGCGGGAAGCGCACCCAACAATGGCTTATGGGGGCCTCTTCGCCCAAAGGTTCCAGGGAAAGGGCGGTAAGGCGGGGGATTCCATTTCGCTCCGCCCAGGCCACCCGCATCACCACCAGGCTTTCCTCCCTGAGCCAGGGCGCAGCCTCCAAAATTTTCGGCCGCACCACGACCTCCGCTTCCCCGCTCTTATCTTCCAAGGTTAGGAAGGCCATGCGGCCTTCGCCCGTGTTCACGATTTTTAAAGTTTTCACGCGCCCGGCCACCAAGGCCTGGGCCCGCCCCACCACCTGGTCCAAGGGGACAACGCCGAGGTGCTGGAGGGTTTCCTGGTAAAGGTCCAAAGGATGAGCGGAAAGGTACAGGCCCAAAAGCTCCTTTTCGAAGCGCAAAAGCTCTGGTTTCGGGTACTCCTCAGCCATAGTAGGGAGGGAGGGCAGGACGAATTCCTCCCCAAATAGGCTGGCTTGGCCGGAGAGCTTCTCCTTCCGGAACTTCTGGGCCAGCCGCAGGCCTTCCTCCACCAGGGCCATCATGGCCTTGCGCGTGAGGCCAAAACAGTCCATGGCCCCGGCCTTGATCAGACATTCCAGGGTTTCCCGATTTACCTTTTCCGGATCCACCCGGAGGCAGAAATCCAAAAAGTCCCGGAACGGCCCGGACTGGCGCGCGGAAATTATGGCCTCCACCGCGCTTTCTCCCACATGCTTTATCGCGCCCAAACCGAAGCGGATCTTTCCCTCCCCTACCGGAGTGAAACCCACATCGCTTTCGTTCACGTCCGGAGAAAGGACTTCGATTCCCATTCCGCGGCACTCCTCGATATAGGCCGCGACTTTATCGATGTTGTCCTGGACGGAGGTGAGAAGGGCAGCCATGAACTCCGTGGGGAAATGGGCTTTGAAGTAGGCCGTCCAGTAGGTGATGAAGGCGTAGGCGGCAGCATGGGCCTTGGCAAACGCATAGCTCGCGAATTTCTCGATGTCCGCAAAGATCGCCTCCGCTTCGCTCTCCGGTATCCCGTTTTTCACACAGCCGGCCACGAACTTCTCCCGCATCTCCGCCATGACCTCAGGCTTCTTTTTGCCCATGGCCTTCCGCAGAAGATCGGCCTCGGCCAGGGTGAATCCCGCGAGCCTTTGGGCCATGAGCATCACCTGGTCCTGGTAGATGGGAAGCCCGTAGGTCTCCTCGAGGATGTCCCGCACGCGCTCGTGAGGATAAGTCACGGGCTGGCGGCTATGCTTTCGTTCGATGTAGTCATCGACCATCCCCGATTCCAAGGGGCCGGGCCGGTACAGGGCGAGGATGGCAATGAGGTCCCGAAATTCGGTGGGCTCGAGTCGACGTACCAGGGCCCGCATCCCTGCCGACTCCAGTTGGAAAACCCCGGTGGTCGCTCCGGATCGAATGAGCTCATAGGTTGCAGGATCGTCAAGGGGAATCTCCTCGAGTTTCACCTCGATCCCCTGTCGCTCCCGCACCAGTTTCTGCACATCGGAAAGGATCGTAAGGTTACGGAGTCCCAAGAAGTCCATTTTGAGAAGGCCCAGGGCCTCAAGATCATGCATGTCGAACTGGGTCACAAATTGATCATCAGGAAGGCGCATGAGGGGCACGAATTTCTCTAAGGGCTCGGGAGCGATAACTACCCCTGCGGCGTGGGTGGAGGCGTTGCGCAAAAGCCCCTCCAGTTTTAGGGCGATCGCAAAAAGCTTGGGCTCCTCCTCCGCGAATGCCCGCAGTCGTGGATTTTGCTCAAGGGCCTGAGAAAGGGGCATGCCAAATGGAATCAGCTTGGCGATACGATCGGCCTTCTCGTAGGGGATGTTCAGGACCCGAGCCACATCGCGGATCACCGAGCGGGAGGCCATGCGGTCGAAGGTGCCGATCTGGGCGATGTGATCCCTTCCATATTTTTCAGCGACGTAGGCCAAAACCTCGTCCCTTCGGCGCATGCAAAAGTCGATGTCGATATCAGGAAGGCTCACGCGCTCCGGGTTCAGAAAGCGTTCAAAAAGCAGGCCAAATTTGAGAGGGTCGACCTGAGTGATGCCCAGGCAATAAGCGACGAGGGAGCCGGCGGCGGAACCGCGGCCGGGCCCCACCGGAATCCCGTTTCGGCGGGCATAATCCACGAAATCGGCCACAATGAGGAAATAGGGGGCGAGCTCCATCCGACCGATCACGGAAAGCTCGTAGGAAAGGCGCTCCTTCACGGGAGCAGGAATTTCCGGGCCATAGCGAGCTTGTGCTCCCTCCCACGCCCGCCGCTCCAGCTCCTCTTGGGGGGTGCGGCCCTCCACGGGAAAACGCGGAAGAAGCCGCTGATTGAAGGAAAGCTCCAGTTCGCAGCTTTCCGCGATGGCGATGGTGTTTTTCAGGGCTTCCGGGATCTCCCGGAATTTTTGGGCCATCTCTTCCGGGCTCAAAAAGTGGTAATCCTCGCCATCAAAGGTGCGTACGTCCGGGTCGGTGAACTTTTTTCCGGCCTGGATGTTGATGAGGACCTGATGGGGCTCGCGATCCTCGGCGCGGATGTAGTGCACATCGGCCGTGGCCACCACGGGAAGTCCCAATTCTTTGCTCAGGGCGAGCTGCTTTTTTATAAGCTCCTTATGTTTGGGGAGCCCATGGTCCTGGAGCTCCAGGTAGAACCGGCCCGGGAAGATCTCGGAAAGCCGCGCTGCGACCTTCTTGGCCTCCCGTATCTTGTCCTGGAGAAGAAGCCTTTGCACTTCTCCGGATTCGCAGGAGGAGAGGGCGATGAGCCCGGCACTGTGCTGGGAGAGGAGATCCAGGTCCACGCGGGGCTTGTAATAAAAACCTTCAGTGTGGCCGCGGTTCACCAACACCACGAGGTTTCGCCAGCCCTCCTCGTTTTGGGCCAAAAGAACAAGGTGGTATGGCGAGCGGTCGAACACGGGATCATGGGCGAATCTGGACCCCTTGGCCACGTAGATCTCCGCGCCCAGGATGGGCTTTATTCCCGCCTCCTTGGCGGCCTGGTAGAACTTGATGGTTCCGGAGAGGACCCCGTGATCGGTGAGGGCCAGGGCCGGCATTTTGTGGCGGACGGCCTCCTCTACGAGCTCATTTATGCGGCACATAGCATCGAGGAGGGAGTATTCGGAGTGTACGTGTAGGTGCACAAACTCCATTTCCCTCACCTCCGGCGAATTATGACTAATTCCTCGTCGGGATAGGCCCAGCGCAGGATCTCCCGGGCCTTCATCTCCACTGTCTTGGGATCATCGGCTTTTTCCAGCTCGGCCTTAAGTTCTTCTATTTCGGCGCAAAGCCGGTTTTGCTCCGCCCGCAGGGCCCAAAGCTCCTTGGCCACCCGGTTTATTTCCAAGGCCCGAAGAACAAAGGGCGTCGCCACCCCGGCCAAAATCAGGGCCGAAAGGCCAAGCCAAACCCAATGCTTACGGGCTTGGCCAGCGCGCCATGGGCGGCTCATAAAGGTCCTCGATGCGCAAAAGCTCGTTGTATTTGGCCACGCGCTCGGAGCGCGAGAGTGACCCAGTTTTTATTTGGCCACAACCGGTTCCCACGGCGAAATGGGCGATGGAGACGTCCTCCGTCTCCCCGGAGCGGTGGGAGATGATAGCGTTGTAGCCGGCGCTTTTGGCGATGTCCATGGTCTCCAAGGTCTCCGTCACCGTGCCGATCTGGTTGAGTTTCACAAGGATGGCGTTGGCCACGTTGTTTTGGATCCCGCGGCGCAAGCGTTCGGGGTTGGTGACGAAGATATCGTCGCCCACAAGCTGGATTTTCTTGCCCAACCGGGCGGTGAGGAGGGCCCAGCCGTCCCAGTCCTCCTCAGCGAGCCCGTCCTCGATGGAGATGATGGGGTAGCGATTAACCCACTCCTCATAGAGCTCCACCAGTTCCTGGGCGGTTTTCTCCCCATCGAAGCGGTAGACGCCGCGGCTTTCGTCGAAGAAGCTTGTGGCCGCGCAATCCAAAGCTAACGCCACATCCTTTCCTGGCTCATATCCGCTCTCTTCGATGGCGCGGACCAGGAATTTCAAGGCCTCTTCGTCGGAGGGAAGGCGCGGGGCGAATCCGCCTTCGTCGCCCACGGCCACCGAATGGCCTTCGCTTTTGAGGAGCTTGCGGAGGGTGTGGAAGACCTCGGCCCCGTACCGGAGAGCCTCGGCGAAGGTCTCTGCGCCCACAGGGACGATCATGAATTCCTGAATGGTCAAGCCGCTATCGGCATGGGCTCCGCCGTTGATGACGTTCATGAGGGGGATGGGCATGCGTCCGGATTTAGCGCCGGCAAGGTATTTGAAGAGAGGGAGGCCTAACGAGGCGGCAGCGGCCTTGCACACGGCCAAAGAAACGCCGAGGATGGCGTTGGCGCCAAGCCGACTTTTGTTTGGGGTTCCATCGAGTTCCAAGAGAATGGCGTCGATGTCCTCCTGCCAAAGGGGGTCCAAACCCACGATTTCCGGGGCGATGATCTCGTTCACGTTGCGCACGGCCTGAAGAACGCCTTTTCCGTGGTACCGCCGGTCTTTATCCCGGAGTTCCAAGGCTTCGTATGTACCGGTGGATGCCCCGGAAGGCACGGCGGCCCGGGCCTCTGTGCCATCGTCCAGGAGGACTTCGACCTCCACCGTGGGATTGCCCCGAGAATCCAGGATCTCTCGCGCCCAAATGTCTTCTATCACGGCCATCGCATCACCTCAAAAGGAGTGTAACGAAGGGGGTGGACCGCGGCCAGGGAGCGTTGTCCTTGTAGTTTGGGCAAAAAGAAAGGGGCCGGAAGTCCGGCCCCTTCCCGTGCAAAACCGAGCAGCACTATTCCTTGTACAGCAGATCGAGGTGCGGCTCCATGGTGAGGTCGAGAACGATGCCCTTCACGTTCTTTTGGGCCACAAGGTAGGCCTGCTGATAGTTGGCCCAAAGCGGGATCCACGGCACATCGTAAGCGGAGAGGATTTGAATAGCTTGGTACAAGCCTGCTCGCACCTTTTCGTCAATAGTGCTGAGTGCCTTCGTCATTATCGCCTTATACGCTGGATAGTTGGAGTGGTGGTTGAAGAAAGTGCCCAGGGACTCCGGCGACTCCGTGGTCCAGGGTGCGAGGAAGTTCGAGGCCTCCAGGTAGTCCGGGTACCAGCCAAGGAGGAACATGTCGAAGCCGCCTTGGGACATGCGCTCCACGTACGCCGCCCACTCCAGGGTCTGGATGGTGACCTTCACCAGTCCAGTCTCCTCGATAGCCTGCTTGAGGACCGCGGCCACGTCCGCTTCGGTGGTGCCGTAGTGGGTGGGCGTGTACCACAGGTTCACCTCCAAGGGGTTGGCCTCGGAGTAGCCGGCCTGGCGCAAAAGCTCCCGGGCCTTCTCGAGGTCGCGCTTGGGAAAGACAGGGATGGAGGCTCCAGCGGGAGGCAAGCCCTCGGGAACCATGGTGTAGATGGGGGTGTTGAGGCCGGAGAAGACCCGCTCGCAGATGGCGTCGCGGTCCACGGCATAGGCGATGGCCTGCCGCACCAGGGCGTTATCCACCGGCGGCTGGGTCACGTTGAAGAGGAGATAGCGGATGGAGACGCTCGGCCCGCGGATGACCTGGAGGTTCGGGTTCTTCTGAAGATCCACGATGTCCATGGGGTTGAACGTGCGGAAAGCGATGTCCACGTCCCCGGCCTCCACGGCTGCCCGCAGCGCGGCCTCGTTGGCATAGATCACCCACACGATCCTCTTTGTCTTCGGAGCGGGCCCAAAATAGGTGGGCACGGCCTCAAGGACCACCCGCTCATCCGGCACGTACTCCACAATCCGGTACGGCCCGGTGCCCACATAACGGCCTTGAGCGAACTCATTCTCGGGTGCACCCGTATAAATCAAGGACGGAATGACGCTATCCGTCATGCGAATGAGGAACGTGGCATCCGGATAGTTGAGGGTGATCTTCACGGTGAGGTCGTCCACCACCGTGATCTCCTTGATGACGTCGGCGATGAGGAAGACCCCGCCTTCAGGACCGTTCAGGCGGATCGTCCGGTCCAGGGCCCACTTCACCGCTTTGGCGTCACAAGGAGTGCCATCCCAGAACACCACACCCGGCCGAATGTGGAAGGTGTAGACCAAACCGTCATCGGAAACCTCCCAGGACTGGGCAATGGCGGGAACGATCTTGTTTGTGCCGGGCTCCATCCCCACCAGGGCCTTGGTGGTGTGCCGAAGAATATGCCAGGTGAAGTGGTCATAGGAGTTGGCAAAGGAAAGTTCGGTGATGCGGTCGATGGTTCCAAGAACGAGGATATCACTTGCCGCCAAGGCCCATGCCGAAAACGCCAAAACCGCTAACACTGCAAACACCCTACGCATCAGAATCTCACCTCCTTGATTGGAAAACACGGGTTGCGGATTTTTAAGCTTTTCCTCTCTCACCCCCTTTTCCGTGAGGATGTGCGATTATAGGCGGGAGGCAGCTCTACGTCTACGCCAGCTTGCGCCGACGTTTGGGGTTGACAAGATCCGAGATGCCTTCGCCCACCAGGCCAAAGCCCAGTGAGAGAAGGAGGATAGCGAGCCCCGGGAAGGTGATGAGCCACCAATATCCTGCCTGCAGATACCGCTGACCATTTTGAATATCGAATCCCCAATCGGGAGCCGGCGGAGGAAGGCCGTAACCTAAGAAGGCCAAGGCAGCCTCGGTGAGGATGGCGTCAGCGATATTGAATGAGGAAACGGCCATGATGGCGTTGACGGTGTTGGGAGCGATGTGGCGGAGGAGGATGCGCATTCCGGAGGCGCCGGTGGCGCGGGCCGCCTCCACAAACGTGTACTCCCGCACGCGCAGAACCTCGGCGCGAGTGATGCGGAAATAGGTGGGAACGTAAACGAAAGCGATGGAAGCGATCATGGGAATGAGACCGGGTCCCATGACGGCGACAAGGGCAATGGCCAGGATCATGGAGGGAAAGGAGTAGATGGCATCCATGGTGAGGGAGAGGGCTCGATCCGGCCAGCTGCCGATGTACCCAGAGATCCAGCCCACCACGGATCCCACGCTCATGGCCAAGGCGATGGAGGCAAAGGCCACCACAAGCGGGGCCCAGCCGCCACCCAAAACCCGGCTGAACACGTCCCGCTGAAGATGATCTGTTCCCATCCAGTTCTTCACCGTGGGCGGGGAAAGCCGCGGCAAAGAGTCGTAGCTTTTGGTGGGGTTATATGGAGGTACTCCCGGAAAGCGTCCATATTCCTCGGAGCCGCGCGGCCCGCAGATGACGGCCATGGCGATAAAGGAGAGGACGATACCCAGGCCGACTTTGAGGAGTATATGGCCCCGGAGTCTTCCGAGGCCGCTTGCTCGCACAAACCAGGCCACAAGTCCGCGTCTCATTAGTACCTCACCCGCGGATCGATCACGGAATAAAGGAGGTCCACAATGAGGTTCACCGTGGCCACAAAGACTCCGATGAAGGCGATGGTCCCCTGCAGGGCCCACCAGTCCCGGTAATAAAGGCTCTGAATGAGGAAGCCGGCCACTCCCGGCCAGGAGAAAACGGTCTCCGTGAGGACTGCTCCGCCCATGAGCATGGCGAATTGCAGGCCGAACACGGTGATGATGGGGATGAGGGCGTTGCGCAGGGCGTGGCGAAGGATGACTATGCGTTCGACCAAGCCCTTGGAACGGGCGGTGGTCACGTACTCCGCACCAAGGACCTCGAGCATGGCCGCACGGGTCACCCGCCCAAGAAACCCCATTTGGGCCAATCCCAGCGTGACCCCGGGAAGAACCAGGTGTTTGACCACATCCACAAGGACTTCTTTGTCGCCGAGGATCAGGGCGTCGAGGAGATAAAACCCGGTGATGCGCTGGAAGGTGAAGGCGAAGCGGCCGGAGAGGCGGCTAGCCACAGGAAGCCAGCCGAGTTTCACGGCGAAAATTATTTGAAACATCAATCCTACCCAGAAGATGGGGAGGGCGAAGGAGCCGATATGGAGGACACGGATGATGTGATCTGAGGGTTTATCGGCGCGCACAGCGGCGATGATGCCGGTGGGAAGGCCAAAAAGGGCAGCAAAGATCATGCCCCAGACAGCAAGCTCCAAAGTCGCGGGGAGTCTGGACACGAGTTCCTCCGCCACCGGCTTTCCGGTGCGGGTGGAACGCCCTAGATCTCCGTGAAGAAGGCCGCGTATGTACTCTGCGTACTGGACGTGCAATGGTTTATCAAGCCCCATCTCGTGGCGCTTTTGAGCGATCAATTCCGGGGAAACGTTGCGGCCGCCGAGCATGGCGGAGACCGGATCACCCGGCATGATCCGCAGGACCAGGAACACCACGGAAACAAGGATGAACACCATGGGGACGGTCAGTGCCAAGCGCTGTACGATGTACCGCGTTATGCCGCCCATGGTCGTCGTCCAAGAACGGCGAACTATAACGGGAAAGGGTGGAGAAGAAAAGCAAGGGCCCGGGAGAAACCCGGGCCCCAGCGAGGAAGGGGGCGTACCCTAGATGCCTTCCAGGGCGCTGATCGTCGTCTGCCAGATGATGAACCGTACGTTCTGGGTGTAGGCCAGCGCCCGCCCGATGCGGAAGTCAATGCTGGGCACGAACGCTCCGCTGTAGCCCTCGGGAACCCCCACCACGAAGGGATTCGTGGGCGGGCTCACCATGAGCTGCCGCAGCCGCACAAGGGAAGGCTGGGTATCGAGGCTTCCATTGCCGTCCATGTCTAGACGCAAGTCCAAGTACATGGAGGTGGCGTTGCGGAGGGTGAAAGAGTAGGTAATGCTGCCCGTTCCCACCGTGCCCTCCCGCACCACCTGCCAGCCGGAGCTTGTGGGCTCGGGAACAAGGCCCAAGGGCGCAGGCCCCGCCTCTTCCGTGAGGCCCACGATCTCCCCATCGGTGCGGATCTCGATGCGGAACGCATGCGGTGTGGTCCAGGTGGGCGAGCCATTCACCGTGATATACCAACGATCCGCGCCCCAAACATAAATCCCAGGAATGCCGTACATAGGGGGCATGCCCGGGATGCCCACGGGAAGAACCATGAACGTCTTGCTCGCCGAGTTTGAGGCTCCCTGATTATCGGTTACCGTGAGGGTCACCGTGTAAGTTCCCGGCGCGGCGTAGACCCAAGTGGCCACGGGCCCGCTTTGGTCGGGAACGCCATCGCCATTCAGGTCCCACTGATAGGAAACGATGGTTCCATCGGGATCGTAGGAGCTGGTGCCGTTGAAGCTCACTGACTGGCCCACGAACGGGGCAGTGGGGCTATAGCTGAACTGGGCTACAGGCGGCTGATTCACCACAAGCGGGCTCACCACTACCGCCTGGAGGGTGGAGCCGGTGGCGCCTTTGTCATCCGTTACTACCAAACGCACCGTGTACGTTCCGGGAACTGTGTACCGATGGAACACAATTTTTCCGGTGGCATCGAAAATCCCATCGTTCTGGAAGTCCCACTGGTAGTTGGTGATGGTCCCGTCGGGATCATAAGAAGCGGAGGCATCGAATTGGACCCAGTCTCCGGCCCTGGGCGCGGTGGGGATGAACGTGAACTGGGCCGCAGGCGGCTGGTTCGCCACCGCCGGGACGAGGGTGATGTTCAGGGTGCGGGTCCCTCCCGGCAGGATGTACACGGTCGTGGTGTAGTCCTGATACCCGGTTTTGCGGACAAGAACGGTGTGGTAGCCGGCGGTAACGGTCAGGGTCCGCGGGGTATAGCCTCGGAAAATCCCGTCCACGTAGAGCTTGGCCAACGATGGGTTGGTAATCACCTGCAATGTCCCATAACCAGGAACCGGTCCAGACACGATCTGGAAGCTGGTGAAGTCAAAGGCCCGCTGGGTCGGTTCGGGCACGATCCCCAAAACTTGGGCCTCAAGTTGCTCCTGCCAGCTTTGTGGATCCGGACCAAGGAGGGGGAAAGGCTGATCTGGCCCAAATCCCTGGAAGTAAGGGATGGGCACGGTGGTGGCCATGATCTGCAGCCACTCCGTCCCCGTGGGCGGGGTCACCTTGAATTGATAGCCCTTTCCCGGGCTGGGAATGGTGTGCACTCCGGCCGGGAAGAAGTTCTGGGACTCATAGTGGTTGGGGAAAATCTGCTGCACCCGGCCGTCGGGCATGATGTCCCAGATGTACACGTAGGCGGACTTGTTGAGCTCGAAGTGAATGCGGAGGGTCTCTCCCACCGCAAACGCTGGTTTATCCACCCAGATGCGCACCGTGAGTTCTCCCGTGGGGGGCTCGATCACAATCCCCAGGGGAACGGCCTCCTCCTGGCCCAGAGCAAGAACTCCCAGGACCAGGGCCGCGAACATCCCAAAAAACGCGCGCTTCATCGCTACCTCCTTTCCGGCTGGAACGCAAGCTGCACGATTTCCGCAAGCATCGCCGGCGTCAGGGCGCTTGCGATTTTTCCAGCCTCCATAGGACATACACCCAACGCGCTCAGCCGGTTCAGTCGGTCCTGCACGTACCCCAAAAAACGGGGATCCCCAGGGCTTCCGCCCTCCCAAAGGATGAAGTCCCCCACGGCCCAGGCCAACTCCAACACCACACGATCAGCCGACGTGGCCGGGACTTGGGGGTCCATGACCGGTGGGGAAATGAGGCCGGAGCGGACAAGGACGCTGCGGGTGGCTAAAAGGAACCCCAAGCGAGCCCTAAGAACGCTCACGATCTCTTCCCCGCTTCTTCCCAGGGCTAAGAATTTGCGGGCTTCGTTCATCATGGAGGAGCCGGCTAAGCCGGTGTCTACAATGAATCCCTGGGAAAGGGCGTACCGAATAACTTCCAAACACTCCAGGACTTGATCACGGGGGAGTTTTACTAAGTCCTGGAGGAGCAGGAGGGACACGGTAGTGGTGGCCCGGCCCGTGGCGAAACCGGAAAGGAGGGCTGCGGAGAAGGTGGCCGTGAATTCCGGCGGAAGGCCCAGGGCTTCCAGGGCCTGGAGCACCTCCTCCGGCGCAGGCGGCGTGGATCGGAGGAGCAGGGGGGTCTGGGCGAAAACGAGACCGGCGCAGGCCACGAAAAGTACGCTAAGATGACAGATTTTCACGGCTTCCTCCCACATAGCGCACGGACACATACTCCCCGAAGGTCCGCAGGTACTCTTCGGCCAATGGGTCCTGTCCTATCCATTTTCCATCCACAAGGAAGGCGTATTCGTAGCGGCCGGGAGGAAGTGGTATGGACGCCGTCCAAATCCCGTCGCCGTCGGGATCGGACATGGGTAAGGGCTGCCAGGCCGAGAAATCCCCGACCACGGCCACGGAGCGGGCGCCGGGCGCGGCGATCACGAAGAGGTTGGGGCTCCATTGAGGGATGGGGCTAGGTGAGGTGAGGCGGCCCAGGGCAAAACCAAGGAGCAATGCGGCCATGGCTCCTACCAAGGCCCAGCGGGGCGTGGGGCGGGTGAGGAACTCTCGAATCCTTTGCCAAAGGCTCTCCCGCGCCGGCCGGCGCGCGAGCTCCTGGATCACCCGCTCCTCCAGGCCCTCCAGCCTTTTTACCCCTTCCGCCACCTCTTTCTGCAGGGCCGCGCGCAAAAGTTCATCAACCTCATCCCACCGCATCCTGAATCACCCCCTGCTCCACCAGCTTCGCCCTGATCAGCGCTCTGGCCCGATGAAGCCGGGTCTTCACCGTTCCCACAGGAAGGCCCAGCACCTGCCCGATCTCCTCCATGGAAAGCCCATGCCAGTAATAGAGGACCACCGGAGCGCGATAAGCCTCGGGAAGCGCAGCTACGGCTGCTCGCACCGCTGCGAGCCGTAGATCGGTGTGCACTTCCTCCGCGGGATCTCCATCCATTTCCGGCAAAGGCGGGTCTCTTTCCCTCCGTCTTTTTCGAAGAGCATTTTTGGCAATATTGGCGGCCACGGTGAAAAGCCAGGTCGAGAATTTCCGAGAAAGATCGTACTTACGGAGGTTCTCGTAGGCCCGGATGAACGCATCCTGGGTGGCGTCCTCCGCGTCCGCGTAGTTGCGGAGGATGCTCAATGTCACGGCGAACACCGCCTCTTTATAGCGGCACACGATCTCCCCCCATGCTTCCAAGTCCCCATTTAGGCTACGTTGGATCAGCTCGAGCTCCTCCGCGGGCAAGGCTCCGCTCCTTTTCCCGCAGCCAATATACACCCGAGGAGCGCGGTCGGTTTTCGTGGGACAAGTGTCCGGGTTCGGACAGACCTAACCCCCGGGGCTAACGCCCCGCGTTCCTTAGCCGGCTGATGGCGACGTGGTTAACATGGCCGCGGAAAAACGGAAGAAAAAGGAGGTCGGTTATGCGAAAGTTCAAGCGGTATTTGCCGGCGATCCTGATTTTCGTGGGCCTGGTCCTGGGCGGGTGTGCCTGGCTTTTGCGGCCGCTCGAGGCAAAGCTCACGGCCAACCCTACCTCCGGCCCGGCTCCTCTTTCCGTGACGTTCAGCGCCGCCGGGTCCACCGGGCCCATCGTCTCCTACACCCTGGATTTCGGTGATGGCTCTTCGCCCTACTCCGGGACAGACATCACTGTGAGCATTTCCCACACCTACGACACGCCCGGGACTTATACGGCTGTGCTCACCGTGCAGGATGCTCAAGGGCGTACGGACACGGACTCGGTGACCATCAACGTTCTGTCCGGAACCACCGCTTCCCTTTCTGTCTCTCCCTCCACCCCCACCGCCGGAGAGAATGTGACTTTCACCCTTCAAGCCACCGCGGCCTCCGGACGGGAGCTTGTGTCTTGGAAGCTCTGGTATGCGTATACCGAGGGAGCTTCTCCAGACGAGCAAGGAACAATTAGCGGGGAAACTTTCTACCACACCCTAACCCATCAATATTCCGACCCGGGCACGTATACCGTCCGATTTGAGGTCAAGGACTCAGCAGACCAAGTGGTCGTTAAAGAGCTTGAGATCACGGTGAATCCGGCTCTACCAGTGATTACCTCGTTTACCGCGGCTCCCCAAACTGGCTCAGCTCCTCTCACCGTCACTTTCGAGTTCGATGCCCAGGCCGGTACTGGCGCAGAAATTGCTAAGTGGACCCTGTGGTTTGGTGATGGAAACTTCACCGGTGAAGAAGATCTGGCGGTTGAAACCCTTACAGAAACAGTCAGCCATACCTACGTCCAGACCGGGAGTTACACGGCCACCTTGAAAATTTGGGACAACTTTGATCAAACTGATCAGGAGACGGTCACCATCGAGGTCA
This sequence comes from Candidatus Bipolaricaulota bacterium, assembly GCA_014360945.1. Taxonomy (GTDB): domain Bacteria; phylum Bipolaricaulota; class Bipolaricaulia; order Bipolaricaulales; family Bipolaricaulaceae; genus DTER01. Next base: position 17,747 of record JACIWM010000016.1, read on the forward strand.
ATCCATAGGCTTTGGGAACCCCGGCCTCCTTGAGTTTTAAGGGGCCCGCAGCCGCGGGCCCCTTTTCCCCATCCTCCACAACAAAGCTAGCCCGCCGGCCAAAATAAGCGCGGGAAAATTGCCGAGGAGGACGTAAGGCGTTCGCCCGGAGAACCGTGGAACCTCCAGCACGAACACATCTTCCCCTAAAGGAAACCGCGCAAGCTCCCGCCCCTTTGGTCCCCAGCCGCCGGTGATCCCGGTTTGCCCCACTTGCACCACGGCCCGGCCCGTCTCCGCGGCCCTGAGGGAACACATGGCATAGTGCTCCCAGAGAATTCGCGTCCGGCCAAACCAGGCATCGTTGGTGGAAACAATCAGCACTTCCGCGCCTTTCTTGGTCAAAACTCGGGTTGGCCCGGAAAACGATGATTCAAAGCAGATCACCACGCCATATATCCCCACCGGTTCCAAGCGCTCACCGGGAGATTGATCATAGGGAAGGAACTGATCGATCACCGTGGCCAAGCCCAGTCGCTCCCAAAGTTTTCTGCCCGGAACATATTCGCCGAACGGCACCAGGTGCATCTTCGCGTAGACCACGGATTCCCGGCCGTCTGGGGTGAGGAGGACCATGGTGTTGCGGATCTCCCCTTCCTCCACGTCCGCTGTGCCCACCATGAGGGGCACGCCTTTCTCCCGAGCAGCCCGGGCAAAAGGCTGAAGATATTCCCGCTCAATGCGAAGGAAGGCGGGCGTGGCGTTTTCCGGGATCACGATGAGATCAACATCGCTTGGAACCTGAGCCAAGAGACGTTCGTAGCGGGCAAGGATTTCCGGGAGTTTTCCGCGGTCTAGACGGTCCGCTTGGGAGATATCCGCCTGGACCAGGGCCAAGCGTACGGTTCCCAGGGGCTGATGTTCGGGAAGGATTTGGCCGATCCCCCAAAGGAAAAGGGGGCCCAAGAGGGCCAGAGGAAGGAATTTTGGGCGGCGCAGTGATTTGGCAAGGAAGGCAGCGGTTAGGGCCACGACAAGGGAGAGGAACCAAGGCCCGGCAAGGCCGGCTGCGGCCACAAACGGGCTTCCTGCCAAGGCTGCGGGAACTGATCCGAACGTGAACCCAAGGGGTCCGGCCCCCCGTGCCGCCTCCAAAAGGGCCCAAAGCCCGGCCCAAAAGAGCGGAGAATTTCGCCATCCCGCCAGCGCCCCAAAGACGGCGAGGAAAATCCCGCCATAAAGGGCCAAGAGAAAAATCACGCCATAAGCCATGGGGCCGATAAATGGCCGGAGGCTGGCGAGGCACGAAAACTCTAAGGAAAAGAAGGCAAGGCCAAAGATAAAGCCCAGGAGAGCTCCGCGTTTTGCGCCCGCGCCATCCAAAGCAAAAAAGAAAGGCACAAGAGCGACCCAGATGAGGAAGCCCAATCCTGGGAAAAACGAGGCCCAAAGGAGCCCGGCCCCGGCCAACGCTAGCCCCGCGCGCCAAACACCGCTCAAGGCCGTCCATTATAATGGGCAACGATGCATCCGATCTTTGTGCGCATTGGCCCCTTCGCCATTCGTTATTACGGCCTCATGTATGCCATTTCCTTTGTGCTTGGGTACTTCGTGATCCGGGCCATGGCCCGTCGAAGAGGGCTTCCCCTGAAAAGCGAGGACATCCTCGATGCCTTCCTTGTGACCATCCCGTTGGCCCTCGTTTTCGCCCGCCTCTACTACGTGGCCTTCAATTGGGAGTTTTACCGCCACAATCCTTGGGAAATCCCGG
>JACIWM010000160.1 GCA_014360945.1 Candidatus Bipolaricaulota bacterium
AGATCTCCCCGGACACTTACGTGAACATCATGGCCCAGTACTATCCAACCCATCGGGCCTGGGAATTTCCTGAGCTTTCCCGCAGGATCACCTCCGCGGAGTACCGGGAGGCCTTGGCCCTGGCCCAGAGCCTTGGCCTACGTCGGGCCGGCCCCCATTGAGCTTCCTTGACAGCTAGACAGGTTCGGCGAAGATTGACGTGAACAACAATTCAAGGAAGGAGGAGGGATGCGCAGGTCCCATGTGAAGCTTTTCGTTCCCGGGCCCATCGAGGTGCGGCCGGAGGTCCTCCAGGCCATGGCCACCCCCCAGATCTACCACCGCACTCCAGAGTTCCGCGAGCTTTATGCCGAGCTTCAAACAAAGCTCAAAAAATTCTTGTACACGGAACAGACGGTGTTTTTGTTCACCTCGTCCTCCACGGGCGCCATGGAAGCGGCAGTGCGGAATTGCGTGAAAAAGAAGGTTTTGAACCTGGTGAACGGAGCGTTCGCCAAGCGCTGGCACGAGATCACCCAGGCTTGCGGGATTCCCTGCGAGGCCCTCGAGGTCCCCTGGGACAAGGCCATCCGGCCCGAACAAGTGGAAGAGAAATTGAAAACCGGGGAATTCGACGCCGTGACCGTGGTGTTCAACGAGACCTCCACTGGCCTCATGAATCCGCTCGCGGAGATCGCGGAAGTGGTGCGGAAGTTCCCGGACGTCCTCCTTTTGGTGGACGCGGTGACGGCCATGGGCGGGGTAAAAATTGAGTTCGACAAACTCGGATTGGATGTGTGTCTTGCCGGCGTGCAGAAATGCTTTGGCCTTCCGCCGGGCCTCACCGTGTGCGCCGTCTCCGAACGGGCCCTCAAACGGGCGGAGGAAGTCCAACCCAAGACTTACTACTTCAACTTCCTCGTCATGCTCAAATCCCACAAGAAGAACGAGACCCCGACCACGCCCTCCATTCCCCACATGTTCGCCCTCAATCTCCAGCTCGATTATTTCTTCGAGGAGGGCTTGGAGCGCCGGTTCGCCCGCCATGAGGAGATGGCAAAAATCGTGCA
>JACIWM010000161.1 GCA_014360945.1 Candidatus Bipolaricaulota bacterium
ACGGAACACGTGGAGGTCACGGTCCAAAAGGTGGGCGGGGAAGCCCGGACTGTGAAGTACGCGGAATTTCTTCTTCCCGGGGTGCTCCTCATGACTCTGTTTGTGACCGCGATCTTCAGTATTCCCACCATCGTGCTTTATGCCAAGGAGACCGGGATCCTCCGCCGCTATCTCGCCACCCCGCTTTCCGGCGGGCAGTATTTCCTGGGTTCGGCCTTGGGGATGGCCTTCTTAAACGGCGCCCAAATTGTGAGTCTTTGGGCCCTGGGCTGGCTCGCTTTAGGCGTACGTCTCCCCCTCCTTCGGCCGGAAAGCCTGGCCTTCCTTTTTCTTTCCTTCGCCACGTTCATGGCCCTGGGCTTCCTCATCTCCGCCCTCTCCCGCACCCACCAAGGGGCCATGGCCCTCGCCAACCTCCTGAATCTCCCCCTGCAATTTTTGGGCGGCCTGTACTTCCCCATAACCTCCTTTCCGAAGGCCCTGCGGATCATTATGGCCGTGAACCCCCTAACTCACCTGGCTGAAGGCTGGCGAGCTGCTTTGGGTCTTAGCTCTTCTTCCTTCCCCCTTTGGGCCAATTTCCTTGTGCCCTTCCTTTGGCTTTTGGGGAGCGCGGCCTTGGCCGTAAAGCGCATGCGTTTTGGAGAAGAAGGATGAAGGTGTTCCTTGCCATCTTCCGAGCACAGTGGCACATCTTTGTGCGCAATCCTTTAGACTTCTTCGTGACCGTGGTCCTGCCCCTAGCTCTGGTCCTCATCTTTGGGTTCATCTGGGGCGGAACGGAGCGATCATTGCGGGTGGGCGTGGTCTTAAAAGCTCAGGAGGAGCTCTTTTACTCCGTGCTCGCCGAATTCCCGGATCTCGTGGTGAAGACTTATCCCGCGGAAGACGCCCTGGCCGAGGCCGTCGCCAAGCGGGCTGTGGATTTCGGCTTAATTTGGGACGGAAAAAATCTCGGCGTCATTCTTGAGCGTGGCCGAATTCAGGATAACCCCGAATTTGAGGGCAAAGCGCGAGCCATAGCTCGAGCCTTGGAGTT
>JACIWM010000162.1 GCA_014360945.1 Candidatus Bipolaricaulota bacterium
CGGGCCCTGGAGGCCAGGGTTCAAGCCCAAACAAGACAGGCGACCTGGTGGGAGCACTGGCGCGACCTGAAAATCTCCTGATGCCCAACGAAAAGCTCGCCAAACTTCGCCGGGCCATCGAGGGCTCCGTTCGCCTCAAGGCCCTCTGGGCTTGTTCCAACGTCACCGCCATCAATCGTCTTGGGATCAACGACCACGGTCCGGTGCATGTGCGGATCGTGATGCGCCTGGCCTTGAGGCTTTTGCGCCTCCTCATGGAGGCCGGGGTGCGACCGGGGGTTTTGGATCACGGCCTTGCCCCGGAGGATGCGGAGGTGGTGGTGACCCTGGCTGCTGCCCTCCACGACATCGGCCATGCCATCCACCGGGATGAGCATGAAAACCTTTCCTTGATCCTGGCCGCAGAGCTTGCTGACGAGCTTTTGACCGGGATCTACGAGGAACCGGCGAAAACCCAAGTTTTGGCGGATGTACTCCATGCCGTTTATGCCCATCGTCGGGAGGCCCGGCCGTTGACGTTGGAGGCCGGGGTCCTGAAAGTGGCCGATGCCCTGGACATGGAAAAGGGCCGGGCACGGATCCCCTTCCAGGTGGGCCGGCCCACCATCCACACTGTCTCCGCCCTGGCCATCGACAAGGTGGAGATCAAAAAAGGGAAGGAGAAGCCGGTGCATATCCATGTGCGCATGACCAACTCCGCCGGGATCTTCCAGCTCGACAGCCTCTTTCGGGAGAAGCTTCTCACCTCCGGGCTCAAGGATTACATTGAGCTTTCCGCGGAGGTGGCGGGCGAGGAGAAGAAGATCATCGAGCGCTATGCCCTGGACTGAGAGACTTAACAAAAGCGACCTTTTGTTAAGTTTTCCCGTCCGAGAAGCCCGAAGGAAACGGGTTTGGCGCGGGCTTGGATCTTTGGTAAAGTTTTGTGCCTCTTTGGTAAAGCTTAGGAAGGAGGGGAAATGCCGCTCCAGCTGACCCTGGAGGACTTCATGACCCCGGAGCAGGTGCACCGGCTTAAGACCGTGGCCAG
>JACIWM010000163.1 GCA_014360945.1 Candidatus Bipolaricaulota bacterium
CCCCAGATGCGGCCTCCCGGACCTCCTCGGGCGAGGCCACGCCCCCGGCGAGGATCAAGATCGTGCGCGGCACGATAAAACCCCTCCTTGGTGGCAACCAAGGGAGGGGGCTTTCCAACCGCCCCTTTTCCTGAGCGGGGCCAGCTCGATAACCCTCCCTACGCCGGCATTACCCGGATCAGGTTCAAGGGGTCGAGGCTTTTCCGCCTCCTCTCAGCCCCGTTTCGGAGCTCCCCCGGTTACCTCAGATACCATTATAGCCAGCTCGTTGCACTTGGCCAGGCCCTTTGCTACGGTTTTGGGCCATGGATGATCTTGTGCTGGTTTTGAAAGCCGGCCGGGAAGAACTGTGGGTAGAGGAGAAGAGCGGACGGCGGCTGGAGTTGCCCTTATCCTTCTGGCGGGCACTGAGCGAAAGTTTACGGACTGCCGGGTATACACAATTCGCCGCGGTCATTGACGAGGCGGTGAGCGCTGCCCAAGCTCGCACCCGTACTGCTGCGGAAAAATTGCAGTGCATGGAGCCCATCTACGATCAGGAAGCTCAGGCCCGCTGCCAAGCCCTTTTGGCTGAAGATTTGCGCCCGGAGAATCATTCTTAGACTGGAGGGGAGGCAAATCCCCTCGTCATGGAAAAGCTCACCTCGCCCACGGTTATCCGCAGCGTCTTAGCTGCGCATGGAGTTGAGCTACGCAAGTCCCTAGGACAGCACTTCCTCGCCGACGCCAACACCCTTGACCGTATCCTGGACGCCATCCTTCCCGTGCAAGAAGAGGTCGCAGTGGAGATAGGTGCGGGCATTGGAACCCTCACCGTGGCCCTTGCCCCCCATGTGAAAGAGCTTTGGGCCGTGGAAGTGGACTCCCGCCTCATCCCCATTCTGCGCGCCCACACTGAGAAATTTCCCAATGTGCACGTGCTTCCTCAAGATTTTCGCGACCTTGACCTTGGCTCGTTTGGGAAAAATCTCCTTTTGGTGGGGAACCTGCCTTACGGGATCACGAGCGAGGTG
>JACIWM010000164.1 GCA_014360945.1 Candidatus Bipolaricaulota bacterium
CGGGCCAGCTCCTCGGGATAAATGGGAACTCCCCCGCCCACCTTGGAAAAGCCAAGCACTTTGGTGTGGCCGGCCACGATCCGTTCCACGTCGAAGATGAGCTGCCCCAGACTCAGCTCCGGAACGAGGATGAAGCGCACACGCTCGGCCAGCTCCCGGATGGGCTCCTCAGGGATGGGCCAAAGCGTCTGTAGGACGAGGACACCCACCTCAACCCGGCCGGAAAGGAGCTCCCTTGCTCTCAAGGCGCTGCGAGCCGCGGAACCGAAGGCTACAACCCCGACCTCTGCTTTCTCCAAGCCCACACTTTGGTACCGACAAAGCCAGTCCCGATTGAGCCAGATCTTCTCCCAAAGGCGGGTGACGAGGGCTCGGTGGGTCTCCGCGTCGCTAGTGCGGCGGAAACCCCAAGGATCATGGGTGGAGCCGGTCATGAGGATCCCGAACCCTTCGCCGAGCCTGGGCATGGGCGGCGGAATTCTCGGATCGTCCGAGCCGAACGGCGGTTCTCGACCGGAAGGTCTTCGCCGCTCGGCCTGCTCCACCTCCTTGGGAACCCCGACCTCTTCCCAGGTGTGGGCCAAAAGCTCGTCGGAAAGAAGGACCACGGGCGTACGCAATTTCTCCGCGACGTTCACGGCAAAAACGGTGAGCTCAAAGCACTCCTGCACCGAAGATGGGGCGAAGACGGGGATGATCTGGTCTCCATGGCGTCCGAATCGGGCCTGAAGGAGATCGCCCTGGGCGGCTTTGGAGGCCTGGCCCGTGCCGGGTCCAGCACGCATTACATCCACCACCAAAAGGGGCGTTTCCGTCATCACCGCGATCCCCAGTCCCTCCTGCATGAGGGAGAAGCCCGGGCCGCTTGTGGCCGTCATGGGCTTGGCATCCGCCCAGGAAGCACCGATAAGCATGAAGATCGCGGCGATCTCGTCCTCTGCTTGGATAAAGACGCCGCCCCTTTTCGGAAG
>JACIWM010000165.1 GCA_014360945.1 Candidatus Bipolaricaulota bacterium
GGCGTCACCGCCCTTTACCTCACCCCCATTTTTCGGGCCTCCACCAACCACCGCTACGACACGGAGGATTATTTTGAGGTGGATCCGGCATTAGGCGGGAACGAGGCCCTCCGCATTTTGGTTAAGGAGCTTCATCGCCGGGGCATGCGCCTTATCCTCGACGGCGTTTTCAACCACTGCGGAATTGGCCATCCGTTCTTCCGCGATGCGCAAAGGCGTGGTGAATCGTCGCCGTATTGGGATTGGTTCGTGTGGGAGGAGGAAGAGCCCGGGTATTCCTGCTGGGCCGGTTGCCCAAACCTTCCCGAATGGAACCACGATAACCTCGCGGTGCGTGATTACCTCCTTTCCGTGGTCCGTTTTTGGCTTACGAAGCACGAAATCGACGGCTGGCGCCTTGATACGGTGGAGTACCTGCCTCCCGATTTCGTCCGCGAGATCTGCGTCACCGTGAAAGGCGTGAATCCTGAGGCCTACGTTTTGGGCGAGGTCATGGGACTTGGGACGCCGTGGTTCCGCCACCGCGCCCTGGATGGAGTCATGCATTACCGGCTTTGGGAGGGCCTTGTGCGCTTTTTCGCTGAGGAGTCCTGGGATGCTTTGCGGTTTTCCCGGTATCTTTGGCATATCTGGCGGAGTTACCCATCCTGGGCGAATTTCTCCTCCTACACGCTTTTGGGGAGCCACGATAAGCCTCGCTTTTTGACCATGTCTCACGGGGATGTGCGCAAGCTCCTTTTGGCCGCGGCTTTTCTTTTTTCTTATCCGGGTGCGCCGGCCATCTACTACGGCGATGAAGTGGGCCTTCTGGGCGGAGAGGATCCCGATTGCCGCCGCTGCTTCCCTTGGGAGGAAGTGCGCCCCGATCACCCCATTCTTTCCGCGTTCAAAAGCCTGGTGAAGATGCGCAAAGAGGAGAAAGCCCTGCGGCAGGGAGGCTTGCGCTTTCCTTTTGCCCGCGGCCGGGCCCT
>JACIWM010000166.1 GCA_014360945.1 Candidatus Bipolaricaulota bacterium
CGTTGCGGAAGCGGAAGAAGGCCGCGCTCCGCGGCCTCTAAAGCGAACGAGATCACCACCCCCGTGGAGATCGTGTCCAGTCCAAGATCGTCGCAAAGATAATTGGCGTAGGCCACGGCTTTGGCTTCGCCGATCCCGCAGTTGGATCCCAAAAACGCGGTGGTTTCGTACTCCGGGCCCTCCAGCTCAAAACCATTCCAGCGCGCAAGCTTCCCGCAGCGAATGGGACAGTTGAAGCATCCCCGCGGCTCCCAGGAAAGCTCGCGCTTCATGGCCTGGGACGTGATCCCCTCGAATCCTTCAAACTGACATTCCCGAAAGTTTCGGGTGGGAAGGAACCCGGCCTCTTGGGCCATGCGGATCCACATGGTGGTTCCCAGTTCCTCCCGCTTTTTTCGCATGGGGTGCGCAAGAAGATCCGCGACCAATTTCCGGTTCAGCTCTGAAAAGCGGGCCTCATCGGCGATCGGAACTTTTTCAGAGCCGGGCGGGATCACGATGGCTTTCAAGTTTTTCGCGCCCATGACCGCTCCGGCCCCGCCGCGGCCGAACTGGCGCCAAAATCCAGTGCCGATGCAGGCAAATCTCACCCTCCTTTCCCCGGCCGGACCAATGGAAGCCACCTCTGCACCAGGATGTCTTTCCTGTAGGGCCTTCTCTGTGGAAAAAATTCCGTGGCCCCACAGGTTTTCCGCGGGATGGAAGAGAGCGCCATCAGGCTGAAGTTCCAGGTATACCGGCTTTTCCGCGCGGCCAAGAACGATGAACCCATCGAGGCCGAGCCTCCGTAAGGCCGGCCCGAAATGTCCGCCGGCGTGGGAGTCCACCGCGGAATTTGTAAGGGGTGAAAGGAACACGGCACACGAGCGGGCTGAAGTGGGAATGGGACTTCCCGTCACCGGCCCGGTCATGAAGATGAGGGGGTTTTCCGGAGAGAAGGGATCGGGTTCAAGGCCGAGGTCATA
>JACIWM010000167.1 GCA_014360945.1 Candidatus Bipolaricaulota bacterium
TTGGCCCTCGCGCAAGCGGAGTTTGCCTCCCTTCAAGCTTCTGTGGCTTACTATCGGGAGGCGTTGGCGCGCATCAGTGAAGAGCTTGCCGCCAAACAGGCCAAACTTTTGGAAATAAAAACCAAACGTGAGCAGCTGGAATTAGAGATCGCTGTGCTTAAGGATAGCTACAACCGTGTGGCCAAAAGCCTTCAAGAAGCGAAGATTGCTCGGGCGGAAACCCCTGAGCCCATCCGTATTGTGGAGCAGCCAGTCCTTCCCACCATTCCCGTGGGCCCCAGTAGAAAGCTCGCTGTGGCTGTGGCCGGGGTTCTCGGCCTTTTTGTCGGGGTGTTGTTGGCCTTCGTTGTGCACTATTTCCGAGAAGAAAAGAAAGAGCCCGGGGAAACTCAAGTGAGCCAAGAGAAAAGTTAGGGCTTTCTTGCCCGAGCTTTGCGAGCGGCGAAGCGGCCGGCCAAAAAGCCTGTGGAAAATGCGGCTTGCAGGTTGTAGCCCCCGCTTTCTCCGTCCACATCCAGAATCTCTCCGGCAAAGAATAGTCCGGAAACCACACGGCTTTCCATGGTCTTGGGATCAACCTGGGAGAGAGCTACCCCTCCCCGCGTGACCATGGCCTCCTCCCAACCGGCCACTCCTGCCACGGTGAAGGGCACGCCCTCCACGAGGAGCTTTGTCACAGCCCTTCGAACATCCCTGGGAAGCTCAGCGGCTCGTACGTCTGAAGGCGTTCCGGAAAAAGCCAGGATAGCTTTTGCCAGGGCTCTTGGGGTCCCTAAACCATGAAGAAGGTTATGAAAAGCCTGGCGTGGATGCACGGCAATCTTTCGGATGAGGAATTTTTCCAGGGCAGTGAAATTTCCAACGCCAGGGATGAAAATCACCCGCAGCACGTCGTTCGGTTCCACTTCCCGGGAGAGGTCGAGAACGGCTGGTCCGGAAAGGCCGCGGTGAGTGAAAAGCACAG
>JACIWM010000168.1 GCA_014360945.1 Candidatus Bipolaricaulota bacterium
TGAGCCCTGCGACCGCCACCTCTTTCACAACCACTGACCCCTTTGCGCATCGCCGTCGCCTCGGGAAAAGGTGGCACTGGCAAGACCACTTTGGCCGTATCCCTGGCCCTCGCCCTCGCTGAAACACATCCGGTGGAACTTGTGGATTGCGACGTGGAGGAACCGAACGCTCACATTTTCCTTTCCCCGGTCATCCACGAGCGAAAGCCCGTGGAAATCCTCGTGCCGGAGGTGGATCCGCAGGCATGCCATGGTTGTAGGGCTTGTGCCGAGGCCTGTCGTTACGGGGCCTTGGTGGTCATCGGACGCAAGGTTTTCTTCCATCATGAACTCTGTCATGGTTGCGGGCTTTGCCGCTTGGTGTGCCCAACCGTGGCCATTCGGGAGGTGCCGAGAGCCATCGGCTTGGTTGAGCGTGGCGAAGGAAAGGGACTTCCTTTCCTTCGGGGCATCCTCAATGTGGGAGAGCCTCGGGCAACCCCAGTGATCCGTGCTCTGAAGAAGATGGCCGATTCTGGAAGGATCGTAATCCTTGATTCCCCTCCGGGAACAGGATGCCCAATGGTCGAGGCGGTCCGGGGCGCGGATTACGTAGTGCTTGTGACCGAGCCCACCCCTTTTGGGCTCCATGATCTGCAAGCGGCATTGGCCGTGACCGAGGTCCTCGGCATTCCGGCGGGCGTGGTGGTGAACAAGTGGGGTGTGGGCACAGACGATGTGGAGTGTTTCTGTGAAGAGAAACGTGTTCCCGTGCTGCTCCGCATCCCTTGGGACAAAGACATCGCCCAAGCCTATGCCAACGGAATTCCCTTGGTAGAGGCCTTTCCGGAGTGGCGGGAACCGTTGCGCAAACTTTTTGAGGACATTCTTTTGGCTCTACAAAGGAGAGGGAATGATTGAGCTTTCGGTCATCTCCGGGAAAGGCGGCACGGGCAAGACCACCGTGGTTGGAG
>JACIWM010000169.1 GCA_014360945.1 Candidatus Bipolaricaulota bacterium
AAAGCAACCCATGAAAAACACTATTATATCATCACCATTTGGTTATCCGAAAGAAAAAATCCATCTGAATTGTCTCCAAAGAGAGTTTGATGATCTGCAAACCATCCTAATAAGACTTTTTAAAGATTACATTTTTGGAGTAGTAAATTTAAGCCTTTTTAGAAAGATGCTAATGAAAGAACTCCAAGTGACCTTTTATCATAGTCTTGGAGAGACAAGAATTCCCTCTAATGATGTTACTCTCTGGGATCATTCATATTCAACTGCATCTATGTTTAAGTCCCTTTTGGCGGCAAAGGTTTGTGGGGCAAATATCCCAAAAAATCCCGAATGGAGGCCCAAATGGAGGATATTCGGAATATTCTGGAATGGAATAGAATTCATAAACAAAGGGAGAAAAATTGCAGAAATTAAAGCAAGAAAGAAAATCATTGATAAAGTAAGAGAGAAATTAAAAGGAAAGTTTGAGGATGAGATTCCTGTTGGAAATGCAATTTATGAAGATATAAACGGTATTTGTTTCACCTTCCCAGAGTTTGACCGAGCGAAAGAACTTGCAAGTCAATGTGCGAAAGAAGCTTTAGAGATGGTTTTAGAAGAGAGTGAAAATGAATTGTGGCCTTTTTTCACTTTGAGCAAACCCTCAAGCACGCTTACAGTACTTGCCAGTGAACTTAAATTCGCATCATCCAGACGTGCTTACCCGAAAATAACCCCTACACTTTTTATCGATAAAAAAAAGGAAAAAATAATAGCTGATAATCCAAAGATGCCCACCCCACAAGAAGGAGAAGATATTTGCCCCTTTTGCAAGTTAAGGGCAAAACCCATTGAGAAAGAGAGATGTGAGATTTGCAATGAAAGGATGCAGGGAAGATTAAAAAATTGGATTAACAATCGAGAAAGCACAATCTGGATAGATGAAGTGGCAGATAAAAACAACAGGAT
>JACIWM010000017.1 GCA_014360945.1 Candidatus Bipolaricaulota bacterium
TAACCGTTTCCACCACCGCGCGTAGTTCGGCCGGATACCCTTCGCTCAGGCCAAACATCTTCCATATGTTAATTTCATACGCTTCTTCCTTCTTGACCACGTCCCAGATTTTTATCATTTGATCTTTAGCGCTTGAGGCAAGAAAGCGACCATCATGAGAAAAGCTCAGCGAGCATATTTGGTTTCGATGACCCACGAAAGCATAAAGTTCTCGCCACGAATTCGTATCCCATAGTTTGACGGATCCATCGGGAAGGGCGAAGGCCAACAAACCTCCGTCTGGACTGAAAGCAAATGGTCCAAAAACTTCACTGAGTATGGCGACCAATTCCTTATTTTTCATATCAAAAATCGCGCCTTTCCTTCCGCTGACAATTAAAAGGCTGTCAACAGGGCTAAACATAAGGAATTCTGGTTTATCTATAGCAATAACCTCCGCCTCTTTGAGCTGGGCGAAATCCCAGATCTTGACCAAATTGTTGTGAAAGGAGGCGGTGGCTAACCACTTGCCATCCGGACTAAGAGCGATCCACTGAATGTGTTCTCTTATAACCGCCCGTCGGCTTCCCGAGGTTATTTCCCACAATACTATTTCGGTAGGGAGTTCTTGGCTGGCAAAAGGTACGGGAAAAATAGCGCCTAGAAGCCGTTTGTTGTCTGGGGTAAGTCGGGCTTGCAGAAGCATGCTGCCCTCCGGGGCCTGAAACACGGCAACCTCTGTAAATGTGCGAACATCCCAAACTCGAACAATGTTGTTTGGTGGGTCTGATATCGTAACAAGAAACCGACCATCTACACTAAACGCTAGATCAAATCCTCCTGTTTCGCAGCCCAGTGGTTCTAGCGTGCAGAAGGTAGAAGGTTCTTGGGGAGGACACAAAGACTCACTCCATGTATTACTGCATGCTAATCCCACAATACCCCATACGCCAATTCCCGCGATTTGCAACGCTTTCTTCAAGGTCGCCATCGCTAATCACCTCCTTTGATGGCGACCAAAAGCATAGTTAACATCCTACCCCCAATCGCCAATACTTCAAAGTGGGACATCTGTTCACGTTGTAGGAGCAGTTGCGAAACTTTACGCTTTCGAAAATTTTTGCCCTTCTGAGTCGTGACGTCCTTATAAAGGAAGCTGGGCATAGAAGACTGGAGCTTGGGTATCAGCGAAAAGGGCGGGAATGCCACCGGTGTGGAGGAACACAATGTTCTTCGCGTCCTTAAAGGCACCGCGGCGCAGAAGATCCAAAAGTCCGGCCATGGCCTTTCCTGTGTACACCGGATCCAGAAGGATTCCTTCGGTGCGGGCCAAAAACTCCACCGCTTCCCGCATTTCCGGCGTGGGGATAGCATAGCCCGGCCCGACATAGTCATCGTAAACCTCAATGGATTGCGAAGGCACGGCAATGTTCACCCCAAGGAACCGCAAGGCTTCTTCAAGGTTTCGGCGGATGCGTTCCTTTAAGGTTTCGGCTTTTCCGGAAACGCTGATCCCTACAACCCGAATCTGACCCTGGGCGAAAAGAAGGGAGCCGAGGACGAGCCCAGTTTGGGTTCCGGCGGTGCCGCAAGCGGTGACAATGACATCCGGAGCGAGGTTCATGGCCCGCATTTGTTCCAGGATCTCCATAACACAGCCGGCATAGGCCAAAGCTGAGTGCAACGGCTTGCAACCGTTGGGGATGACGTAGGGATTTTCTCCGCGGCGCCGAAGCTCCTCCGCCAATTCCAAAGCCCGCTCTTCCGTAGCCCGCACCAATTCCTCCCGGGTCGCGTACTCCTTGGGATTCACCCAATGAATCTCCGCTACGCCCAAGATTCGGTCCAAAAGGAGGTTTCCCGTGGGAACGTCTGGCTTTTCTCCACGCAAGACGGCCACGGTGCGAAGGCCCAAACGATTGGCACAGGCAATGGTGAGACGGACGTGGTTACTCTGGGTGGCACCGCTTGTAATGACCACCGTGGTCCGCTGGGAAAGGGCTTCGGCCAAAGCATACTCCAGCTTTCGCACCTTGTTCCCGCCCAAGGCGAATCCCACCAGATCATCGCGTTTAATGAAAAGCCGTGGGCCGCGAAACATGCGCGAAAAGTTCTGAAGTTCGGCCAAAGGCGTAGGATACTCTCCGAGTCTAACCCGTGGAATTTTCCCAAGCTGCATCTTTTCTCCTTTTCCCGGTAATTTTCCCTGAAAACGCCGGAGTCCTAAGGACACGTGACCTTCGCGTGGGATAAAAGCAAGCTATACTGATGGCGTAGGAGGTGGAGATAGCACAGAAGGTGATTGATCCGGTGTGCAAGATGGAAGTGGATCCGGCCACGGCGCCGGCCAAGGCCGAGTACCAAGGGAAAACGTATTATTTTTGCGCGCCCGGGTGCAAAGCGGAGTTCGAGCGCAACCCTGAGAAATACGTGGGCGAAGAAAAACCTAAGAGGCGTTGCGGTCGGCGATGATTTTTGCGGCACGGTGCACAGCCTCCGCCAATTTATCAACCGCCTCCCGTAGAATTTTCTCATTTGGGCCCTCGGCCATGATGCGCACAACGGGCTGGGTTCCCGAGGGGCGAATCACCACTCGACCACGTCCGGAAAGCATTTGCTCCACCTCCGCCAATGCGTTTTGGACAAGCTCATGGTGGATAACGGCCCCGCGATTTGCTACGGGCACATCTTTTCTCACCTGGGGGTACATGGGAACCGGAGAAACCAGTTCTCGTAAAGTCTTTCCCAGGCGAGCGAGATAAGAAAGGACCAAAAGCCCGGTGAGAATTCCGTCGCCGGTGGTGGAATAGCGGCGGAAGACGATGTGGCCGGAGGGCTCGCCGCCGAGATCGATCGCGTGCTCCCGCATGGTCCAGGCCACGAATCTATCGCCCACCGGGACACGAAGGACTTCGAAGCCTTGTTCCCGAAGGTATGCCTCCGTCCCGAGATTGGCAAGAACTGTGAACACCACGGCTTTCTTGCGGATCTCGCCCCATCCCAAAAGATAAGGGGCAAGGGCGGCCATGAGTTGATCGCCCTCCACGATCGTTCCGGTTTCGTCCACAAAAAGGGCGCGGTCGCCATCACCGTCGAAGCCGATTCCAAGATCAGCGGATAGTTCGCGCACCGTTCGGGAAAGAAGGGCGGGGGATGCCGCTCCGCTTGTGTTGATCCTTGCTCCATCGGGCTCAGCACCCAGAAGGTGGATCTCCGCGCAGCTTTCTCGAAATATCTCCGGGGCCACTATTGCCGTGGCTCCGAAGGCACAATCCAAAACGATTTTTAGTCCGGAAAACCTCGGACTCTTAACCCAGGTTCGCAAAAGCTCAAAATATCGTTCCTGCGCCTCGGAAAAGGTGCGGATATTCCCGAAACTTTGGCCGGTGTGGTTCAAGCTCAGACAAGCCTCGACCCTTTCCTCTTCCGCAACGGCGAGTTTTAATCCCTCGGGATTGTAGAATTTAAGGCCATTATCCTCGGGCGGATTATGGGAGGCAGAGATGACAAGGCCGAGGTCGAATTTTTCCCGGGCCACAAGATGAGATACGGCCGGAGACGGGAGGATTCCGGCGTCGAATACGGTAGCCCCTACGGAGGCGAGGCCGGCGGCGCAGGCCGCACTTAAGGCTGGCCCGGAAAGGCGCGTGTCTCTGGCCAATAGGACTTTCTTTGGCCGAAATGCCAGGGCTGCGGCCCGGCTCAAAGCTAAAGCTAGGTCAACCGTCAGTTCTTCTCCAGCTTTTCCCCGCACACCGTCAGTGCCAAAAAATTTGGGCATCTTTTTCCTCCGAGAACGCCCTGATTCTATCAAACCGGGGCTTTTAAGGTGAAGGCCGGGGCCCGAAAAGGGCCGTGCCCAACCGGATCATGGTGGCTCCTTCCTCGATGGCCACCTCCCAGTCTGCGCTCATCCCCATGGACAAAGTATCCAGTGGGAAACCTTCAGCGCGAAGTTCGTCAAAAAGCTTACGCATGGCCCGGAAATAAGGGCGGGAATCCTCGGGTTTCTCCGGAGCGGGGGGAATGGCCATGAGCCCACGCAATTCCAGGTAAGGCAAATCTTGGATGGCCTGGGCCAAGGGAAGAACCTCTTCGGGGAGGACCCCGGCCTTTTGTGGTTCACGGCCGATGTTAACTTGGATGAGCACAGGCAAGATTTTTCCGGCGCGGGCCGCCGCGGAAGAAAGCTTTCGGGCGAGCTCCAAGGAGTCCACGGTCTGCACCCAATCGAAGAGAATCGCTGCCTTGTTCGCTTTGTTTTTCTGGAGCCGGCCGATCATGTGCCAGGTAACAGGCTCAAGGATCACCGCCTTCTTTTTCTCTGCTTCCTGAACGTAGTTTTCGCCGATGTGGTGGATTCCCGCGGAAATTGCGGCGCGCAGCTCCTCAGGAGGGCGATCCTTTCCCGCGGCCACAACAATCACATGCGGTGGAACCCGACGAAGGATTTGTTCACAACGTTCTACGATCTCACGCCACTCCACAAGGCAAAGTTTAACCGCCTTTTTCCTCAGGATTTCGGCAATATTTCTATCCGGATTCGTTCGCTTTGTCCATCGCCGAAGCCGAGCCAGAGATCGTAGATTCCGGGCTCCCGTTCGCTGGTGTCGTAAACGAGCCTATAAAACCCGGCGTCTTCATCGTAGGGGATCATGAGCCAGGCCCAAATCGTGTGTTTCTCTCCGAACTCGGGATCCGGGCGAACCTGGGTGATGAGCACGTTCGGTCGCGTCCATGGCCCGGCCTGGCCCAGGGCGTCACGAAGAAGAAAAGCAATAGTGATTGATTCCCCTTGGACATAATGGGCCTTGAGGGTAAATCGCCCGGCGAGGATCTGTTCCTCCGGAGGAAGGACTCTGTCCAGGAAATATCCGCTGGGAAGAACGGTCTCGATAAGGCAAATCACTTGGTAGTCCACCTCTTTTCTTGCGGTATTGCCCGCCCGATCCTGGGCGAAGACCCAGAAGGTTTGGAATCCCGGGGTGGAAGTGTCGATGGGGCGGCCGCTTTCCTCGGTGGCGTCCACGACATCGATCCCGGAGAGTCTGTCGTAGGCGAACCAGTCAGCGGTTGCGGTCTGGTGCAGGAGATATTTGGTGTCCTCGGCGGGACTTCTGATGTGGATCACCGGCGGGGTGAGATCGATGCGCACGGTTATCGTCGTGTGCGGGCTTTCTCCCGTATCATCTTTGGCCCAATATTCCACGGTGTGGATCCCTTCGGAGGAAAGATGCAGCACCACCGGCGGGGTCTGACAGAATGGCCCGGCGCCGTTGAGACGGTAGCAAGCTTGAAGGTCATCACCACCGGGGGCTTCGATAGTGATGGTTACCGGGGTGTTATGCCAGCCGTATGGGTTAGGTTCGGGCTCTATGGTGTGCCACGCGCTGGGTTGGGCCAGCGCACCCACCACTAGCCCCAAAGCTCCCAAAGCCAAAAGAAACTTGTGCATACCACCACCCCCTTCCTTTAATAATACGTTTTTGGTCCCTCCCGGGTTCCCTCTTCGTTTTTTCTCGGCACAAGTTGAAACACGGCCAATCCTCCCTCACCGAAAGCGGCATATAGATGGTCCTTGTGAATCGTCGCGAAAAATGACGTTTCTGGAGCCAGGCGCAAAGTGAACGGAGGGGAAATCTCCGGCAGGAAAGCTTAAATATTCCGATCCCTGTGCCCATTCCGAATGGGATTGCCAATAGCAATGGTCTAAGCGTCCACCCTGGCCGTGTCTCTTACCCGGCCTCCTTCATGGCCTTTCATAAGCAAATGTAGCTTCGCCCGCGCTCACGTAAATAAAGGCCACTGCAGCGACGTAGAGACAATTACTGACGGTATCTACAGCAAGTTCAAATATCCAGCCCAAATAAGGAATGATTCCCAAAAGGGAGGACATAGCCAGTACAAGAAGGATGAAAAGGCCCAGTAAGGACCAAAACCTTCCTTTTGCCATATTCCAAGCGGCACTTATTGCTTTCACAATCCCCATTCTGTCCACGAGAAGCGCTGTTCCGGCCATGGAAGTTCGCACAAGCACAATTGCTCCCCATACTATTCCGATCCCGATCCAGGAAAGGATGAGCAAAGGAATAACGCTGTGGAAAAGCAGATAGGCAATGAGCCCGGGAAGGACCACGGTGACACCTATGAATAGGAGCAAAACAAGATCCAGGAGAAAAAGCGAGGGTGTGCGCGCCAGCGCCTCCCGCAAGATTTCGCGGAACTTCCGTTCTTTTCCCGTGGCTTGTGCCTCCACGGCGAGCACGGTAGACCCTGCGGCCAAAGCCCAAAGACCAGACCAAATCAGGAAGAAAACGATGCCTAGCCCAACAAGCTGGCCCTCATCCAGGTTCCACCCCGGCTCGGAGGCGAAGAAAACGACCGGAGACCAAACAAGAAGCGGAAAGCCGCTGGCTACGAGCCACGGTAAAAGGAGATTTGGCCGGGACTTCAAAAGCTCCCAAGCCTTGGAAATGGCCTCCATGGCCCCCATCTTCATCGTGCATTATAGTCGGGCTAAAAAGAAAAGGGCCGGGTTTTTCCCGGCCCTTTCAACAAGCCTTGCCCAGCCTAGTACACCACGGGCCCGCCGGGACCGGTCACGCCAAAGAACGGGTGCGGTGTGTTCTCCCACCAGCCTTCCCAGGTGTTGGAGGGATAAAAACCACCCGCTTGTACGCTGTAAGGTCCGTAAACTTCTGTCACTCCGTTCTGCATCACGGTTATTGAAGCAGTGGCAGTTGCGGAAGCGTTGCTAGCGTCGATTGCAAGCAGGTACACATCCCAGTCCCAGTGAGGAACGACGAGGGTATACGTTTCGCTTCCACCAGTTTGGGCATCTCCGGAGAATGTGCCCCACAGGGCTCCGGTCTTCGGCGTGCTCCACACATACGTGCCATTGACCGGGTCATATTCCCACACGGCGAGGTCAAGATCCACGGGTTCGTCCCAGGTCAAGGTGACCTGAAGGGTGGTGTTGACTTCGAGGACCACCGGATCGTTCATGCCTGGGCCGAGGGTGACCGTTTCTCTGGCCGTGACTCGGTTGGCCACCCGCATCCAGCTCCACCAGTACAGCGTGGTATCCTCGCCACCGATGATCACCTCGTAGATTCCGGGCTCGATCTCAAGGAAGAAGCCGTAACCCCAATCGGAGAAGAATCCGTGATAGTAGCCCTCGAAGTCGGTCTGGCCGAAATAGCGATCGATCCCGTTCTTGCGGAGGGTGATGTCCATGTAGGGGATGGGGAAACCGGAACTCTTCGTGACTGCGAATACAGCCACGGAAGCGCCCTCGCCGGGCAAGGTTGTGGTCTGCGCGGCGTGGGCGGCATCGATACGGCCATAACCGGTGCGCTGATCGAACCCGGGGGCCTCGATATCCGTGGCCGTCTGTTCAATGATGCGCTTCACCTGATACGGCGTGGCCGTGGGATTTCGCTCCAGTACCATGGCCGCCAAAGCCGAGACATGGGGTGCGGCCATGGACGTCCCACCCCAGTAGTCGTAGAGCAAGGGAAGACCGGTGCCATCCTGCTCCATCCAGCGAGGGACACAGGAGAGGACTCGGTCACCCGGGGCGCTAACGGAGATGTGGCCGCCCACGGTGGAGAAATCTACCTTCTTGTCTTGAGCGTTGGTGGCACCCACGGCGATCACGCCCGGATATCCGGCGGGATAGCCGACTTCGTCCAGGTAAGAGTTGCCCATGGAGACTACGAATACGGCGCCATTCATGAGGGCGTAGTCGATGGCAGCCTTGAGGGTTTGAGAGTAGCCTTTGCCACCCCAGGAGTTATTGAGCACCCGGGCGCCGTACTCCACAGCTTCGATGATCCCTACGGCTGCGTTGTAGTCGCCCACAAAGTAAGTCCTCCCGGCCAACACAGGGTCGGGCGAGAAAATGCGAATCGAGAGGATCTGGACAGCCGGGGCAAGGCCTACCACGCCCACTCCATCGTTCTTGGCGGCGATGATCCCGGCCACGTGAGTTCCATGGGAACCCTCAAACCAGCGTTGATAAACCGAGCTATAAACGGGTTCCCAGCTGGAATCGTAACCAGAAATCCATGTCAGATTCCAGGCGTCGAACCATTCGCCAATGACTTGGCCTTCAAGATCCGGGTGGAGACCGTCCACACCGGTATCCACCACAGCCACGATGATCCCCTGGCCTGTCGCGTAATTCCAAGCTTCCTCAGCCCGCACGGCATCCAAGCCCCACTGGTATGGACGAAGATCAATATTGGGATCGTAGACCTTGGGGAGGATCGCGCCCATCACCTCAGGGTTTGTGGCGGGAAGGGGCTCGATGAGCTCGCGCAGGTAGTTGGGCTCAGCGTAGCGGATTCCTTTGAGTTCCCCGCGGCGCACGGCCCAGGCGATGCGGCCCAAGGCCTCGGGAACGCTCATTCCGCTCAGCTCCACCAAAGCCGCGTTGATTTGGGGCGTTTGATGTTTGATCCTCCCGTTGACCAAAGAGAGGACCTGGTAGAGGGAAGCTTCATCCCGGTAGCCCACGATGATCTCGCCCTGGATGTAGTCGCCATCGATTCTTACGGGCAGCGTCTCCATGGCGGGAATGGCGGAGGGATCCACCGGGGTGAGGGGGATGGGGTTGTTGGCGATGTTTTTAGGGCCGGGCCCAAACAAAGTGCCGCAGCCGGCCAAAATTAACGCTAAGCCGATCAAGCCAAACACAAAAATCCGCTTGGTCATTTCACTCACCTCCCTCACCTTTCACCGGTGGTGAACTGGGCCATCTCCGCGGGAAGCACCGTGGGGAAGTCCTTAGTCACGCCGTCGTTCACGGCCACGGAAGCCGCCGTCCACGTGGGATAGGCATCGAAGGCCACGGCGTAGTCCAGGTACCACTCGTACGTGCGATACGGCTGGAGTCGTTCCCAAGGGGTGCCGCTCGTCGGATACTCGGGGTAAACGTAAAGCTGGCTCCATGGGCACTCCGTCACATTCTGCAAGGTGGGGCTAATGAGGGCCCAGCCCCAGCCGTGGACGGCGTCCCAGAGCCAAAGCCGATAGACTTGAACTTCACCTACCAGCTGGGTGGGCTGCCAGCGGAAGGTGGGGGTCAAGGAAACGCCGGTGGACTCGTCGGCCGGCTCAAGGAGTTTTACATCCCAAGGCGGAAGAGGCGTGGTGGAAGCTTCGATGTACTCGGACTCCGCTTCGCCCTTGTACGCCGTGACCCGATACTTAGCTTCCACACCTACCTTGAGATCTGCGCTTCCGTCGCGGTAGGTGTACTCAGGCATGCCTACAGCCGCTACGGTGCCAATAAGTTTGAACTCATCTTCATCGGCAAGCTTGCGATAAACGCGATATCCGGTAAGTGTGGGGCTAGGGGTCCCGGGCGGATCTGATACGTCATCAGGAGATTTTGCCCAGCGCAATTCCACGTAGATGTTGGCTCCGGCCGGAGCAGCCTCGGGCTCCAGGGCCATGAACGCCACCTGCTTGGAAAGGGTCACAGCCCTGGCCATGGGGGTGCCAGGAACGAGCGAAGGCGGGGCGACGGTGGCCGGTGTCTCCGCCGGCTGCACATAAACGTGGAAAATCACATGGGTACGGTTGTCGTTTTGGTCATACACGACAATCTCCAACGTGGTCTCTCCAGACACACCGTATGCGGTGGGATCAAGGATGAAGGTGCCGGTGGAGTGAGTGGAAAAGAAAACTTCGCGGGGAGCGGTAAGCCAAGAGGCACCCGGCATTTTTCCGAACGCAGCGTAAATGAGCTGGATGTCGTTGGGGCCTTGGGCCTCGATGCTGATCTCGATCGGTTCGGTAATGGTCATTCCCTCCGTGACCCCGGTCACCGTGACTTCGGGAGGTTCCACGGGCCAGTTGGGGTTGAACACGGGTTTCTGCACAATGTTCAGACGGGTTGTGCTTCCCACCTTCACGCCCTCCACACGGGAGGTGGCGTGCCCTTCTTTCCGCACCTCCACCACGTACAGCCCTTCGGGCACCACCAATCGGTAGTAACCATCGGAGTTAGTCACGGCTGTTGGGGAGTAGTAATCGGAAATCACCGTGTACCTGGGAGCCTCGCCGTCCATGGGCCAGGCCCTCACCACTGCGCCCACCACGGGCTCGCCGGAAAGGTGGTTAGTCACGTACCCTTCGATGACCCCGGTTTCCGGCGCCCGCACGAAAAGACACCCCGAGAGGGCTAACGCCCCAAGGATCAGTCCGACCAAAAGGACGCGCTTGAGCATGGCTCACCCCCTCAGAAGGTGAAGGTCCAGCCCACGGTGAGACCGGCCTGGGCACCCACCTGGGCGGAAAGCCCAAGATCCACGGTGAGGTTGGCCATGATCGGGAAGCTCGCGTCCAAGAGGACCCGGCTCAGACCGAACAAGGTGCCACTGGGCTTGAAGAAGAGGTTGATCCCCAAGGTCCACTGTCCGCCGCAACAGCCGGCCCCGCAGAACCCAAGCTTCACGTACTCGAACTCGTTGTTTTGGAAAACGTCGCCGATGATCTCCTCCACCTTGGTCACATTGAGGGCGGTGAGGAACTCCGCATAGATGCAGTCGCCAAGGTCACAGCGGATCTTCCAGCCGTAAAGTTCGAGACCCTGGATGGCCGCGCCGCTTGCCTTCACGTCGCCGTAGACGGTTAAGCAACCGGTAATCCCCTCCCACTTGGGCTTGATGTTCACGGTCTTCGCCTCGGTTTCGAAAGCCACCTCGACGTCGAAGGAGATCCCGCAGCAAAGCGGGATAGACTTAAGGGTGGCAGTGAGGCTATCGAATCCGAGTTCCTTGGTGAAAGAAAAGCCCAGATCGAAGGAAATCCCGCAACAGAAGGGGATGCCTTCAGCAGAAAGTTCCAAGTATGTGAACTCGAACCCGCCAGGGAAGGGATCGATGGGGAAAGTCTTGGTGTAGGTGCCGTCGCCGGAATAGACGATGGCGAAGTCCTGTTTGCGGGCGCCGAAGCCCACCACAAGGTTCAGGGTGAGGTCATCTATCTTGGTCTTTCCCTCCACGACCATCCCGCCCGAGGGCCCGCCTGTGAACACATAAGGCGGAACGTTCGGCCCGAGAAGAACGGAATAGAACGTGAGATCAAGGCCGGAGATGGTGACGTTGGTTTTGCCCAATGCATAGAGGAAGGCCGGTGCCAAGGGACCGAAAAGAATTGTCCATTCGCTATCCAGTGGGCCGAGGGCTCCTTGGGCGGTGAAGGTTTGCCAGACCCAGCCGTCGGTCCCGAAGAACTCCGCCTTACCCCCGAACGTCCAATCAAAGAGCTTGCCCTGCAAAGAGAACTCTGTTGAGGCCAAGCTTACCGGCGGGGGAAGGAGGGAAATCTTCGCCGACCAGTTTCCGGACAGGGCCTGCCCAAAAACCAACCCGCTGAAAAGGAAAAGTATTAAAAAGACTCTACGCGTCATTCGACCTCCTTCCTCGACCTCGCATTTCCTTTAACTTGCGTTTTTCCGAACATCACCTCCTTTTCACCGGGCTCTTCTGCATTATATAACGCCTAGGACACGGATGTCTAGGGTTTTGGACAAATGTCCAAATTTGGTGGGGTCAGGGAGACGGGTTAGGATGGGAGGCGATGCGAGAGGCCCGGCTCTGGGAAGGAATTGGTGAAGGACGCGTGCGCTGTGGGCTTTGCGCGCACCGCTGTGTGATCGCGCCCGGCGGACGCGGAGTATGCGGTGTCCGTGAAAACCGGGACGGAAAACTTTACTCCCTTGTCTACGGCCGCATCGTCTCCCAGGCCCTCGATCCCGTGGAGAAAAAACCGCTTTTCCACTTCCTTCCCGGAACAGGAACACTTTCCATTGCCACGGTGGGCTGCAACTTCCGCTGCGATTTCTGTCAGAACTTCGAGATCTCTCAATTCCCCCGGGAGCATGGCGGGCGGATCGTGGGCGAACAGGTGGAGCCGGAGGAGATCGTGGAGGCGGCAAGAAGCACGGGAGCTCGCTCCATTTCCTACACCTACACCGAGCCCACCGTGTTCTTCGAGTTCTGCGAGGACGTGGGAAGGCTCGCGGCTCAGGAAGGGCTCAAAAATATCTTTGTCACCAATGGTTTCATGACCGCGGAAGCTCTGGCGGAAGCCAAGGGCTGGCTCCACGCGGCCAACGTTGATCTCAAAAGTTTCTCCGAAGATTTCTATCACCGCCATTGTGGGGCCTCGCTGCAGCCCGTTTTGGACACGATCACCCGCATGTGGGAGGCCGGGATTTGGGTGGAAGTCACCACACTCGTCATCCCCGGACGGAACGACTCGGAAGAAGAGTTAAGATGGATTGCGGAGTTCCTTGCCGGAATTTCCCCGGACATTCCCTGGCACATCTCCCGGTTTGTGCCGGCCTATAAGGTTTGGGATCTTCCTCCCACCCCGCTTTCCACGTTACGTCGCGCCAGGGAAATCGGGCTTTCCGCAGGGCTCCATTTTGTGTATTTGGGAAACGTTCCTGGTGAAGGGGAGGATACGCTTTGTCCTTCCTGCGGCCGAACCCTTGTTCGGCGTTACGGATTCTACGTTCTGGAAAACGCCATCCTCGATGGCCACTGTCCCCGCTGCGGGGCGGCCATCCCGGGCGTTTGGCGCTGAATAAGTCCGCATGGTCCGCGTTTGAGCCGGCCCATCCTGGGGGCTAAAATGCATCGCGATGGAAAAGAGACCGATGGGAACGCCGTGGAATCTCCGGCTCATCACCTTCCTTTTGGTGCTGGGCCTGGTCGTGTTTTTGCTTTTCCAACTCTTTCAAGGAAGCCCGATCAGCCGCACCAATTCCTTCAGCTATTCCCACTTCCTTGATCAGGTGCGGGCCGGAAATGTTGCGGAGGTTCTCATTCAGGGAGCGAAGATCGAAGGGGTGCTCAAAACCGGCGAACGCTTCTCCACCCAGGGCCCGCCGGAGAGCTCCACATCTTACAACGAGCTGATAAAGCTTTTGGAAGATAACAGCGTTTCCATTCAGTTCCAGTCTTCTTCAGGAGCCGGCTGGTTCCTCACCCTTCTTGGTTACATCCTCCCGGTGATACTCGTCATCGCCTTCTGGAGCTGGATGATGCGGCGGGTCCAGGGCACGAACGCCTTTACATTCACTCAATCCCGGGCAAAGCTCGTCACCAAGGAGTACACCAAGGTCACGTTCAAGGATGTGGCCGGGATCGACGAGGTTTTGGAAGAGGTTCAGGAGATCGTGGAATACCTTAAAAACCCCGGGAAATTCGCGCGCCTTGGGGCGAAGGTTCCCAAGGGGATCCTCCTTGTGGGCCCGCCGGGGACGGGGAAGACCCTGCTGGCCCGGGCCATCGCTGGGGAGGCCGGGGTCCCGTTTTTCTCCATCTCCGGTTCGGATTTCGTGGAGATGTTTGTGGGGGTTGGTGCGGCGCGGGTGCGGGACATGTTCCAGAAGGCCAAGGCCAATGCTCCCTGCATCGTTTTCATCGATGAGCTTGACGCAGTGGGACGCAAGCGCGGAGCAGGGATCGGCGGAGGGCATGATGAGCGCGAGCAGACCCTAAACCAGCTTTTGGCGGAGATGGACGGATTTGAGGGCGACACAGGTGTGATCGTCCTCGCCGCCACGAACCGGCCGGACGTGCTTGATCCTGCCCTTCTTCGGCCGGGCCGATTCGACCGGAAGATCGTGGTCCCGCCCCCGGATCTTCGGGGCCGGGAGGCCATCCTTCGGATACATACCCGCAACAAGAAGCTCGCGCCGGATGTGGATTTGAGCGTTCTCGCGCGCCGTACCCCTGGCTTCGTTGGTGCGGATTTGGAGAATCTGTGCAACGAAGCGGCGCTTTTGGCGGCCCGCAAAAACAAGCCCGCCATCGAAATGTCTGATTTTGAGGAGGCACTGGAGCGAGTCATCACCGGCCTTGCACGCAAGGGCATGTATATAAAGGATGAAGAACGCCGCAGGATCGCCTACCACGAAGCCGGGCACGCTTTGGTGAGTAAGCTCCTTCCCAACACCGATCCCCTTCTCAAGGTGACCATTGTCCCGCGGGGAATGGGAGCCCTTGGGTACGCCCTTCAGCTCCCCGCTGAGGACCGCTATGTTCTCACGAAGTCCGAGCTCATGGAGCGTCTCACCGTGCTTTTGGGCGGCCGAGCCGCGGAGGAAGTGGTGTTCGGCGACCAAACTACCGGCGCGGCCGAGGACCTCAAACACGCCACAGAATTGGCAAAACGCATGGTCGTGGAGTACGGGATGAGCGAAGAGCTCGGTCCGTTGAGTCTCGGTAAGGAACGGACCAACATATTCTTAGGGGAAGAGATCGTGAAAAGCGATGAACATTCGGAAGAGCTCACGGCCGCCATCGATCGGGAAATCCGGCGCCTGGTTTTAGATGCCTATGCGCGGGCCAAGGATTTGATCAGCCGCTATCGGGCGGCCCTGGATCGTCTGGCTGAGGAACTTCTGCGCCGGGAGACCTTGGACAAAGAGGACGTGGACCGCATCCTGGCAGGGTTCATCCCCCAGCCGGTGGGATGAGGATCGCCGTCCTTGGCTCCACCGGCTCCATCGGCCTTCAAGCACTGGAGGAGATTCGCCGCTCTCCCGAACGCTTTCACGTTGTGGCCCTCGCTGCCGGAAAAAACGTGGAGCTCTTGGCTCACCAAGCTCGCGAATTCGGCGTTTTGGATTTGGCTGTAGCCGACGCTGAATCTGCTGAAAAGCTCAAAAGACTCTACCCGGAGGCGCGGGTGCGCTACGGCCCGGAAGGATTGGTAGAGCTTTCTTCCCTGCCCAAAGTCGATTTGGTCCTGAACGCGGTGGTGGGCGCGGTCGGAATTTTTCCAACTTTGAGTGCGCTGCAAGCCGGAAAACGCCTGGCCTTGGCGAATAAAGAATCACTGGTGGTGGGCGGGGAGCTCGTCATGGCTGTGCGGAAATTCCCCGACCAGATCATCCCCGTGGATTCCGAACACGCCGCCCTTTGGCAGCTTTTTTCCGGGGTGAAGAGCGAAGAGGTCGAGCGCATCTGGATCACCGCTTCTGGCGGGCCTTTCCGCGACCGTGACCAAAAGGAGCTTTCCACAGTCACCCCCGAGGAAGCTTTACGTCATCCCACGTGGAAAATGGGGCCGCGCATCACCGTGGATTCCGCGACCCTGGTGAATAAAGCCTTCGAGGTCATCGAGGCCCATCATCTTTTCGGCATGCCCTGGGAAAGAATTGGGGTTCTGCTTCATCCGGAGTCCGTAGTGCATGCGCTGGTGGAGCTACAGGATGGTTCGATCTTGGCGCAAATGGCCACGCCGGATATGCGCATTCCCATTCGTGCTGCCCTCACTTATCCTGAGCGTCTTCCTCCGAAAATCCCGTTGTGCCTCAGTCCTTTGTCCCTGACGTTTCGGGAAATTCCCGGCGAGAAATTTCCGGCATTTTGGACGGTTTTGGAAGCGGGGAAAGCCGGGGGCACAGCGCCGGCAGTGGCCAACGCTGCCGATGAGGTTTTGGTCCAGGCCTTTTTGGCAAGAAAAATTCCGTTTACGGCTATCGCTGAGGGGATTGCCTTGGTACTTTCTCAACACGAAAATGGTCCAGTACGGGGACTGGAGTCCATTCTTGAGGTTGATCGGTGGGCTCGGGAGGAGGCCGCGCGGTTTGTGGCGCGTCTTGCGGAGGGTTGATAAAATGGGGTCCGCTATGCTCACGAGCAGAAGAATTGTGTACGGACTGCGGATACTTTGTGATTTGGCCACCAATGCCGAGGCCTTCCAGTCGGCCCACACCTTGGCCGAGGCCTATCAAGCTCCGGAGACGTTCCTTCGCCGCCTTCTCATGGATCTCCGCCGGGCCGGGTTCCTCAAGGCCCAAAAAGGCCGGGTGGGTGGGTACACCCTGGCCAAGAAGCCCGAGGAGATCAAGGTGGGCGCGGTGATCAGGGCTGTGGAGCCCGAGGCTTTGGAATTGGCATACGGCCAGCTGCGAGGCCGGGGAACACGGATCCAACCCGTGGAGAAATCCTGCCCCACCTGGCCGTTTTGGGACCGTTTGGAGCGAAAGCTCCTCGAGGAGTTGGAGAACGCGACCCTCGCGGACGTCCTTGCCCTGAGCAAGAGGAGAAAAAAATGAATCCTTCCGCGGAGGAGGTGCGGGCGGTCCTGCGGGACCGGGTGGTGGACCCGGAGCTCGGGATCAACGTGGTGGATCTCGGGCTCATTTATGACGTGCAGATCCAAGGGAACCGTATTGTGGTGGACATGACCCTCACCACCCCCGGCTGTCCCCTGGCCGCCCTCCTCCCCGCCCAAGTGGAGGAGGCTTTGAGGGAAGCGTTTTCTGACTACGACGTGGAAGTGAACCTGGTCTGGGAGCCGCGGTGGACGCCGGACCGCATGTCCAAAGAAGTTCGGGAAATGTTCGGCCGCTGAAAGCGGAGCGGTGCGGTCTTTGCGGCCAGCGCGCGGGAGAGCGGCGCTGTCCTATTTTAGAGCGTTGGATCTGTAGCGTCTGCTGCGGAAAGGAACGGGGCCGCACCGTTCGGTGTCTTCCATCCTGCTCGTATTTGGTGGAGGCGGAGGCGCGGTGGCGGGAACGCCGCGGCCGGGAACTGGCTGAGGCCTGGGCTGCTTGGCAGAGGGCCAATCCTGAGCTTCCTTGGCCGTATTTGCGAGCCCTGGCCAAGGTCTTGGCCGCCATCCTCCACGAGACCTTCGCCACCGATGCGGAGGTGGAGCGGGCCTTGGCCGACCTTGACGAGGCATTGAGCCCCATCGTCCTCGTTTCTGCCGCGCCTTCTCCGTTGGGAAAAACCTTGAGCCAGGTTTTCTTGGAGCTAGTTCAGGAAGGCAAGGTAGGCCGCGACGAGGTGCGAGAAGCCGCGCGGGCCTTGAAAACCTGGCTTTCCTCTTGGCGGATTCCTGAAGATGAGCGTCGGTTCGTGCGGGCCTTATTGGGCCTTTTCCCCGAGCCTCCCGAGGACTCCGGCCTGATCATCCGGCCCTGAGGGCCGACCAGATCCCCAAAAGCCGAGCGAGTCCTGCATATACCGCAAGCCCCGCCCCCACTCCTAAGAAGACCTGAGCCCATGGTCCCAAAGCGCCGACGCTGAAAGAAATGGCCCAGACCAACCCGGCCATGAGCCCACTCGCCAAAAGCACGCGAAAAATTTCGCTCCAAGCGATCCAGCCCGGAACCTTCCTCCAAAGAAGTGCAGCCAAGAAAATGGCGTCCACCCAGCCGGCCACACCCGTGGCCAGGGCCAGACCGAACGTCCCCCAGAGCTTCACCCACCAAAGGTTTAGGCCGATGTTCACAAGGAGGGCGAGGAAGCTGCCCAACAGAGGCAGTCCGGGTCGACCGAGGGCGTAAAAGGCCCGGGAGAAAAGATAAACCAAGGCGTAAGGCCAAAGGCCGACGAGGTAGCCACACAAGTTTTGGGCGGTGCGGATGGTATCAGCGGGCCCGAACGCACCCCGTTCGAACAAAACGGCCACTCCTGGCTCAGCCAAAATGACAAGACCCAAGGCCGCCGGAATCATGAGCGCCGCGCACAGAAGAAATCCGCGGGCTAGCGTTTTCTTGAAGGATTCCGCCTCATTTTTGGCGAAATGCTCGGAAAGCGCGGGAAGAGCTACGGTGGCCACGGACACCGCCAGCACCCCCAGGGGAAACTGGAAAAGGCGCATGGCGTACTGGAGGGTGGCGATGGCGCCGTGGGGAAGATAGGAAGCCAGGCGGTTATCCACCAAGGTGTTGGCTTCGACGAGGACAAGCCCGGCAAGGCAGGGAATAAGGCGTCGGCCCACTTCCGCGAGGTCCGGATGGATGAGAGGACCGGGGGTCTTTGGCCCCAAATGCTGGCGAAAAGAAGGGAGAAGGGCCAAGGACATCATTGCTCCGCCCGCCAAAGTTCCCACTACTAACCCCATGATCGGCGGCTGAAAGATTCTGGAAAGGAAGAGGGCCCCCACGACCATTCCCAAATTGAGGAAGGCCGGAGCCAAAGCGGGCAAGAAAAAATGGCCGTGGGCGTTGAGGATCGCCGCTTGGAACGCGGAAAGGGAGATAAAGATGATGAGGGGGAAAAGAAGACCCGCGAGGTTTATGGCCACGCCCATTTTTTCGGGGGGAAAGCCGGCAGCCAAAAACGGCACATAGGCCCGGGCAAGAAGGCTCCCAAGGAGGGCCAATCCTGGAAGAAAAAATAAGAGAAGGCGGAAAAAGGAGCGGGCCAAGGCCGCACCCTCCCCGCGCTCCTTGGCTTTGGCATAGACAGGGATGAAGGCCGAGGCCAGGCCGGCCTCGCCGATCACTTGGCGGAGGGCCTGGGGAATAAATAGCCCCACCAGGAACGCGTCGTAACTGGCGGAGGCCCCGAAGGCATAAGCGATGGCTATATCCCGGGCCAATCCCGTAAGGCGGGAAAGACCCGTGCCCAGCGCGGCCCGAAGGACCCGGGCAAAAAGCATCAGGCCGCGGGCTCCACCTTCACCCGTACTGTGGCCTTGATGTCCTCGTAAATCTGGATCTCCACGGTGTAAGTTCCCAGCTCATGAATCGGCTCGAGCTTTATGTGCTCCACCGGGATCTTTTCCCCGAAGCGTTCAGCGATGGCCTGAGCGAGATCGTGGGCGCGCACCGCCGCATAGAGTTTGTCTTTGTCGTGTACACGGCGCTGGAAAACGAATTCCGCATCCTGGAGCTTCTCGGCCAGGGCTTTCGCTTTGGTCCGGCGGTCGCTAAGTTCTGCGGCGTAGCGCTCCTTGATTTTGGCGAAGCGGGCAAGCTCATGTGGCGTGGGCAGGACCGCCAGTTTCCTGGGAAGGAGGTAGTTGCGGGCGTAACCATCGCGCACCTCCACCACCTCTCCCGGCGTGCCCAGCCCCGGAACCTCCTTGATTAGAAGCACTTTCATTTTTCCTCCTTTTCGCGGCTCAATGGTAGAGGGAGGGGGTATTGATCTCAACGCCGGGCTATACTTTCCCGCGTAGGAGGTTGAGATGTACTTCGATTTGGATGCCATGCGCGCCGCACCGGGAAAGGTTTTTCGGGTGGAAGGGGAAGAGAACATCGCCACCCTGGACTGGCGCGGCGAAGAAGTGCGGATCGAGGGCACGGTGCATGCCGAG